>JAYTEL010000112.1:0-13340 GCA_043735225.1 Methylotenera sp. | reverse complement strand
GCTTTTAAATAGCTCTTCGGCGCGGTCGAATAAACCTGCTTTTAAATAATCTTGCGCTAGTTCGGCTTTAACTGCGCTTTTTTGGTTTTCGGTTAACTCTTTTTTGTCGAGCATATTTAAATGCATATTAATTGCTCGGTCGGTTTCGCCAGTGCGCCTAAACAAACTGCCCAGAGCAAAATGTAATTCAAGCGAATCGGTATTGGCTTCTATCGCCTCAGTAAAAGCATCGACAGCTTTTGCGTGCTGATTGCTAATCAAAAAGTTTAAGCCCTTAAAATAGGCCGCTGGCAGTGCGGTTGATTCAGATAATAACTGTTTAATATCAACACGCGCCGCCATCCAGCCAAGTGTAAAAAACAAAGGCAGGGCAAGCAGCCACCAATATTCAAATTCAATGGTCATTTGGTTGAGAGATTCGCATCATATTTTGCTTCATTTTGCTTCATTTGCTTGATTTTGGTTATTTTAACTGATTATTTTACTTAAGCTTATAAAGAGCAGCTTATAAAGAGCAGCTTATAAAGAGCGCCGAATACTCTGTTTCTTGTATTGTATTTAAAGCGCAATAGTTTAAGCAATAAAAAAGGCACATAGTTGCGCCTTTTTTATATCTAAATCTTAATGCTTAATTTAAAAAATTTTATTAAGCAGCATCAACCCGATCACGCAACTCTTTACCTGCTTTAAAATGCGGCACATGCTTGGCAGGCACCTGCACTTTGCTGCCAGTTTTAGGATTACGGCCTAAACGCGGGGGACGGTAATTTAAACTAAAACTACCAAAACCACGGATTTCGATGCGCTCTCCAGTCGACAAATTATCTGTCATTGCATCTAAAATAGCTTTAACCGATAGCTCAGCATCTTTAACAACTAATTGCGAAAAACGCTCAGCTAATAAATTAATGAGTTCAGATTTTGTCATGGCTTATGCTTGCCTTTAGTTTAATTTTTAAAATTCGACGATAAGTAGTTTTAAATCTATGCTGGTAAATCTAAACCCGCAAATCTATATCGGCAAAAAAAAACCAATATAGACGCGGGTAAATTTAAGCTTATTTCTTGCTGTCCATTTTGGCTTTTAAAAGCGCACCAAGATTAGTAGTACCAGCGGCTGCAGCATTATCTTCAGCTGAAGGAGCTTCAGCTTTGGTTTTTGCAGGTTTTGCTTTAGGTTTTGCTGACTTATCTTCTGATGAAGATAAAGATGGCGTGGCACCAGATGGATCTTCAGTCAACTGCTTAACGCCTAATGAAATACGCTCTTTTTCAACATCAATGGCTAAAATAACGGCTTGTAACTCATCCCCTTTTTTAAAGTTACGAATCGCTTCTTCACCAGTAGCTGTCCAAGATAAATCAGACAAATGCACTAAGCCATCAATACCGCCTGGCAAGCCAATAAACACGCCAAAATCGGTGATTGATTTAATTTGACCAGCCACTTTATCGCCTTTGGCGTGCGTTGCAGAGAAATCATCCCAAGGATTGGCTTTACATTGCTTCATGCCAAGTGATAAACGACGGCGGTCTTCGTCAATTTCTAAAATCATTACTTCAACTTCGTCGCCCAATTGCGCAATTTTGCCTGGGTGAATATTTTTGTTAGTCCAATCCATTTCTGACACGTGGACTAAACCTTCAATACCCGGCTCTACCTCAACAAACGCGCCATAATCAGTCAAATTGGACACTTTACCAAATAAGCGCGTGCTTACAGGGTAGCGGCGGGTTAGCGCAACCCATGGGTCGTCGCCTAATTGTTTAATACCGAGTGATACGCGATTTTTTTCTTGATCAAATTTCAAGATTTTCGCTTCCACTTCTTCGCCCACTGTTAGCACTTCTGATGGGTGCTTAACGCGGCGCCATGCTAGATCGGTGATATGCAATAAGCCGTCAATACCGCCTAAATCGACAAACGCGCCGTAATCGGTGATGTTTTTAACAATACCTTTAACCGTTGCGCCTTCAACTAATGAACCCATTAATGCTTCGCGATCTGCGCCAGCGCTTACTTCCATCACTGCACGACGAGAAACCACGATGTTATTACGTTTGCGGTCTAGTTTAATGACTTTAAAATCCCACTCTTTATTTTCAAAAGGCGTGGTGTCTTTTACGGGGCGCACATCTACCAATGAACCTGGTAGGAAAGCCATAATGCCGTTTACAGAAACGCGTAAACCGCCTTTCACTTTACCGCTGACAAAGCCTTTAACTACGCGGCCTTCGTTCATGGCGTCTTCTAAATCGAGCCAAGCTTGCATTTTCTTCGCTTTTTCGCGAGATAGCTGCGTAGATCCAAAACCATCTTCTAGTTTCTCGATACATACTTTAACAAAGTCGCCAACAGACACTTCGACCTCGCCTGCAGCGTTTTTAAATTCTGCAACGTCAATCACGCTTTCAGATTTTAAACCTGCGTTTACGATCACATGATCGCTATCAATAAAGATAACTTCGGCGGTGATAACCTCGCCAGAACGCATTTCTTGACGCGCTAAGCTTTCTTCAAAAAGCGCGGCAAAGGATTCCATTGAAGATGGAGTTGAATTAGAAGTAGAAGCCATTAAAAAAAGTTACCTAAAAAATTACTTAAAGTCATTTATTTGCAAAGTGCAATTAAATCGCTTTTAGCATTCCCGCCGAGCAGCGGGGTAGTTATTAAAAATTATGCTTAAAAAAACACAACGCAGCCATACATATTACACAAAAAATATCGACTGTTCAATGACTTAAAACATTTTATACGGATATTAATAAATAGTTGTAACAACATGATTAGAATCTTTTTGATTGGCTGCAAGCACAAATTCTACCGCTTGCACTATGCTGTAATTGGTTGTGTCTAAAAGATGTGCATCAACAGTTTGCATCAACGGCGCAACTGTGCGCTGGCTATCGCGCAAATCGCGCGCTTGTAAATCGGTTAAAATTTGCGCGTAATCGGCGCTAATACCTTTGCTAACAAGCTGTTTAAAACGGCGCTCAGCGCGAATTTTTACGCTCGCAGTTAAGTATATTTTTAGTGAAGCGTCTTTAAAAACTACGCTGCCCATATCACGGCCATCGGCAACCAAACCAGGTGATTTGCGAAAACTTTGTTGTAAAGTAAGTAACGCGCCCCGCACTGTTGGGTAAATCGCAACTTCGCTTGCGCCGCGGCTCATTTCTTCGCTACGAACCGCTTCTGTAATGCGGTCACCCTCTAAAAAAATGTCGCCCTGTTTAAACGCAACATCCAAATTTTGCGCTAAATCTCCCAGCGCATCTGCTTGATTCCATTTAATATTATTGCGATATGCAGCAAAAGCCACAATTCGATACAGTGCGCCAGAGTCGAGATAATGATAACCAAGCGCATCGGCCACTTTTTCTGCCACCGTGCCTTTGCCGCTGGCTGATGGGCCGTCTATGGCAATGACAGGTATATTTAAGTTATCTAACAATTTTTGCAAACTCTTCAAAATAATTGGGGAAGGTTTTGGCTACACATGTTGGGTCGTTAATTGTAATCGGAACACCGCCTATACTGACCAGTGAAAAACACATCGCCATGCGGTGGTCATCATAAGTGTCAATCACTGCGTTTGGTATTAGCGTTGCGGGCGGCGTAATGCTAATAAAATCAATGCCTTCAACAACAATTGCGCCCACTTTTCGCAGCTCGGTCGCCATCGCGCTTAAGCGATCGGTTTCTTTAACGCGCCAACTGGCAATGTTGCGCAAAGTGGTTGTTCCATCGCAAAATAGGGCGGTTGTGGCCAACGTCATGGCGGCATCGGGCATGTGATTGCAATCTAAATCGATTGCTTTTAGCTTGGTTTTACTTTTACTTTTAATGTTGATGGTTGTGTTATAAATGCCATCAGTCGAATCATCGCGGTGCTCACACGCAGCAAAATTTTGGCCCAGCAGAATAGTTGCGCCCATCATTTCGAGTGCTTCAGTAAATTTTATATCCCCTTGAATACTGTTTTGACCAACCCCTTTGACATTGACTGGCCCACCGCCAATCGCGCCAGCAGCCAGAAAATAGGAAGCGCTTGACGCATCACCTTCTACAAAAATTTGTGCAGGTGAGATGTATGTTGCGTTCTTAGGAAT
Organism: Methylotenera sp.; assembly: GCA_043735225.1. Classification (GTDB taxonomy): domain Bacteria; phylum Pseudomonadota; class Gammaproteobacteria; order Burkholderiales; family Methylophilaceae; genus Methylotenera_A. Next base: position 9,227 of record JAYTEL010000112.1, on the reverse strand, counting down.
GGTAAATGTTTGCCAACCATTACGTTCAACAATTACCCCAAATTTAGCCATTAAATTCAGCGTAATTTCAATATATGGTTTAGAAATTAACTCACCAATTACTTCAATCGTGGCTTCTTGCTGAGTCAGCGGCAACGCCATTAATAGCGCAGTTAAAAACTGGCTAGAAACATCACCGCGAATGTGAATAGCGCCTTTATCCTTGATGGGAGAGGATAACGAAGGGATTGTGTGTGTCGCCGCGGCAGCTGATAAATCCGCCTCTCCCTTGACGGAAGAAGGTTGGGGAGAGGGTGGAAATGTGGACTGAGCAGTTGAAATTAACGGTGAAATTTTTAGCGGCGGAAAACCTTCAACGCCTAAATAATCAATATTCGCGCCAACTTGACGCAAAGCATCGACTAAATCGCCAATCGGCCGCTCGTGCATGCGCGGCGTGCCAGTTAAAGTGTAATACCCGTTAGACAGCGCTAGCGCGGCAGTTAACGGCCTAAAAGCAGTGCCTGCATTACCTAAAAATAAGTCAGCGGTATTATCGAAAGCGCCTTTATTTGGAAAGCTGCCATTGCAGCCATGCACACGCCATGCGTTTTCGGCAACACTTTCGCATTTAACGCCTAAAATCGCCAATGCTTCAAGCATGCGCGCTGTGTCATCACTGACTAATAAATCGCGAATCTCAGTCACGCCATCTGCCAGCGCCGCTAGCAATAGCGTGCGATTCGAGACGCTTTTGCTGCCAGGTAAGGTAATATGGCCTTGGGCGCGATTTGCGGCAGGGAGTGTTAATTGTTCTAGTTGGTGTCGTTGTTCCATAATTGCAATCTATAAATTAATTATAAAAATCAACTTTCGTCATTCCCGCACAAGCGGAATTCATGTTGACTTTAAAAGCTTAAATTAAAATCTTAATTTCAAATCTTAATTTCAAATCTTAAATTCAAACCTTAAATTCAAACCTTAAGGTGGATTACCACCTGCGCGGGAATACTGGTCAAAATAGTTGTATTTAAAATCATCTAGTTATTCTTTTGCTATTTATCCCAGTTGTTTCGGGCCTCGCTGGCATGCTCAAACAGCGCATGCAAACCTGCGGCATCTTCATTATTAATCAATTGTTTTAATTGACTTAATTCTTTTTCAAAGGCGCTAATTTCGCTCAGTAATGCCGTTTTATTGGCCAGACTAATGTCGCGCCACATCTCTGGGCTGCTACCTGCAATGCGCGTAAAATCTCTGAAACCGCTGGCAGCAAAACTAAATAACTCTTCGGCATTTGGGCGGCTAGCAATGTCATCTACTAGCGCAAACGCCAACAAATGTGGCAAATGGCTCACCGCGGCAAAAATACTGTCATGATTTTCGGCGCTCATTTCACGCACATTTGCGCCGCATGCTTGCCAAAGCTGTACAGTACTTGCAAGCGCATGAGTACTGGTCTCTGGGCTTGGCGTTAACACCACGTTTTTGCCGATAAATAAATCGGCAGTTGCCGCGCTAACGCCAGATTTTTCGGCACCTGCAATTGGGTGACCGCCGACAAATTGGCAAAATTGCGCCCCTAAAATTTCGCGTGTGCAAGCCATCACATCGACTTTGGTGCTGCCTGCATCGGTAATGATGGTTTTACTGTTTAAGTGCGGCTTAATAGATTGCAAAATTACTTTGGTTTGCGCCACAGGCGCGGCAATTAAAATTAAATCGGCATCGTTGCAAGCCGCTTCAATACTGGTTTCTGCGGCATTAATAACGCCTAAATCTAAGGCTTGTTGCAAGCCATTTTCGCTGCGCCCGACGCCCACAATATGCGCCGCGAATTGGGCTTTTTTTAAAGCCAACGCCGCCGAGCCGCCGATTAAACCCACCCCAAAAATAACTAATTTTTTCAAACAAAAAACTTTTTACACAAAACAAAATTGTAACATCGTTGTATTGTAAATTTGTTTTGAAATACTAATTTGTCTGATTTGGCGCCATTAAACGCAGCGCTTTGTTAAATAAATAGGGCAGCGGCGTTTTGCTTAGCCAATGACGATTATCCGCAATTAACGGGTAGGCGCGGGTGAGAAATGGGCGCAGCGCTTTGTTGCCCCAAAATTGGCCTAGCTTGTTAAATCCGCCTGCTTTATAGGCAATTTCAAACACGTCTACGCCTTTAATCCAAAGGCCGGCGGCGTCTACCGCGTGAATGCGTGCCATCATGGCGGCTTTGTTGCTTGGGCAAAATGCAGGTTCGGCAAATTGGTCATTTGAGCAATCAACCAGAATTAGTTTATTTTCAAAATCAGTTTCTTTAATGGTGTGCATTTCAGCTGCGCAAAGCGGGCAGCTGGCGTCATAATAAATTGTTAATGGATAGGTAATTTGCATGTGATTTCCTTATATTTTAAAAAATTAGCCACCACCGATAAGGGCTTTTATTTTTGCGCCATATTTCATAATTTTGGTTAGCGTTTCGGGTTTTAATTTAATCATTTCGTCGCCCCAAACTGAAACAGTTTGCATTAAATCAAGCATTTCTTTGACACGTTTTTTGCTTTCTAACTCATTGTTATTAAATGTATTGTCGTTGTAAAAGCTTTGTAAAAACTGTACGGTTGGGTCAAATTCGCGTTTTTTACGCTCGGTAATGACGGTGCTAAAAAGCGCCCAAATATCCAGCGAGGTTTCAAAATAATCCCGCCTATCGCCCATCATGTGGGTGATGCGAACCAGCTTCCAATTTTGTAATTCTTTCAGGCTGTTGCTAACATTACTGCGCGCAATTTGCAGCGCATCAGCAATTTGTTCGGCATTGGCGGGTTTACCTGTGTAATAAAGTAAAGCGTGAATTTGCGAAACCGTGCGGTTTATTCCCCAGCGCGTGCCCATCTCGCCCCAATGCAACACAAATTGGTTGCCAAGCTCGCTTAATTGTATTGTAGCGCTTGGCTGTACTGGGCTGTTCAAATGTTCGCGCTCGCTGTTTAATTCTGTTGAATCACTCACTTTATGGCCTTAAAGATATTAGTTGACACATTATCACATCTATCATATATTTCTGTCAATACAGAAAATACAGAAATTAAAAAAGTATATCAATATCACAGCTTAAGAAAGAGCCGCATGAAAGTTTTAGTATTGGGTGGTAATGGGTTTATTGGGCGCAATATTGTCGCCAAGCTACAAGCGCAAGGTGCGCAAGTGGTGATTGGCAGTCGAAAATTTTCTATACATAACAATCAGCTACAAGTAAAAATGCAGAATATGCAGCAAGCGGAAGATTGGCTTTCACTCATTAATGGCTTTGATATTGTAGTAAATGCAGTGGGCATTTTGCGCGAGCGTGGGCTTTTAAATCAGCGCGAAACTTATGCAAATATTCACACATTTGCGGTTAAAAGCCTTGCCGATGCTTGCGCTCAGACCGGCGTAAAACTCATTCACATATCCGCAATTGGTTTATCAGCTAGCGCAAAAAGTGGCTTTATTACCAGTAAATATTGGGGCGAACAAGCCATTTTGGCCAGCGGCGCAGATGCGATTATTGTCAGGCCAAGCTTGCTAGATGGCGAAGGCGGCTGTGGCGCCAAATGGTTTAGGCGCGTGGCCATATGGCCGCTGCAATTTGTGATGCAAAGCCAAGGTTTAGTCGCGCCGCTGCAGGTGATTGATTTGGGTGAGGCGGTTGCAAATTTGTGCCTAAATTCACAAATAGGACTGCAAATAATTGAGCTTGGCGGCAATAACGTGATGACAATTGGGCAGTATTTGCAAACTTTGCGCGCTAGCATCCACAAGCCAAACGCCTTACAAATTAACACGCCAAAATGGCTGGTACGCCTTGTAAGCCACGTGTTTGACGTGTTAGCGTTGACGCCGCTGTCATATGGCCACTTTGTATTGATGCAAGGTTATAACGTGCCGCAATTGAATATGCTGCCCGTTTTATTAGGCCGTAAACCGACGGGCTTAGGCGTGAAAATTGAGATTAGTCAGACTGCAATTGACGATTTTCAAGCAGCCTGCACACCAGTAAATTAAAAAAGGTGAAAATATAAGCGATGCAGAAATAATTCGTGGTTTAAGCTTTATTGTTTAATGTAAACTCAATGACTTTGTTTGCTTTTTATTTGCAAAAAAAACAGCAAAATGGTGAAGAATCCAAAAGCAATTAGCATTAGTAATACAAAAATTGTCACTAAAATTTAACATTGTGTGGTTTTTTTGTCACTATTGTCAGTGTTGTTAACAAGGTTTGGCAGTGCAAACACTACATCGCCAGCTAAATGCTTACCTATTTTGCTTAATGTTTGGTTTAATCATGCAATAGTTAATTATATGTTTTGTATAATAATTGTCTTTAAGTTAACCTATTTTTACACTTTTAATATGATTAAGTATTGCAGCTTTTACCTTTGTGGCACATTTATTGCGTATAGTTTATTAAATTGTATTTTTGCTCTAAAATATTGTTTTAATGTAAGCAATGTTATTTAGATTAAAGTTTAACGACTAAAAATTGTAAATAAACAATAAATTTGCTGGCGTTTATTTATGACTTTTAATAAAACAACATAAACTTTTAAAAATAACAACTATAAAGGGCATTAACAAGTTTATGGCAATAACTTACAAAAAAACACTTAAGGGCGTTGAGGAAGTGGCTCTTCGCAGCAGAGGTCTACAACTAAGGTTGCGCGTTTATTTAATTTTAGTTGATGGTGCCAAATCTGACGAAGATATTCAAATGATTAATCCCAGCTTGCCAGAAGTTATTATGGTGCTCGCTGCCCTTAAAGATGAAGGCTACATTGAGTCAGTTGGCGAAACGCAAGCTTTTCAAGCTACTATCCAACAAAATAATCAGCAAGGTTATCAACAAAAGCAACAGCAACCAAGCCCTGCGCCATCGTTTGCTAATACTATTTCTAGTGGTGACAACAGCGCTCGCTTCTTAGAGGCGCGTGACAATATGACCCGCGAGATTATGCAATTATTGGGCAAAGATGCTGAAATGGTAGTATCAAAAATTCAACGTTGCGAGAACGGTATGGATTTATTTGCCATGATGATGGGGCTTAAAAAAATCATTAGCATTTACGCAAACGCTCAAAAAGCTGACCAATTTGCAGCAAAATTTTCATATGTATCAGGTCTTTAGCTAATATTTTAACTAACAATAAATTGATTGAAACTTAAGGAGTAGTACACATGCAGTTTGATTTAATTATGACAACACAATTTACCTTCGCGGCAGCATTTTTAGCCATGATGGGCGGCGCTTATTATTTTAGTTTAATGAAAAGTGCTGTGCCAGTAGAATATCAATCGTCAGTAGCAACATCGGCAGTGTATTGTTTTATGGCGGCTGTGATGTATGCCTATATGAATTACAAGTTTGGCCTAGGCACCGATACTCTTAAAAACGGCCAATATCCAACTGTGCTGCGTTATATTGACTGGATTGTAACTACGCCATTAATTGTATTAAAGTTTCCCCAGTTATTAGGTAGTGATGAAAAAGGCAGATCGATTGCAACATTGGTGATTGTGGCAGATGTTATGATGATTTTATTTGGTTTTATTGGAGAAACTGCAATTAATTCAAGCAAAAGTTTAGATTTTAATTTAATTGGGTTTGCAATGTTTGGCGTCTCTATGTTGGCATGGATGTTTATTTTGTTTATTTTATACTCAACAGTAACCGAAGCTAGCGCCGATAAATTGGGCCCAATACAAGCTGGGTTATCAAAATTAAAATTGTTTATTTTAATCGGTTGGGCAATTTACCCGCTTGGTTATATTATTACATTAATTTCAAACGACCCAAGTTTACGAATCTGGCGCGAGCTTATTTACAACATTGCCGATTTATTTAATAAAGTGGGATTTGGTATGGTGGCTTTATTTGCAGTGCAACAATTTATTAAAGAGGCAAAAATACGCCAAGCTTTATCTGATATTTAATATAAAAATAATGACTAAAGCATATTAACTTATAAAATACGCCAATAAATTGCAGCTTAGTCATTGTAAATTATTAAGAAAACGCAGTTAAGTGGTTAAAAATTTGTAATAGCTGTATCAGCCAGATCTGCGGCTAATTTACTTAAAGTACAACCTGTAAAATACAACCTGTAAAATATAACTTGTTAAATATAACTCAGTTGTGCAGCACTGTTTTAGCGCAAATCGCGTGTTGTGAATATGCATTATTTAGATTTAAATGCGCATGAAATATTTGGCGGCGCTGGATGAGCAGTAGGGAGCAGTAGGCAGAAGTAGTGAGCAGACCTGGATTAATTTTGAGTTAAAATTACTTTAACTCAACTTTATGCCAGCTATGTCTGTAAGGTAGCTATGTTTGTAAAATAGTTATATTTGTAAGATGTTTATGTTTGTAAAATAACTATATTTGTAAAATAGTTTCTAAACCCACTCGCCATCAATCAGCTTTTGTTGCGGTTTAAACGCTTGTTTATAAGCCATTTTTTGGCTTTCGGCTATCCAATAACCTAAATAAAAATAGGGCAGGCCAAGCATTTTTGTCCATTCAATTAGCCACATAATAGAATAGGTGCCATAGCTGGTTTTGGCTTCGCTTATATTGCATTTGGTATTACATTTAGTATTACATTTGGTATTACACTTGGTGTTAAATTTGGTGTCGTAAAACGTGTAAACAGCCGATACGCCGTCGTTAACCATATCAATGACGCTAACTATTTTTACTTGGTTGTTGGTGTCGCTAAATTCCACCATTAAGCTTTCTACATTGCTTTGACACAAAAAGTGGCGGTATTCATCGGCCTCGTTCTGAATGTGTGCGGTGCGATGCGCTTCGGCTTGTTTTTTTAAATTGTCATCGGGGTGTCGCGCGGCTTGGTATGCGGTGTACAGCGCAAAATGGCTATCGATATAACCAAGCGGTATGACGCGCGCACTTAAATCAGCATGTTGTTTAAAAGCGCGTTTTTGACTGCGGTTGGGCACAAAATCTTGCAACACCACGCGCACTGCAATGCAAGCGTTACAATTTTCGCAGTGCGGCCTGTAGGCAAACTTGCCGCTACGCCGAAAGCCCTGATGTATGAGGCCGCTGTAGATATTAGCATCCACTAAATGATGTGGCGTGGCAATTAAACTTTGCGCGAGCTGATTAGGCAAATAGCCGCAAGCATATGGCGTGGTGACGTAAAATTGTAGCTTATGTAATGCGGGTTCAGATGGTAGTGTCATGAATAAATTATAGCGCTAAACTTGTAGGAGCGGATTTTATCCGCGAAGCAATTGTGCAACTAGGCAGCAATCGCGGATAAATCCGCTTCTACAGCAATTGGGTTAAATTGTTAATAAATGCGTCGCGCGGTATTTCGCGGCCGCCAAAGCTTGCTAATAATGGCGTTTTCATTTGACAATCTATTAATTCAACTTGATGATTTTGCAGGTAATTAACCAAATGTACAAAAGCAACTTTGCTGGCGTTTGTTTGCGTATGAAACATGCTTTCACCATAAAACATGCGGCCAATTTTTACGCCGTAACAGCCGCCAACCAATTGTCCGTTTTGCCAAGATTCGGCGCAAATGGCGTAGCCAAGCGCGTGTAATTTGCAATAGGCGGCAATCATTTCAGGACTTATCCACGTGCCCGCTTGACCGTCTCTGGGAGTTTTACTGCACGCAGTAATTACCGCTGCAAAGCTCGTATTAGTGCGGGTTTCAAAGCCATTACGATTGATGGTTTTTTTAAGCGAGTTCGAGATTTTAAGCTCGTTTGGATACAACACCATACGCGGATTTGGGCTAAACCATTGAATAGGATCGTCCCCAAGAATGGGATCATGGTTAAACCACGGGAAAATGCCTTGGCTATAAGCACTTAGTAGCCGCGCGGCAGATAAATCGCCGCCAATTGCAATTAAGCCATTTGGCTCAATTAAGGCGTTTTCTAAGGGTGGAAAATCGTAATCGCCGTCAATTGCCGCAACCCGGCCGGTGCTCAGTTGGTAGTAGCTATTGCTCATGTTTTAACTTGGGTTATTTCCGTTCGGCCTGAGCTTGTCAAAGGCAATTTACACATGTTTGGACAAGCGCACTTTGAACGGATTTTTGCAATTGCGGATATTGATAAAATTTTAAGATTAAACCAACATCCAAGCCGCCATGCTTGCCATCAGCAAATCTTCAATAATCGTCACTGTTGTCATGGGCAAATTAAAGCCTGTGCCAAGGCAGGCGCACTTAATTTTCTGTTTGTTCATTACCGCCAATATTACGCCAATACTAGAAAACGCCATCACAATTAGCGTAACGACATTTGTGAGCATCGGTCTGTAGCCCAATAGATATGCGGTGCCTAGACTTAGCTCAATAAACGGGTAAAAATATCCATACGCATGAAAGCGCTTGGCAAGTACATCGTACATGCTGTAAGTGTTAGCGAAACCTGCTAAATCGAGCATTTTAAAAAACGAGAATACCAAGAAAAAGCCTGCCATAAAATTAGGCATAAATCGGTGTAATTCAAATTGCCCAGCGATATATTCCACGGCAAAAGTTACCAATAGAATGTATGCAAAAACCAATAGCAAGGGCTTATAGGTGGCAAACCAACTGATTGATTCAATCGCGCCGTTGGCAATAATTGGGGCTTTGTTTAACTCTCTATTTTTTGCCTCATCATTGCTTAAATCACTAATTTTAAATTCACTAATATTAGGTTCACTAGCATTAACTTCACTAGTATTAAGTTCACTAGTGTTAAGTTCAGTTAGTTTATATTTTCCAGCTTTACTGAGTGCGACATTTAGTGCAGTTATGTTAATACTAGGCGCGCTTAACACCGCTAGCGGCGGCTCTAGTGTTACCTTTACGTCTGCTGAAAATTGATCCAACGCCGCTTTAACGCGGGCTACACAGCCGCCGCAGGTCATACCCGAAACTGCGTAGGTGGTTTTATTGGTGATTTTATTCATAATGGTGATGATATTCTTAAGCCAGCTATTACACAATTGATAAAAAAGCTTTTTAATCAAATCATTACCGCGTAAAATGCGCAGTCTTAATACTTGCTTTGCTATTTTTTAGCCTTCCATGGAATTTTACACCAACAATCTCGCTAAACCCATTTACACCTATCGTCCATATTGGGCGAAGCGTTTTGGCACGGCCAACATGTTGCCGATGAGTCGCGCTGAGATGATTGAGCTGGGCTGGGATTCTTGCGATATTATTCTAATTACG
>JAYTEL010000111.1:0-3039 GCA_043735225.1 Methylotenera sp. | reverse complement strand
GCGGCCTGCGGGTGCTAAGCCATGCAAAAACCCGCGCTGAAATTCTTTGGCATGATGCTGGTTTAGCTCTGGGTCATCCAACCATTCGTTATCGGGATGTACTAAAACAATGGCTGGCTCATAGTCATCTTCAGCCTGCCCACTTACAAAACCCACAGGCTTATTCAGCAAAATCGTCACTTGCTCGGCTTGCTGCTCATGCGCATAGCCGCTAATAATAATCTCGGCATCTGGTTTTATGCGCGTGCCCAGCGTTTCCATAATCACGCCATCCACCTTCACCCAGCCATTAATAATCCACTCATCTGCCTCGCGCCGCGAGCAAAGCCCGCGCTCTGCCATCACTTTAGATAAGCGCGGCATTTCTACATTTACAGGGGACGATTTATAAGCCGCTTTAGCTGCGGCACCGTATTGCGGCGTTGCAGTGCCATCATAACCATCGCGCACTTTTCCACCACGGCGCGGCGCTTGACGATATTGCGGCTCGTTTTTATCGGGCCGCGGTGTCACGCGCGTATCAACGCCAGCGGGCTTGTGCTGTTTTGGTACTGTTTGATTAAAATCTGTTTGAATAGAGTTTGGTTGTTTTAACTCAGCTTGTTTAGATTCGCTCGCAAAGTTAGCCTTTAACTCGCTTCTTAAAGGTCTATTTTCGCTAGGCTTATTGTAGGCAGGTTTGTCATAGGCAGGCCTGCTTTCGCTAGACCTATTTTCCCTAGCCTTGTCTTCACCCACTTGCTCTGCAAACGGGCTGCCATGCGCCTTACCATCAAAACGATGGTTACGTTGCCGCGCGCCCTCTTGCTTGGTTGCCCGCTCGTCATTCTTGCGCACGCGGGAATCCATTTTGACTTTTTCTTGCGGTTTAAAGTTAGCATTTATTTTGTTTTTAGAAGCGGATTGAACATCATCAACCCTAGCCACAGGCTTTGGCGGCGCAACTGTGCGATCGCGCTTATTCGGGTCAGCGCGGCGTACAGGCGCTTTGCTTGCAATTGGCGCATCGCCAGGTTTTTTAATGATTTTAAGAGTGGTCAAAATAGTCTGCAATTAATTAATTTATAAGGCTATTTTACCAAACAATCACGCATGCCCCTAAGATTAAAATTCGCTTATTTTATATACATAAAAATTAGTGTATTGTTTGCGAATTACATCGATTTAAAAAATTAGGTTTTTTAAAAAGGGTTTGTTTTATTGTTAGGGTTCTAAAAATAACTAGTTTAATCATGCCTAAGCTTACTATTGCTAAACATTCTTCAGGTAAATTAATTGCCATTCGTGATGCTGCGAACGGCCTCACTTGTGATTGCATTTGCTTGTGTTGTGGTGATCGTTTGATTGCAAGACAAGGTGAAATTAATAAAGGCTGGTCATTTGCACATGAATCTGGTGCGGAGTGTGCAGGTGCAGTGGAAACAGCACTACACAAATCGGCCATCCAACTTATTTGTGATGAAAAAAAGTTATATTTAGGAGAGTATAACCCAACATTTTCTAGGCCGAGAGGTATGTCAAAACACCATCTTGAAAGCATCTATAGTGAATTCAAGGAAAGTAATCCAAAATCTACTTTATCTGAAATTGAATTTTTTTCAAACAAAGAATTGGCAATAAAACTATCTCATGTAAAGCAACGGTGTATGAAATCGCGGATAACTTTTTCAGAAACCTATTGTGAAAAACGCGCCGAAGGTACATCCAGAAAGCCTGATATCACTGCAATGTATAAAGGTCAAAAAATTTATATAGAAATTGTGGTAACCCATGAATGTGATAAAGAAAAGATTTCAGATCTTGAGTTGTTAGGTGTTCCAACTATTCAAATTAATATAAGTTCTTTATTGAAGTCGGACTTTAGTCTTACAAATATTCGGGATGCAATTACTGGGACAACAATTTCTGGAGAGTTTAGGACGACTAGAGAGTGGTTAGTAAAGCCTAAATATATACTGGAAGCTGACGAAGTTGCTAGACAATTTTTTGATATGGCAATTGTTAAAGTAAACGATTTTGAGAGTAGAAAAATACAGGTATTAGCTGAAAAAAGAGCTAGACGAAAAATAATAACTGTTAAAGGCACAGAATTGCATATCGACCAGCGTAAAACATGGGGAACTATATGGTTTTCGGGGCGAACCAATAAAAGTAACGCAGAAGACATCGATTACATTCTACAAAATCTTAAAGCTAAACGTCTTGATAATTTTTGGACTGTTCAAGGAGCCAATATTTTAGAAAACATTCAGAGCATACAAGAAGACATTGCCATAAAAGAACAGCAAGAACAAGAAAAACAAGATGCTAATAAGCGCATGCTTGAAGAAGAAACGCGAAAAAAGTTAAATGAGGTTAGAGCGCAAAGTGAAGAGGAAGTTAGATTACAAAAAATTGTAGATAAAATTCGTAAAACAAAGCAAGCGGAAGAAGAAAAATCTCTTGCTGAACAAGAGCGTTTGAGAAAAATAAAAGAAAAAGAAACAATAGTTGCCGTTGAGAAAAAGTATGCAGATATCGTTCATTATCAATTTAGATACATGAAAATCAATGAGGAACTTAAGACGTTAGGTATCAATTATTCTTGATGCTAAGTTGGTTTTTTAGTTTCGTCATTCCGTGCTTGACACGGAATCCAGTGACTTTATCGGGAAAACTGATAGGCGCTACTAAAGCCAGCAAGCTGGCGAGCATTACTTAACGACGCTGGATACCGACTTTCGTCGGTATGACGTGAAGAGGATTAGCCTTTTGGTAAATCTCGTTACCTAGCTTTACAAAAGCTGCACAAAAATATAGTATAACTATTGTTATAACATTTAACGGAGTTAGCATCATGAATACCCTTAAAATCACCCAAATTGGTAATTCTCTGGGCGTTATTTTACCTAAAGAGTTTTTGGCTAAAATGAAGCTAGGCAAAGGTGATGAGTTGTTTGTGACTGAAAACCCTAACGGTTTAAATCTTACGCCACACAACCTAGAGTTTGAGGCGCAAATGGAAGTTGCGCGTAAAATTATGAAAGATAATCGTGCAGT
>JAYTEL010000110.1:0-5245 GCA_043735225.1 Methylotenera sp. | reverse complement strand
TTCAGCAGTCACTAAATGCATTAATTGCTAACGCATTTCACAAAAACAACGATGCTGAAAAAGCATATCAACATGTTATTAGTCGCGTCAAAGGTTATGAATATGCATCAAGCATATTCAATCACCCTGAGTTCACCAACTTTATACTTTTAAAACTTAACGACCTACTCAATAAAAAAACTAATAAAACTTGATTTTATAAGACATTAATCTTCTACTCTACCGTCACTGACTTAGCCAAATTCCTAGGCTTATCTACATCCGTTCCTTTTATTAACGCCGCGTGATAAGCTAAAATTTGCACAGGAATGGTATGCAAAATAGGGGAGAGCACCCCCACGTGGCGCGGGGTGCGGATAACATGCACGCCTTCAGATTCAACAAAATGGCTGTCGGCATCGGCAAATACAAACAACTCACCACCACGGGCGCGTACTTCTTGCATGTTGGATTTTACTTTTTCTAGCAAGCTATCGTTTGGCGCAATCACCACCACAGGCATATCGCTATCAACCAGTGCCAGTGGGCCATGTTTAAGCTCGCCCGCAGGGTAAGCTTCGGCATGAATATAGGAGATTTCTTTAAGTTTAAGCGCGCCTTCTAGGGCGATTGGGTAGTGGATGCCGCGGCCTAAAAATAGGGCGTGTTGCTTATTAGCAAAGGCTTTTGCCCATTCGCGAATTTGTGGCTCTAAATTAAGCGCGTGTTGTATGCTGCCGCCTAATTGGCGTAGCGCAGTTAAATATTCTTGCTCTTGCGTTATATTTAAAACACTTTTTTGTTTGGCGAGCGTGGCGGCTAACACAAATAGCGCAACTAATTGCGTGGTAAAGGCTTTTGTTGAGGCCACACCAATTTCCGCACCTGCACGCGTATAAAACACCAATTTTGAGGCGCGGGGAATCGCGCTTTCTTGTACATTACAAATGCTTAAAGTTAAATTTTGACCTAATGATTTAGCGTGTTTTAACGCTTCCATGGTATCGAGCGTTTCGCCCGATTGCGAAATGGTCACTATGAGTTGCTTTGGGTTTGCAACAGATGTGCGATAGCGATATTCAGAGGCAATTTCTACATTAGTGGCAATTTTTGCGATGGATTCGAGCCAATATTTAGCGGTGAGCGCCGCGTAATAGCTGGTGCCCGCCGCAAGTATCAAAATGCTATCAGTTTGTTTAAATACTTCGCCAGCGTCATCACCAAATAACTCGGCTGAAAATTGATTATTATCAATTAACGCTTCAATCGTATCTGTTAAGGCGCGCGGCTGCTCGTGAATTTCTTTTTGCATAAAATGGCTGTAAGGGCCAAGCTCCATGCTGGCCAGCGACACATCGCTAAAGTGAATTTTGCGCTCAACTAAAGTGCCATCGCGGCCATAAATGGTCACACCGCTACGCCTCACATCCGCCACATCGCCATCTTCTAAATATATCACTTTACGCGTCACCGATAAAACCGCAGAAACGTCTGATGCAATAAAGTTTTCACCTTCGCCTAGCCCAATTAATAACGGGCAGCCAAGGCGGGCGGTAATCATGTGTTCTGGCTCTTTAACCGAGATTACGCTTATTGCAAAAGCACCTGTCAGCTCAGCCACCGCTTTTTGGGTGGCGGCTAGTAATGGTAAATCTTTGTGATAATAGTGAATTAAATGCGCAATTACCTCGGTATCGGTTTGCGAGGTAAATTCGTAACCAAGCGCTTTTAATTTATCGCGCTGTTCATCGTGGTTTTCGTTAATGCCATTATGTACCACGGCAATTTCGCCTCCAGAATTACTAGGGGAAACGTGAGGATGCGCATTACTTTCGGTGACGCCGCCGTGCGTGGCCCAGCGCGTATGGCCAATGCCAACGAAGCCGCTTAAATTAGCATCGATTGCTTTTTCAGTCATTGCCGCAACACGGCCAATCGCCCGCACGCGCTCGATTCCGTGGCTATTAAGCACGGCAACGCCTGCAGAATCATAACCGCGATATTCTAAGCGGCTTAAGCCTTCAATTAGGGTTGATACAACATTTCTACTGGCGACTGCGCCTACAATTCCACACATTTTTTTGCTTTCTCAATTGATGTAGAAGCTAATTTTCAAGGGTGAATGTCAAGGGCAGAAAGTGCCTTGGGGTATTCGCGATTGCAATACTGCTTTCGCGAATACCCTAGGGCATATTCTATGGCTTTGGCTTTCGCGAATGAAGTCGCTCCTACAAATTTCTTTTAATCGGTTATTTTTTTAGCGGTCGTTGCCAACCTGCATATGTTTTTTGCTCTTTTGCGCGGCAAACTGTTAACCCGCCAGAAGGTACATCTTTACTGATGGTTGAGCCAGCCGCGATGGTTGCATCTTTGCCGATTGTTACCGGCGCAATTAATTGCGTGTCTGAGCCTACAAAAACGCCATCTTCAATAATCGTGCGATGTTTATTTGTACCATCATAATTGCAAGTAATAGTGCCAGCGCCAATATTTACATTTTTGCCAATAGTCGTGTCGCCTACATAGCTTAAGTGATTGATTTTGCTGCCAATATCCACTTGCGAATTTTTAAGCTCTACAAAATTTCCTACATGCGTTTCAGCCGCTAGTGTAGTGCCTGGGCGCAACCTCGCATATGGCCCAATGCGACTATTTTTGCCTATAAGTGCATCTTCAATGTGTGTAAACGGCAAAATTTGTGTGTTGGATGCAATATTTGCGCTTTTAATCAAGCAATTAGCAGCAATTTTCACATTATCGCCCAACGTTACATCGCCTTCAAACACGCAGTTCACATCAATTTCAACATCGCGCCCGCAATTTAGGTTTCCGCGCACATCTAATCGTGCTGGGTCTTTTAATGTAACGCCTTGCAGTAATAGTTTTTGTGCAACGCGGCTTTGGTAAATTCGTTCAATTAGGCTTAAATCAGTTTTTGAGTTAATACCGGTAACGGACCATTCATCTAACGTGATCTTGGCAACTACATTTATATTATCTTGCACAGCAAGTTCTACAATATCTGTTAAATAATATTCACCTTGCACGTTGTTATTGTT
Source organism: Methylotenera sp. (assembly GCA_043735225.1). Classification (GTDB taxonomy): domain Bacteria; phylum Pseudomonadota; class Gammaproteobacteria; order Burkholderiales; family Methylophilaceae; genus Methylotenera_A. The sequence continues at coordinate 2,207 of JAYTEL010000110.1, read as the reverse complement.
TAAGCGGCTTAACCAACTTTTTAGTTGCGCGTTTGGCATCGCCATAATGCCAGTATTAACCTCAGTAATTTTGCGTTGCGCTTCTGTTGCGTCTTTATGTTCTACAATAGCGCACACGTTTCCCAACTTATTTCGCACAATACGTCCGTAACCGGCGGGGTCTAATTTATTAAAAGTAAGTATTGCTAATTTATTTTCTGCTTGATCAATAAGACTCTTGCAGGCCTCAACGTCAACTAATGGTACATCACCCAATAAAATCAGGCTGATTGAATCGTCATTTAAATGCGGCGAAGCTTGTTGCACGGCGTGGCCTGTGCCTTTTTGCTCAGCTTGATTGACCCAAATTATGTTCTCATGTGCAAATGCTTCGCGCACAATTTCACCACCAAAACCATACACCACAATAATTTTTTGTGGATTCAGCAACTTAGCACAAGCAATAACCCGCGCCAGAATAGCAGCGCCGCCAATGCAATGTAACACTTTAGGCGTGTTAGAGTGCATACGCGTGCCTTTGCCTGCGGCAAGGATTATAATATTCAGTACAGGTTGCTTAATGAGTTCTGACATTGAAAAACATTCAATTAAGAGTTAATAGCATTGTAAAGTATAAAGTCGGCGCTCACAAAAAAAGCAGCCAAAGCTGCTTTTTTTACACATATAAAGTTTAATGTGTTTTTTTACGAAGTCGCTCGATTGCTTGAATTTGCGCCATCGCTTCAGATAACTCAGCTTGCGCTTTTGCGTAATCCATGTCCGATGTACGATTTTTCATTGCTTCCAGCGCCGCTTCTTTGGCTGCATTCGCTTTAGCAGCATCTAAATCAGCACCACGAATAGCGGTATCTGCAAGCACTGTAATCCTGCCAGGTTGCACTTCTAGCAATCCACCAGAGATAAAAATCACCACTTCTTCTGCTGCATCGGCTAATTGAATACGTAGCGCACCTGGCTTTATAGAGGTAATCATTGGCGCGTGATTCGGGTAAATACCCACTTCACCCGCGCCAGCTGGTGCGACCACAAACTCGGCCTCACCTGAAAAAATGCTTGCTTCTGCGCTTACAACATCAATATGAACTGTATTTGCCATGCTATTCCTTGTAGATTTCTAAAACAATCTATTAGAGATTATTCATCGGGGTATTATTTTTTACCTAAGCACTAAGGCTTTGGTTGAGCGATGCCGTTTAATTAGTTTATTCAACAAGACATCATAGTCAGGATCATTTATCTCTTATGCAAGAGGCAAGTTGTGAAACAAATCACCTAGTGCAACTATATTTTTAATATCTCCGTTATTTTATGACTCATCCCTAATTTCTATAAAAGCCAATTGAAGCAATTTGTATAATAGTTGCCTCAACTCCACTGTTTTAACTTTAATTAAAATTACTTAGTTAAGAGTTTTCGCTTTTTCTACCGCTTCTTCAATACCGCCCACCATGTAAAACGCTTGCTCTGGCAGGTGATCGTACTCGCCCGCTACAATGGCTTTAAAGCCTTTGATGGTGTCTTTTAATGATACGTATTTACCTGGGCTACCAGTAAATACCTCTGCCACGTGGAATGGTTGTGAAAGAAAGCGTTGAATTTTACGCGCTCGGCCAACGGCTAATTTGTCTTCTGGCGATAACTCGTCCATACCCAAAATTGCAATAATGTCGCGTAATTCTTTATAGCGTTGTAGCGTTTGTTGCACTGAGCGCGCCACGTTGTAATGCTCTTCGCCAACCACCAATGGGTCTAATTGACGTGAGGTAGAATCTAGTGGGTCAACCGCAGGGTAGATACCAAGTGAAGCAATATCACGGCTCAACACAACGGTTGAATCCAAATGTTGGAAAGTCGTTGCAGGAGACGGGTCGGTCAAGTCATCCGCAGGTACATAAACCGCTTGGATAGAGGTAATAGAGCCTGTTTTAGTCGATGTAATACGTTCTTGTAAACGTCCCATTTCATCGGCCAGCGTTGGCTGATAACCTACAGCAGATGGCATACGGCCAAGCAACGCAGATACTTCTGTACCGGCCAGAGTGTAGCGGTAAATATTATCCACAAAGAACAATACATCACGTCCTTCGTCACGGAATTTTTCCGCCATCGTTAAACCAGAAAGCGCAACGCGTAAACGATTGCCTGGTGGCTCGTTCATTTGGCCAAACACCATGGCTACTTTTGATTCTTTCATGTCGTCAAGTTTA
>JAYTEL010000109.1:0-18494 GCA_043735225.1 Methylotenera sp. | reverse complement strand
TATGAAACCAACCATGGAAACCATTTTTACAGGTGAAGATGCAGTGAAAATGCAGAAAATATTGGATATGTTAGAAGAGTTGGATGATGTGCAAGATGTCTATACGACGGCTGTGATTGAGGAATAGGAATGGAAAAATTACCAAAATGCTCAAGTGCTGAATGTGAAAGTCCCGTATCAAAAGCAGGTTACACCATGTGTTACAAACATTGGTTGGTAGAAAATAAAAGTAAAACTAATGCAACTGCAGATAAAGCGGAAGTTGATAAAACTAAGCACATTAACTATTTAACTTCAACAGCATTGGGTGAAAAGTATGCAATTGAGAGTAGAAAGTTAAATCAGGTTTTATCTGAGTTGGGTTGGATTGAGCGCTCTAAAAAAGGCTGGATTCCAACTAGCCAGGGCAAAAAATTGCATGCTGAAAGCCGGGAAAGTCGTCAGTCAGGCGTTCCTTTTGTAATGTGGCCAGAGGCAATTTTTACATCAAAAATATTAGCTAACTCAGTTCGCGAGTTATTAGGAGTTAAGGACGAAGAATCAAAGGGTATCCCAGAAAAATTACAAGTTGAAGTGAAAGATGAAAAACAGGTTGGGTACAGGGAAAAGCTAGACAAATTTAAACCTCTGCATAGAGCGACAGACGGACATCAAGTTCGCTCTAGGGCAGAGATGCTGATTGATAACTGGCTGTATTTTTCAGGAATTGTTCATGCTTATGAACGCTTGCTACCTGTGGAAGAAGAGCTGTATTGTGATTTTTATGTGCCTGCAGGAAAAGTTTATATTGAATTTTGGGGCTTAGAAAATGACCCTAAATACAAAGAGCGTAAAGAAAAGAAGAAGGAAATATACAAAAAATATGGATTTAATTTGATTGAGTTGAATGACGAGCATATTCAAAATTTGGATGATTTTTTGCCAAAAATGCTTCTTAAATTTAATGTAATTGTGGATTAATTTGAGTACCATAAGAATCCTCGGCATTGACCCAGGCCTGCGCTTAACGGGCTTTGGTGTGATTGAAATTGATAGCCAAAAGTCGAGTGGTAAAATCACTTACATTTCAAGCGGGGTCATAAAAACCGCATCGGCCAAAAAGAATGTGAATGAAAATGAGGGCGACCGAGAAGAATTGCCAGCACGCCTAAAAGTCATATTAGACGGGCTGTTTGAGGTGATTGATACCTATAGCCCAAACCAAGTGGCGATTGAAAAAGTGTTTGTAAATGTTAATCCGCAATCCACTTTACTGCTAGGCCAAGCGCGCGGCGCGGCCATTAGTGCGGCGGTAATACGCAATTTAAGCGTGGCAGAATATACGGCTTTACAGGTTAAGCAAGCAGTGGTTGGCAATGGTCATGCACAAAAAGAGCAAGTGCAAGAAATGGTGAAAAGATTATTAAATTTACCCACCGCGCCCAAGCCAGATTCGGCCGATGCGCTAGCTTGCGCCATTTGTCATGCGCATGGCGGGCAGGGGTTGGGCAAGTTGGCGACGGCAGGATTTCGAGTAAAAAATGGTCGCCTAATTTAAAAGCATTCTAGCGTCATGATGCTGTGTTGCGCTTTCAATTTTATTCAATTGCATACAAACCCGTATGCGCATTCATAAAATTGAATTCGCGCCTTGCCTCATTTAGCTATAATGATTTTAAAAGGTTAATTGTTGGAAATATTTTAGAAAAGCCCAAATTATGATAGCACGTTTAAATGGTACGCTAATTGATAAATCGCCACCGCAGGTAATTGTGGATTGCAACGGCGTGGGTTATGAAGTGGAAGTGCCGATGAGTACATTCTATAACTTGCCCGAAATCGGCAAGCAAATTCAATTGCTGATTCATTTTGTGGTGCGCGAAGACGCGCAATTATTGTATGGTTTTGGCAGTGAGCAAGAAAAATCTACGTTTAAACAATTGCTTAAAGTAAATGGTATTGGTGCAAAATCGGCACTTTCTATTTTAAGTGGCGTGGCGATTGATGACTTGGTAGAAGCGGTCAATCGGCAAGAAGTTGGCATGCTCACGCGCATTCCTGGCATCGGCAAAAAAACCGCCGAACGTTTATTATTAGAGCTTAAAGATAAATTTTTAGTGACTGGCTCTGCCACTACAACCAGCTTACCAAAAACGGCCAGTTACGATGTATTGAACGCATTAATTGCATTGGGCTACAATGAACGTGAAGCGGGCGCGGCAGTTAAATTGTTGCCAAAAGAAGTTACCGTGGCAGACGGCATTAAGCAAGCGTTAAAAAGCCTGTCAAAATAGTATATTATCAACAATTAACGGGAGCTAAAATGGACAATTTTGGCATGAAAATACTACAAATTTTGTATGTTTTGGTGTTATTAAGTGCTTGTAGCAAAGAAGGCGCGCCGCCATATGCGCCAGCCGCTAAGCCGCCGCCACAACCCGTTACACAACTCACCGCTGCTGAACCATTAGCCAAAATGGCAGCTGAAAATGTGGCCGCCGACAGCGCGGGTGCTGGCGGCGCCGAGCAAAGTTTAACTGAAATTTCTGAGCCAGCTGCATATAATGCTGCGCCCAGAAAATATATTGCGCTGCGCCATCATTTGCTAATAGAAACGCCTGCCAACCAAATGCAAACAGCGTTTGATGATGCTGTGGCACATTGTGAGGCGCTAAATTGTCAATTATTAAGCGCCAATTACAATAAAGAAACGCCCTACAATCCACCCTCTGCCAGCCTTAGTGTGCGCGTGCCGCCGCGCAATGTGCAAATATTTTTTGATGGCTTAGCCAAAAATGGTGAGGTGATGCAACACGGCCGCGATAGTGAAGACAAAACCAATCAAGTGGTAGATGCCGATGCGCGCATAAAAAACTTAACCGAGCTGCGCGATAGATTGCGCGCCATGCTGACCGATAAATCAGCCAAATTTAAAGATTTAATTGCAGTAGAAACGCAGCTGGCCAGCACCCAAAGCGAGTTAGATAGCTTTACCAGCATACGTAAAGCCTTGTCGCTAGAAACCGATTTAGTGGCTGTTAATATTGACTTTAGCGCTGCGCAAGGCATTAGCCAGCAAGGCTTTTTTGCACCTGTGGCGCGCGCGATCAAGGATGCTGGGCAAGTGATGATGGAAAGCTTTGCTGGCTTGATTACCTTTGTGGTGAGCGCGATTCCGTGGCTACTGATTGGTATCCCTTTGTTGTTAATAGTTAGAAAATTTTGGCAGAAATTTAAAACCAAAATTCAGCCAAAAAAATAGTTTATTGATCTTAAAAATACGGTTATATAAAACTTAAGCACCTTCTTGGGGCATAGACGTACCATCGCTTACGTGGTAAAAAGTTATATTAAGACGAATCATTTAAATTAGGTTTGTAATCTGCGCTACGGTATTAATTCGCAAATTTAAGCGTCACTATTTAAGCGTGTCTATATGTTAAATCTTTTCAAAAAGCTTGCAATCGCTGCTTGCGTGCTAAACGCCACTGCGGCATATGCTATGGATGAAAAAGTTGCGCTTAATTTGTCTGAGGACGATTACATTGGCGACGTGCCAACAGTGCTCACCGTATCACGCCTTGCGCAATCAAAAGAAGATTCACCATCTGCCGTAACAGTAATTGATAGCGAAACTATTCGCGCCTCTGGCATTGTGGATATTCCAGAGTTGTTCCGCTTGGTGCCAGGCTTTTATGTGGGCAAAAGTGCGGGTTTTATTTTCAACAGTAATCATGCGGTAAGCTATCACGGTATGGCTTCGGCTTATCCTGGCGCCATGCAAGTGCTGATTAATGGCCGCTCTGTTTATAGCCCTTTGTATGGCGGCGTGCAGTGGAGCGAGCTGCCCATTACGGTGGACGATATTGAGCGCATCGAAATCACCCGCGGGCCCAATGCCGCTAGTTATGGCGCCAATTCGTTTTTAGGTGTAATTAGCATTATCACTAAAGATGCGCTAGACGCATCAGGCTCGTCAGTCAGGCTAACGCACGGCACTGGCCGCAACGAGGCGTTTTATCGCTACAGCGGCAATTTAAAAACTGGTGGGACTAATGATGTGAATGTTCGCGTTAGTGCAGGTTATCGCCAAGATAATGGCTTAGATAACCGTAATGATTTTAAACGCACCAATATCCTTAATTTTCAGGCCGATAAACGCCTAGATGCCAGCAATGAAATTAATATGGAGCTTGGCATTACCAATGGCGACCGGGCAGATGGCGAGGCGGCAAAAGATTTCGTGTTATTTGTGCCCAGAATGCGCGATATTTCGTCTAACCACCAGTTGATTCGTTGGCGGCATAATGTGAGTGATACTAGTGATTTTTCGCTGCAAGCCTATCACAGCAGCAATCATACTGATGACAACTTTACATCAACCAATTTACGCGCTAATGCCCGTAAACTTACGTTAGAAAGAGCTTTAAAAAGGGGCGCGTCGCTTGCCGCAGCACAAGCACAAGCTAACGCATTTGCAGCTAATTTGCGCGATGATCAAATTAGCCTTAAAAATGATATTGGGCTAGATCGTTATGACATTGAGGCGCAGCATACTTTTTCTGCGGCTAATAATTTACGCATTGTTTGGGGTGGCAATTTGCGTTTAGATACCACTTATGCGCCATATTGGCTGGGCACCGAAAATACCGATCATTTTAATTTGCAACGCATATTTGGCCACGCGGAGTGGCGCATTAACAACCAATTACTTTTAAACGTTGGCAGCATGGTAGAACATAATAGTTTTACTGGCACTGATATTTCGCCGCGCGCCAGCCTTAATGTTAAATTAGCGCCATACCATACCTTGCGCTTTGGGGTTTCTGCTGCAACACGCACACCCAATTACGTTGAAGAGAAATACAATGATGCTGCTTTAATCCCGCGAAGACCCATTACAAACCCTGCCAGAAGCTATTTATTTAAACGCTATGCAGATGCAGGTAATTTGCTACCAGAACGCATTTTATCTAAAGAGATTGGCTATTTAGGCCAGTTGGGTAACTTAAACATAGACGCCCGCCTGTTTGATGACGATATTCGCAACATAATTAGTAGTAAAGATAACCCTATTAGCACACCACCAAATATTACCCAGCTTAATACGCCTAGAACGTTTATTAATGGCGGTAGCGCGCAAGTACGCGGTTTTGAAACGCAAGTTAAGTATCGCCTTTTTAAACAAACACAAATCATCGCTAACTATTCGTACATCGATATTAGCAGCAATAACAAAGCAGCATTACCTAATGGCTTTACAGATTCTGCACCTGTAGACACTTTTAGCGCGCTCATTACGCATCAATTTAATCATAATTGGGATGCCAGTTACGCCTATTATCAAACAGGTGCAGTTGAAGCGTTGGGTGATGGCCAGCCAGTAGCTTTAAATAGGCGCCACGATGTGCGGGTGGCGCGCATGTTAAATTTAGGCCGCGCCAATGGCGAGCTGTCAATTGCAGTCGAAAATTTGTTTGATGAAAATTATCAAGAATTTGCACTGTATAACACGGTCGGACGACGTGCCTTGGTTAATGTTAATCTTAATTTTTAGTTGGTAAGCGTTTGTTGAAAAGAGTTTGTGGTTGTGATTAGTACTAGAAAAAATAACTGGTTAAAATTTTTGGCACGGTTTGTGTTAATTTTAAGCTTGTCTACAATTAAATTTGCCTATGCCTATACGGGCATCACTATTTTAATGTCATCACAAACGCCAGCCAATACCGAATTTGTAGATAACTTTAAAGTAAATTTAGCATACAGCAAAAATAATGGCCTTAAAGTTAATGTTATTGTTATGCAAGAATCGAATAAATTTGAGGTTGCAGAAAATAGCGAACTGGTGATTGCGCTGGGCGTTAAAGCGCTTGAAGCGGCAAGTATGCTAAATCACACGACGCCTGTATTGGGTATTTATGCGCCTTTGCCTGTGTTTAATCAACTATTAGCCAGCAGTAAACGCGAGCTAGGCAATTTTAGCGCTATTGTGCTCGATCAACCTTTTTGGCGGCAATTAACTCTTATTAAAACGGTTCTGCCAGAAGCTAAAAAAGTGGGTGTATTATTAGGGCCTGCTTCATCACAATATTTAGAACTGTTAAGAGATGAGGCAGACCAGCTTGGCTTAACATTAATAGATGAAAATGTGAGTAACGATGCAGATTTGATTCCTGAACTTAAAAAATTGCTTGAAAGCTCTGAGGCCATGTTAGCAATTCCAGATCGCTCTATTTATAGCCGCGAGACAGCTGAATCGATTTTGCTAACCAGTTATCGACATCAAAAACCGATGTTTGGTTATTCGCAGTCGTATGTAAAAGCGGGTGCGCTGGCTTCGGTTTACAGCAGCGCCAAGCAAATTGCTAGGCAAGCGGCCGAAATCGCCATTAAATCACAAACCGCATCCAATCAATTGCCATCGCCACAAATACCTAAATATTTTTCTGTGGCAGTTAATTTACAAGTAGCGCGCTCGCTTAATATTGCGATTACAGACGAAGACGCAATTTATAAAAAAATGCTGACGCTTGAAAACAGCCAGACAACAGAAAATGAAGAAAAAAAACATTAATTCGATTATCAAGCAGGTAAATGAAACCGAGCCACCTAACGGGCAGGTTGAGCTTTTTAAAAAGCCAGCAGAGTTTATAAATGCCCAAAATTTGGCCGCAAAAAATTTGACGGCTCAATTATTTAATGTCAAAAATTTGGGCATTAAAACCAGAGTAATATTTCTGGGCACTATACCAGGCTTAGTCTTTGCCATTATTCTGGCCAGCTATGCAGTGTCGCATATTTTTGGCGTACTTAATCAATCGTTGCAAGACCGCGGCCGAATTATTGCATCACAATTATCGCCAGCTGCCGAATATGGCGTTATCTCGGGCAATAAACAAGTATTGCAAAAGTTAGTGCAAGGCGTGCTATCGAATGATGATGAAGTAATGACTGTGATGGTGGTTGATAATAAAGGGAAAGTTTTGGCTTTAAGTGGTCCGCAATTGCCAAACGCACTTATACTAAAAATTCAACAAGATAAGCTGAACGAGTTGAATCATAACAATGGCATTATTTTTACGTCGCTTGTTTACCGCAGCTTGGTAGAGATTGAAGATTTTGCTGCAATTTCGGGAGAAGAAGCTAAAAACAGTAGCTTATATCAGCCAGCAATTGGGCAAATTTATATCGATTTAAGTAAGCGCGCCTCGAACGATCTTAAACGTAATTTGCTGATAAAAATTACGGTGATGGGCTTTATAGGCTTGCTGTTAAGCCTGCTTTTGGCGCTGCGCATCGGCCGAAATATCACTAAGCCAATTCAAGAAATTGCTTACGCGGTAAATAAAGTGGGCGAAGGATCGTTTTCGCAGACGATTACAGAAAATTCTAGTGGTGAATTAAAAACCTTGCAACGCGGCTTTAATTCAATGGCAACTAGCTTAAAGCATGCTTACGAAAGCATGCAAGATAAAGTAAATGATGCGACTAAGATGTTGCGCTATCAAACGCAACATGATGATTTAACAGGCTTAATTAATCGGCGCGAATTTGAAGTAAGGTTAGAGCGTAGCCTAAAAAGCGTGCATGAAAATAATGCCCAGCATGTGTTTTGCTTTTTAGATTTAGATCAATTTAAGTTAGTAAACGATACCTGTGGTCACGCTGCGGGCGATGAATTACTCAAGCAAGTTAGCTTGCTACTAGATAACCGAATGCGCGAACGCGATACTTTAGCGCGCCTCGGCGGCGATGAATTTGGTTTGCTTTTAGAAAATTGCAGCTTATCTGACGCCAGCCAAATTACCAATGCGCTGTTAAAACTGGTGCACGATTACCGATTTATGTTTGATGATAAAATTTTTAATGTGGGCGTTAGTATCGGCTTGGTGGTTATTAATCAAAGCTTTGAAAGCGTTAGTGACATCATTCATGCCGCAGATATGGCGTGCTATTCCGCTAAAAAAGCCGGGCGCAATCAAAGCTTTTTGTTTAATGCGGGCGATGTCGAAGTCACCCAACGTAAATCGGCAGTAAAAGCCATTGCCGATATTACCGACGAAATTGATGACAAACAATTTGTGCTGTATTGCCAGCCAATATTGCCTTTGGCAACCGTTGCGCCATTTACATCGGCACTACCTTTTGCGCCGCACATACCAGAGCCACAACATTTTGAGGTGCTGATTCGCAAGGTGGGCTTAGATGGCAAACATATGTTGCCTACATCGTTTATTCCATCGGCCGAGCGTTATCACCTAATGCCCAATATCGACCGCTGGGTGATTAAACAAACTTTTTCTACATTGCGTCAGTTGTTAAATAAAAGTGCCGAGCAATGCAATTATGCATTTTCCATCAATTTATCGGGCACCTCGCTCAGTGATAAAAGCTTGCTTGACTACATTAGTGAGCAATTTGCTATCTATGGCATTCCGCCGTCAGCGATTTGCTTTGAAATAACCGAAACCGCAGCGATTGTAAACCTAAAAAACACTATTAGTTTATTCGCCGCCTTGCGAAAATTAGGCTGTACCTTTGCGTTAGACGATTTTGGCAGCGGCATGTCATCGTTTATGTATTTGAAGAATTTTGATGTGGATTACTTAAAAATTGACGGATCATTTGTAAAAGAAATGGACATCAACAAGATTGACCATGCCATGGTGCGCTCAATTCACAGCGTGGCAGAGGCCATGAACATTAAAACCGTGGCCGAATTTGTAGAAAGTGACGCGATATTAAAAGAATTAAAAAATATAGGCGTACATTATGGTCAAGGCGTGTTTTTGGGCGCCCCCGTGCCAATTAAAAAATTGATTGAAAATTTCTCAGTGTTAAATTTGTAGGTTTGATCAACATGCCTAATAAGCGTACTTAATTAGGTGCGCGCGATAGTTATGTCGCAAAGTTATGCTTGAAAGTTTTGCCTGAGAGTTAATGTTAATATCTTAATTAAATACTTAATCTAAACTTAAACCACACTTAATTCTGCGCAAACAAACTGCAATCGGTTTAAAATGAGTAGGTAAGAACATCAGTAGGTAAAAAAATAAAAGTAGATAAAACATGAAGTATGATACAAATTAAAGCATGATTGAAACCGACCGCTTAATTGCACCCGCCGCCGAAAATCCGCAAGAAGAAGCGCTAGAACGCGCGCTGCGCCCCAAAGTGCTGGATGAATATGTTGGCCAAGAAAAAGCGCGTAGCCAGCTAGAAATCTTCATTAGCGCCGCCCGAGGCCGAAGCGAGCCGCTAGACCACGTGCTTTTATTTGGCCCACCAGGCTTAGGCAAAACTACCTTGGCACACATTATTGCGCGAGAAATGGGCGTTAATTTGCGCCAAACATCAGGCCCAGTGCTAGAGCGGGCAGGCGATTTAGCGGCACTACTCACCAATTTAGAACCCAATGACGTGCTGTTTATTGATGAAATTCACCGTTTAAGTCCAGTAGTAGAAGAAATTTTATACCCTGCTATGGAGGATTATCGATTAGATATTATGATTGGCGAAGGGCCAGCGGCAAGGTCTGTGCGCCTTGATTTGCCGCCATTTACCCTAATTGGCGCAACCACGCGCGCGGGTATGCTAACAAATCCATTAAGAGACAGGTTTGGCATCGTTTCGCGCTTGGAGTTTTACACCACTGAAGAACTTAGCCGCATTGTGCATCGCAGCGCTGGTTTGTTAGAAGTAGAAATTACCGAATCGGGCGCGCAAGAAGTCGCCAAACGCTCGCGCGGCACGCCGCGCATTTCTAATCGATTGCTGCGCCGCGTACGCGATTACGCCCAAGTTAAAGCCGATGGTGTCGTCAGCAGTGAAGTGGCCGACGCCGCGCTTAAAATGCTGGATGTTGATAGTTTAGGCTTTGATGTAATGGACAGAAAATTGCTCAGCGCGGTGTTAGAAAAATTTGGCGGCGGCCCGGTTGGTTTAGATAACTTAGCCGCCGCGATTGGCGAAGAGCGCGACACCATTGAAGATGTGTTAGAACCGTATTTAATTCAGCAAGGTTATTTAATGCGCACCCCGCGTGGCCGGGTGGCGACAGGCTTAGCCTATCAACACTTTGGCTTGCCGGTGCCAAAAACATTGGCTGCGGCTGAAGCTTGGCAGCAATAAAATACTAAATAATTAGGTTTAAGATGAATAAAGAAGCGGGAAAAATTTCAATAGCGGTCGCAATCGCCACTTATAACGGTCAAGATTACTTGTATGATCAGTTAATGAGTATCAATAATCAACGAGATTTGCCCGACGAAATTGTTGTTTCTGATGACAACTCTATAGATGAAACAATTAATATCATTAATGAGTTTAAAAGTATTTCAAAGATTCCGCTTAAGCTTGTGTTTAATACTAAAGAGCAATCAGGCGTTATTTACAACTTTTTAAATGCCTTCAAAAATTGTAACAGTCAATTTATCTGTTATTGCGATCAGGATGACTACTGGGAAGCAGATAAAATATTCGTTTTACGCAATTTACTGGTACAAAATCCCAATGTAAAACTAGCTATTCATAAAAGCCGCAGCGTAAACGAAAAATTAGAAGATTTAGGTGTAGTTCAACCAAACTTTACAGGTTCGACGTTAATAAAGTTTCCCTCATTTTACGATGATTTATGGGGATTTGGCCACCAAATGATATTCAATGTGAACGCAGTTAAGCTTATTGAAGATATCTCAACCAAAATAATAGATTTAGGAGATGTTTCAACTTGTTTTGATCTTTCAATCATTGTTGCCTGCGGAATGCTTGGCGATATATTGTTGGTGGATAAAATTCTGACGCTATTTAGGCGGCACGGCGGATCATTAACCGTGGCGGGTAAAGAAAAAAAATCTATATATAGTAACGCAGAGCGTAGCAGGCAAAATGTTGAAAAACTTGTCGCACAATTAAAAGTTTTAGGGGTGTATATTGGTCAATCAGCTGAACATAAAATCAAAACATTAAACAATAAACTTTACCTACAAAGTATTCAGCAAAAATTGTTATTTTATAAGCAAATATTAAGTCTATATCAGTCTAAAAGCTTGCTTAAACTCATGCTAAACATACGTTTAAGCAGCGTAAAGTACAAAGGATGCCTTTTCTTTTTAAAGCAGATATTTTATGTATTTTTACTTAAATTAAAAAAATAGAACATGACTAAAAGCGTTTATTACGTTTAAAGCCCAGCCTTATAATGCACAATAATCAGGAGTTTCAATGGCCAATTCGCGTATATTACGAAGACACCGATGCGGGCGGCGTGGTGTATCATTCACAATATCTTAACTTTTTAGAGCGCGCGCGAACGGAGTGGCTGCGTCATTTGGGTTTTGAGCAAACTGATTTGCGAGATAATCTAAAAGTGATGATTGTCGTACATAGCCTGCAAATTGCCTTTAAAAAATCAGCTAAATTTAATGATTTACTGATTGTAAAATCTCAATTAACAGCGCTTGGCAACAGCAGCTGGCAATGCACGCAACACATTTATCGCAGCAATCAATTATTGGGCAGTGACTCGTACAGTGACATGGACTGTAACTTGGGCAATGAAATGGGCGATGAATTGTTGATACACGCGCAGGTAAAGTTAGCTTTTATCAATAGCCAATCGTTTAAGCCAGCCCGCATTCCCGCCGCAATATTGTTTGTGGCAAAAACCCTTATTTAAAAGCACTTTTTGGAGTAATGATGAGCGTTGCCAATGACATGTCTTTATTTAGTTTAATCGCTGGCGCCAGCCTGCCAGTGCAAGCGGTGCTGGTGATTTTGCTGATTACTTCGCTGTTTTCTTGGTGGTATATTTTTATTAAAGTGGCGACCATTAAGCGCGCTGATGCAGAATCGGAAGAATTTGAAAATAAATTTTGGACTGGCGGCGATTTAGGTAAATTGTACGAAAGCGTGACTGCCGGACGGCGCAAACCGCAAGGTATGGCAAGTATATTCGAAGCGGGTTTTAAAGAATTTGTGCGCCATAAACAACAGCCTGGAATGGGCGTTTCAGACGTAATGGAAGGCTCTCGCCGCGCCATGCGCGCTGCTTACAACCGCGAATTAGATGACTTAGATGCTCATTTGCCATTTCTAGCGACAGTTGGCTCGGTCAGCCCGTATATCGGCCTTTTTGGCACAGTGTGGGGCATTATGAATGCGTTTCGCGGTTTATCTAGCGTGGCGCAAGCAACGCTTAGCCAAGTGGCGCCTGGCATTGCCGAGGCGCTTGTGGCAACAGCAATTGGCTTGTTTGCGGCGATTCCTGCGGTAATTGCTTACAACCGTTTTGCATCTAAAGTAGACCGGTTATCGGTGCGTTACGAAAGCTTTATGGAAGAGTTTACAAACATTCTGCAAAGAAAATCATGATCAAAATGTTTGCGTGGGCGAATCGCGGCGTTGCAAGCTGTGCTCAAAGCCTTGTCGTACTTTTTGTATTGTCTACGGCTTTTGCGCAGCTTGCGCCTTGCGCTTTATCCCCTGCAAACATTATTGAAGGAGTTAATAAATGAGCAGAACCCGCAAACGCCGCATGATGAATCAAATAAATGTGGTGCCTTATATTGACGTAACGCTGGTGCTGCTGGTGATTTTTATGGTGACTGCGCCTATGACCAACCCAGGCCTTGTTGAGCTGCCAAAAGTTGGCCAAGCCATGAAACAAGTGGGCGCGCCAATTGTGGTGACGATACACAAAGATGGCGTGACTGAGCTTGAAGGCAAAACCCTAGCGCGCGATAAGCTATTATTTGAGATTAAAAATCAGCTTAAAACAAAAGATCGGCCTGTAGTAGTTGCGGCGGACGAAAAAACCCAATACGGCGAAGTAATAAAGGTGATGGATTTGCTGAAACAAGCCAAAGTGGACAAAGTTGGCTTGCTATTTAAACCTGCACCGCAGTAAATGTAAAAGTTAAGTTTTATAAAGTATGATTAGAAAGCAAGAAAATCTAGAGGCTAAACAAGACACTTGGAAAGCGGCGGTGCTGGCTATTGGTGTACATGTGGCCCTGCTGACGGCCATGTTAATTTCATTTAATTGGAAGGCCGCGCACCCAGTAGAAACAATTACAGAGGTTGCGTTATGGGATAAAATGCCTGCGCAAAAAGTTGCCGATGTGTCTACATTTGAGCCAAAGCCAAAACCAGTGCTAGAAGAAAAACCAGAACCCAAGCCCGAACCCAAGCCAATTGTTGAAGAAAAGCCAAAGCCAGAACAACCCAAAGTGGATATTGAGCTTGAGAAAAAGAAAAAAGCAGTAGAGCTAAAACAAAAAGAAGAAGAGGTTAAGAAAAATAAAGAACTACAACAAAAGTTAGATCAAAAGAAAAAGTTGGAAGAGCTACAAGCGCAAACACGTGAAGAAACATTAAAAGATAAAAAAGCGGCTGAAAAATCCAATAAAGATGCGCTTAAAAAACTACAACAAGAGAACTTGTCTGAAGAAAAAGGCAACGCAGACAAGCAAGCAAGCGCCGCAAATGCCAATTTAATTGGTGAATACAAAGCAAAAATTCAAGCCAAAATTAAAGCAAACGTTAATAAAACACTGTGCGGCAATGGCAGCCCAGAAATTAAAGTGGAGATTAACGTGTTACCAACGGGTGAAATTGGCGGCACGCCAAATATTACCAAATCGAGTGGCAATGATGCTTGCGACGAGGCAGTAGAGCGCGCCATTATTGCTTCTGAACCGCTACCCTTGCCAGAGGACGCCAGTTTAAAATCACAGTTTAAACATCTTAACCTAAAATTTAGGCCCAACGATTAGCTGCGCTTTAATGCATATCGCGGTGTTAACAAAGCGTAATAGTTGTAATAAAGTGTAAATGCTAAGATTATCGCGCAAGTTTGCAGTAAAATTTAGCTGAACTTTTTAACGAACAAGATACCAATTACTTATGAATGTATTTAAAAAGATGTTGTTTTGTGCGGTAATGTTATCCGCTTTATTAGTACCTACCATCACTTTTGCTGCACTTGAAATTGAAATTAGCGGTGGTGGCTCCAGCCAAATTCCCATTGCCATTGTGCCTTTTGGCGGCGCGAGCAACACCAAAGAAAATATCAACGAAATTGTGGCTGCCGATTTAGCGCGCAGTGGCTTGTTTAAGGTGTTAGAAACGCGCGGTATGGCTAATTTGCCTTTTAACGCATCGCAAATAAAATATGCGCAGTGGACCGCTTTGCAAGCACAAGCCTTAGCCGTGGGTAATGTTGAACATGTAGGCGGTAAGTTAAAAGTGAGCTTTCAGTTGATGGACGCGCTAAAACAAACGCAATTGGCAGGCATGGAATACCAAATTAACCCCAGCCAAACGCGCACTACCGCACACAAAATTGCCGATGTAATCTACCAAAAACTCACAGGCCAAAGCGGTATGTTTGCCAGCCATATTGCCTACATCACGAAAACGGGAAAGCAATATGCCTTGCAGGTGGCCGACGCCGATGGCTTTAACCCGCAGCCTGTATTGCGATCGAACGAGCCGATTATCTCGCCCGCTTGGTCGCCAGATGGCAGTAAATTGGCCTATGTATCCTTTCAAAAGAAAAAACCGATCATATATGTGCAATCGCTGACTGGCGGCGCGCAAAATGTGCTGGCTAATTATAAAGGCAATAACAGCGCGCCCGCTTGGTCGCCCGATGGCAGTAAATTGGCTATTGTGCTTACCTACGGCGCAAATTCGCAGATTTATACGGTTTCTTCTAGCGGCGGCGATTTAAAACAAGTAACCAAAAGTGGCGGCATTGATACTGAACCTGCGTTTTCGCCCGATGGCGCTTGGATTTATTTTAGCTCAGACCGCGGCGGCAAGCCGCAAATCTACAAAACGCCCGCTGGCGGCGGCGCGGTTAGCCGCGTGACATTTGAAGGTAGTTATAATGTCTCGCCAAGATTTTCACCGGACGGTAAAAGCTTAGCGTATATTCGTAACGATGGCGGTAAATTTCGCGTCGCGATGCAAGATTTAGCAAGTGGCCAAGTGCAGTTATTAAGCGAGGGCGCGCAAGACGAATCGCCCAGCTTTGCACCAAACGGCCGCGTGATTTTATATGCCACCAAAGCGCGCGGGCGCGGCGCATTGGCGGCAGTGTCAATTGATGGTAGCGTACATCAACGGTTAAATGACGCGTCTGGTGATGTGCGTGAGCCTGCTTGGGGCCCACTAATTAATTAAGCTAACCATGTTATTTAAGCTAATCATGCGATTACTAATTTGCCCGCTACGTCATTGCAAATTTTTTAAATAAACGCTTTATATCTCATAATCGCTTTGAAGAAATAATTAACATTCACCCATTAATGGGTATCAAAAGGAGAAACAACAATGATCAATTTAAATGCAAAATATAAGTTAAGTACAAAATTACTACTGGCACTGGCCATTTCAACGGCATTAGTGGCGTGTAAAAGTACGCCGATGAAACCTGCCGCGGTGGAAGATAAAAGCCCTTCTGCGTCTACAACAGACATTACCAAACCTGCAACCGATAGCGGCGCAGATACCAACGCCATAAAAGAAGCACAAATAGATATCAACGCAAGCATGGATGACAAAAACAATCCGCTTAAAGACCCAAACAATATTCTTTCAAAACGTATTATATATTTTGATTACAATAGCGATGCAGTTAAAGCGGAATATCGTCCAGTTGTAGAAGCGCACAGCAAATATTTACTAGCGCATCCAAGCGCCAAAATGGTGGTGCAAGGCAATACCGATGAACGTGGTACGCGCGAATATAATGTAGCGCTTGGACAACGTCGCTCGGTTGCGGTTAAAAAAGCCTTAAATTTGCTTGGCGTAAAAGATAGTCAAATAGAAACAATCAGTTATGGTGAAGAAAAAGCGGCTCAAAATTGCGATAATGAAGATTGTTTTGCCAAAAATCGCCGCGCCGATGTTGTTTACGAAAGCGATTAATTGATGCTGGCAATTAAGAAAATAGTGTTGCTTGGATTAAGTCTTTTTGCGCTCACTTCTGTTTTTAATACGGCGCACGCTGCGTTGTTTGACGACAAAGAAGCGCGCAAAAAGATTGTAGAGCTTGAAGCCAAACAACAATCTGACCACAGCGCGGCAATGGCTGCGATTGCCGATTTGAAAAAAACTTCCGCAATAATGGAGAAGCGTATTGCCGCCATTGAAGCCATTGTGCAAGGCGGCGGATTAAGTGAAATGCAAAATCAAATTGAAGTCTTAAAGCAAGAAGTGGCTAATTTAAAAGGCGATTTAGAAGTTGCCCAGCACAATTTAGATGCCACGCAAGCGCGTCAAAAAGATTTATATGTAGATACCGACACGCGACTGCGTAAAATTGAAGGCGGCGCGCCAACTTCTATTAACAGTTCGCCTAGTACAAGTAATAACGCGACTAGTGGCGCCACGACAGCAACAACGCCTAATCAGCCAGTATTGGAAGAAAAAGATACCAAAGCCTTTACTGAAGCCAACGCCCTAAGCCAATCGGCCAAACATAAAGAAGCATTTGCTGCTTTTGATGCATTTTTACGCGAATACCCTACAAGCAAGCTGGCAGCAGATGCACTTTATGGCATGGGTTTCAGTCAATTTGCATTAAAAAACTACAAGTCGTCCATCGCCACGCAGCAAAAAGTGATTGATATGCATCCTGGCAGTGTAAAAGTGCCTGATGCGATGTATAACATGGCAAACGGTCAAATTCAGCTTGGACAAGTGGGCAGCGCAAAAAAAACGCTTCGTGATTTAGTCGCTAAGCATCCTGAAGCGGCTGTTACGCCAAGCGCGCAAAAACGTTTGAAAGCGCTAGAGGCGATTAAATAAGTGTAATAAATTACGCGCTAATAAAAGTGTTATTCGCGGTAAAATAGCGTCAACTTAACGGTTGGCGTTTTTTGTTTTAAATATATGTCGCTTAAAATATACGAAATTTTCCATTCACTTCAAGGCGAAACCTCGCGCGTTGGCTTGCCAACTGTGTTCGTGCGCCTGACGGGTTGCCCCATGCGCTGCACCTATTGCGATACGGCATATGCTTTTAGCGGCGGTAGCAATATGGAAATTGCAGAAATTTTGCAAAAAATAGCTGAGTTTGGCACACGTTTTGTAACTGTTACAGGTGGCGAGCCGCTGGCTCAAAAAGAATGTTTAGTACTGCTACAAGGGTTATGCGATGCGGGTTATAGCGTATCGCTAGAAACGGGCGGCGCGATGGATATTGCGCCAGTTGATGCGCGCGTATCGGTGATTTTAGATATTAAAACGCCCGCCTCGAATGAAGAAAAAAACATGCTGTGGAGTAACGTTAATCACGTTAAACCAAGCGATGAAATCAAATTCGTACTTGTAGATCGCGTCGATTACGACTGGGCAAAAGCGAAAATTACCGAGCTGAAATTGATTGAAAAATGCCCGATTTTATTTTCTCCAAGTTTTCATGATTTAAGTGCACAAACGCTTGCTAGCTGGGTGTTGGCTGATAAATTGCCCGTTAGAATGCAAATTCAACTCCATAAAATTCTGTGGGGTGAAAAGCCAGGCGTTTGATAATTGCATTAAAATTTTGTTGGCTTTGTCCGCTTTGCACTATTTTCTAAAACAGTTGTACACATATGATCAGTCTTTGGTTCACTATCGAGTCATCTTCTTAAAATTGAATAAAATCTGCTTATGATTACGAATAAAAAAGCCGTTGTACTACTCTCGGGTGGACTCGATTCCGCCACTTGTTTGGCAATTGCAAATGCACAAGGTTGTGATTGTTATTGCTTAAGCTTAAATTACCACCAGCGCCACATTGCCGAGCTGCAAGCCGCGCAGAATATAGCCCTCAGCCTAGGTGCAAAACAGCACAAAACAGTGCAGCTGGATTTAAGTTTGTTTGGCGGCTCTGCGTTAACTGACAATAATATCGATTTGCCAATTAGCGGAGCAAATCCTATTCCTGCGGGCATTCCTGTTACTTATGTGCCTGCGCGCAACACCATTATGCTGTCACTTAGTTTGGCTTGGGCAGAGGTGCTAGGCGCGCAAGATATTTTTATTGGCGTTAATGCGCTGGATTATTCGGGTTACCCTGATTGCCGCGGCGAGTATGTGGCGGCGTTTCAGCAAATGGCTAATTTGGCGACTAAAAGCGCGGTAGAAGGCCAAACCATCACCGTGCATGCGCCATTAATTGATATGACAAAAGCCGAGATAATTGCGCTAGGCATTAAGCTGAACGTAGATTACGCAACAACCGTCTCGTGTTATCAGGCCGATTGGCAAGGTTATGCTTGCGGTAAATGTGATTCGTGCCGTTTGCGCCGCGAGGGCTTTATTAAAGCGGGCATTAACGACCCTACACGCTACACAGTTTAATATTGTTACTCTGTTTTTATCACTTGCCAGCATTCGCGTTAATAGCGTATAATCCGCGTTTTTCTGTCACAGTTTAATTAGAGAACAAGATTATGGTCGTTATTCGTTTATCACGTGGTGGCTCTAAAAAGAACCCATTTTACAACGTTGTAGTGGCT
>JAYTEL010000108.1:0-8163 GCA_043735225.1 Methylotenera sp. | reverse complement strand
TTTTTTGTACATATTACCTAAATTGTAATGGATAATTACATCTATGATTGATTACGACACTACTTCATCCGAAAAAAATCTAGGCGCATTACAAAAAATGCTGAGCGTTTCTGAATTAAATCGTCTTGCGCGCGAGGTGTTAGAGCAATCTTTTCCGCTATTTTGGGTAAGTGGCGAGGTGTCAAACTTTACCCGCGCTGCATCTGGGCATTGGTATTTTTCTTTAAAAGATAATACCGCACAAGTGAAATGCGTGATGTTTAAAGGGCGTAATACTTATGTAGATTTTGTGCCGCGCGAAGGTGATAAAATTGAAGCGCGCTGCACGGTGACACTATACGAAGCACGCGGCGATTTTCAATTAACGGTAGAATTTATACGAAAATCAGGTTTGGGCGCGTTGTTTGAGGCATTTGAAGAGCTAAAAACTAAGTTAGAACACGAAGGTTTATTTGACGCGGCTTTTAAAAAAGCCATTCCAAAACATCCAAAAACCATTGGTATTGTGACTTCGCCCGATGCGGCGGCTTTGCGCGATGTGCTGACCACATTAAAACGCCGCAACCCAGCAATTAAGGTGATTATTTACCCATCGCCCGTGCAAGGCAAAGGCGCGGCAGCGTTGATTGCTAAGGCGATTCAAACTGCAAATAAACGCGCAGAAGTTGACACACTGATTATTTGTCGCGGCGGCGGTAGCATGGAAGATTTATGGCAATTTAACGAGGAAATTGTCGCGCGGGCGATTGATGAATGTGCCATTCCCACCATCAGCGGTGTTGGCCATGAAACCGATTTTACGATTACAGACTTTGTGGCTGATTTGCGCGCCGCCACGCCCACAGCGGCAGCTGAGCTGGCTTGTATGGATGTAACAGCGCAAAAAAATCAGCTGATGAGTTTGCAAAATCAGCTGCATAAACAAATGACTTATACTTTAAATCAGCAAAGCCAAAAATTAGATTTTTTAGCGCGCCGATTAATCTCACCATTGCAATTATTGCAAAATAAAGGTGCGCAATTGAATCAACTTAAGCACCGCATGGATATTGGCTTGCAGCGCCGTTTGCAAACGCATCAACAACACTTATTAATGCTTAACAATAGCTTGCAACAACTTAATCCACAAAATGTGTTATCACGCGGCTATGCTTTGGTTGCCAAAATGAATGGCGAAATCATTAAAAATAGCGCCCAAGCGCAATTGGGTGAGTGCGTAAACATTACTTTTCAACAAGGCAATGTTAGCGCAACTATTATTGATACAAAACAATCCGTGTAATAACCTTGGCACTGGCTTTAAAGCGTGGATTAAAGTGGGCGCATTAAGATTGTTCAGTAGAAATTTTATCATGCTAGCCCAGCAAAATAAGCCTTTAAAAATTATGATGATTTATTCGCTAATATTTAATTGATACAACAACAAATACGATGTATTAATCAATATTTATCTGTTTGTTGGCAGTATTTTTCGGCGTAGAGTCTAATTATGTTTCAAAACTTCTTTTGAAACTGTTAATAACTAAAGGAGATAAAAATGAAAATTACTATTTACACATTAATTGCAGCGTTTTTAGCCATCTCTACAACAGCTTTGGCTGAAACACTTAAAGATTCGCCCAAGAAAGACATCATAGAAGCGCAGCAAGCAGAATCGCAAGAGGCAATTGAAGCTGCAAAAAATGCTAAACCACAATTGGAAACCCGTCCAGCGGCAAGCTCTGAGCATACCAAACACGCAGAAGTGCCGCCAAAATCAGAGATGATTAAAGCGCAAGCAGCTGCTACCAATAAATCGATTGGTGATGACTTGGCAGCAAAACCTGTCACAGAGGCGCGCCCAGCGGCAACTACAAATCACAAAAAGCATTCTGTACAATCGCACAAAGCTGACATGATAAAGCATAATAAAAAAGAGACGCACAAAGCCATAAAAGATGCGCAAGCCGCAAAAAAACCAATTGCAGATTTGCTGCCAGCAGCGAATTAAGTAATAGAATATAAACGTTTAACAAAGTGAATCATGTAATTTAAACAATCATGATGATGCACTCTTTTACAGCAGTAATTTAATAAATTTAGCCATACAAAAATGTGTGGCTAAAACTTAATTGGGGAATGAATGAAACGTATTGAATTGGCTTTAGAACATTTTATGTTTAATAGCCGCTGGCTGTTAGTGCCGTTTTATCTTGGTTTAATTGCAGCAGTTGGCTTATTGTTGGTTAAGTTTTTAAAAGCGTTTATTGCGCTTGTGCCAATAACATTTAATGGTGACGGCGGCGCAACTTTGTTAGGCATCCTTACACTAGTTGACATTACCTTAGTAGCCAATTTACTACTAATTATTATTTTTGCAGGCTATGAAAATTTTGTTTCAAAAATTGATACGGGTGACAATGAAGACCGACCAGAATGGATGGGGCATGTTGGTTTCTCTGACTTAAAACTGAAGTTAATTGGCTCTATTGTGGCAATTTCGGGTATTGAGTTATTGAAATATTTTATTAATGTCAAAGAAGTGCTTGCAGAGCCAAACGGAAATCAGCAGCTTGCATGGCTAGTGGGTATTCACTTAACGCTGGTTTTTTCGGGCGTCATGTTTGCGTTAATGGATAGAATTGCTGCTGGTAATCATGCAAACACCAGCAAATAAATGGTGATGAATCACAACTTTAATCGCAATCTTAATCGCAGAATCATGCCATTGTTTGCGCTAGCAGGTTTAGCAATACTGGCTTTTATTGTGCTTGCACCATTTTTAGTGCCGCTGGCATGGGCTGGCATATTAAGTTATGCCTCGTGGCCAATTGCAACAAAGATTAGGGCTTTTTGCAAGGGTCGAGATAATTTAGCTGCGGCAATCACAACGGCATTGGCAGCGCTAACGTTGTTTATACCGCTCATTTGGCTGGCATGGCTTGCGCAAAAAGAGTTGTCGAACATTTATCCTGCGTTACAGATTTTTATTGCCGAGCCTTTACATTTACCGAATAGTTTAAAAAATATGCCGTGGCTTGGCGATTGGCTTAGGCAACAGGCCATACTTGCTGATACCCAAGGCATTGCTGGCGCAATAAAAGCATGGCTATCAAGCCACCTAAATGATGTTGCTACATTGGCAGGCGGCGTGGGTAAAAACTTAATCAAGCTGTTATTTGTGGTGATTATCTTGTTTTTCTTCTACCGCGATGGCGCAAGAAT
This sequence comes from Methylotenera sp., assembly GCA_043735225.1. Taxonomy (GTDB): domain Bacteria; phylum Pseudomonadota; class Gammaproteobacteria; order Burkholderiales; family Methylophilaceae; genus Methylotenera_A. The sequence continues at coordinate 4,959 of JAYTEL010000108.1, read as the reverse complement.
TGTGGACGAGTTGCGCCATGTGTTGGCGCGTTTTATTGGCCCACAAGCGCACGATTACTTGCACGCGGCTGGCACTACCACGCGCGCTGTGGTGTACGGTGTGCTGTTAACTGCTTTAGTGCAAGGCGCTGCGGCAGGGCTTGGCTATTGGGTTGCAGGCTTATCGTCACCTATTATTTTTGGCGTAATTACTGCCATGCTAGCGCTTATTCCGTTTTGTACGCCGCTGGCCTGGGGTTCTGCTGGCTTATGGTTGTTAATTCAAGGTCATACGGCAGAAGCTATTGGCGTTTGGATTTGGGGCGCAGCCGTCATCAGCCAGCTTGATAATGTATTGCGGCCAATTTTCATTAGTAGTATTAGCCCAATTCCATTTTTATTGGTGCTGTTTGGCGTATTGGGTGGATTGCTGGCGTTTGGCTTGGTTGGGCTATTTGTTGGGCCAATCATTTTAACCGTCGCATGGGCAGTGTGGCGAGAATGGACCGCGCAGCTAGACAGCGTTATGAGTCCAGTTGACGCGATAGAAAATATTGCAAGCGTTAATGCCAATAATGAAACAATTCTTTAATTATCATAAAGGCACAATAAATGGGTGAGCTACAAGCAGTTAATGGATTGCAAACAATTGCTACATGGTGGATGTGGGCAGGCTTTGGCCTGTTTGTAATTGCCATGTTAGCCTTAGATTTATTGATGCTGGGGCGAAAAGGCGCGCATAAAGTGGGCGCAAGCGAAGCGCTTACTTGGTCGCTTATTTGGTTTGCCATGGCCTTGCTGTTTGGGGCAGGTTTGTGGTTTTGGCTCGATCACAGCGCGGGACGTGAGTTAGCTAATAGCAGAACCATGGAATATTTAACCGGTTATTTGCTAGAAAAAACCTTGGCAATGGATAATATTTTCGTCTTTGTGATGATTTTTAGCTATTTTGCAGTGCCGTTGCAATTTCAAAAGCGCGTGCTGGTATATGGCGTGCTGGGCGCAATTATTTTGCGCGCGCTGATGATTGGGCTGGGCGCCTGGCTAATATCGCAGTTTCATTGGGTGCTGTATATATTTGGCGCATTTTTATTGATTACTGGCATAAAAATGCTTATTTTTGCCGACCACGAACCTAATCTGGGCAAAAATCCAATATTAAAATGGCTAAAAAATCACATGCGCGTCACCGATGAATATCACGGTGATAAGTTTTGGGTGAATATTAACGGTGTGCGCTGGTTTACGCCGATGTTTTTAGTGCTTATTCTAATTGAACTATCAGATGTAATTTTTGCAATGGATAGTATTCCTGCTATTTTTGCTATTACTAGCGACCCATTTATTGTCTTTACATCCAATATATTCGCCATATTAGGTTTGCGCGCTTTGTATTTTTTGCTGGCAGATATGGCTGACCGCTTTCATTTACTTAAATATGGTTTGGCTGTGGTGCTAGTGTTTGTTGGCGTAAAGATGTTGATTGTAGAATGGTACAAAATTCCCGTTGCCCTCTCTTTAGCGGTTGTAGCGGGGCTGCTTGCCACCAGTATTTTTCTTAGCATACTAAGCACGCGCAAGCAAAAAGTGATGCATTAACCTTTAAAACGCGGCATTCATTAATATAATAATCTGGCCGGGCTATTGGTTTGTGTCTTTAATTGATTGATAATAGTCAATTGCATTAACCAGTCAAATTAAAAACAGCCTAATGGAAAACAATCAAGTCCACAAACCTGCCCTGCCCATTATGGCGCTTGCCGCGCTGGGCGTTGTTTTTGGCGATATTGGCACCAGCCCGCTTTACACCATGAAAGAAGTGTTTCTGGCGGGACATCATCCGCTGGCACTAAATGCTGGCAACGTTTATGGCATTTTATCGCTCATCACTTGGGCGCTCATTGTTATTGTTTCTATTAAATATGTGGCGTTTATAATGCGCGCTGATAACCGTGGTGAAGGCGGCATTATGGCGCTTTTAGCCCTCGCCAGCCGTAATCAAGAGGGCAAAAAAAATAAGCAGCGCTACATTATGTTATTAGGAATTTTAGGCGCATGTATGTTTTATGCCGATGGCATGATAACGCCAGCTATTTCGGTTTTATCTGCGGTAGAAGGTTTAGAAATTGCCGCACCTAATCTGCACGAATTTATTGTGCCGATTACTTTAATTGTGTTATTCGGTTTATTTTGGGCGCAAAGCAAAGGTACTGCTGTGGTGGGCGCGTTTTTTGGGCCAGTAATGCTACTTTGGTTTGGCACACTTGCGGCGCTTGGTATCATTAACATTTTGCACGATGCCACTATCTTAAATGCGCTTAATCCTATTTACGCAGTACAATTTTTCACTAGTCAACCATGGGTAGCATTTGTATCGCTTGGTTCGGTTGTTTTAGCGGTAACAGGGGCTGAAGCTTTGTATGCCGATATGGGGCATTTCGGGCGCTTTCCTATACGATTAGCCTGGTTTGGTTTTGTTTTCCCATCTTTGCTACTCAATTATTTTGGCCAAGGCGCGCTTATGTTACATAATGCCGCAGCGATTAAAAACCCATTTTACTTATTGGCGCCCGAGTGGGCATTGATACCGCTTATTTTATTAGCCACTGTAGCCACAGTTATTGCCTCGCAAGCAGTCATTACAGGCGCTTTTTCTATATCGCGTCAAGCTCTGCAATTAGGCTATCTGCCGCGTATGCATATTCAGCATACGTCTGAAAGCGAGCAAGGCCAAGTTTATATGCCGCGTATTAACTGGGGTTTAATGCTGGCCACTATGATATTAGTAGTGGGCTTTGGCAGCTCTGGTAAATTAGCGGCTGCTTATGGTATTGCAGTCACTGGCAATATGGTGATGACTACTTTATTAGCATCTATAGTATTTAGAGAGATTTGGGGTTGGAGTAAGTTTAAGACCGTATTACTGGTAATGTTGTTTTTAACAATAGACTTTGCGTTTTTTAGTGCAAGTTTACTCAAAATACCAGATGGCGGTTGGGTGCCACTGCTGGTTGGTAACATTATTTTTGTGTTAATGCTTACATGGAAAAACGGCCGAACCATGGTTTATACCCGCTTAAAAGCCGATGCAATGGCGATTGAGCCATTTATTGAAGCCATTGGCGCGCACCCACCGCCACGTGTGCCTGGCACGGCATTATTTATGACGCCAAACCCTGACGGCGTGCCACATGCCATGTTGCATAACCTAAAACACAATAAAGTGCTGCACGAAAAAGTAGTTATTTTAACCGTTAAATTTTTGGATATTCCGCATACAAATCTTGATGAACGGGTGTCTGTTGAGGCACTTCCTTACCATTTTTATCGCGTAACAGTTAAGTATGGATTTAAAGATGAGCCTGATTTGCCGCGCGATTTGACCTTGTGCGCTAAATACGGCCTAGATATTGATGCGATGGATACGTCTTATTTTATTGGTAAAGAAAGCTTAATCGCCAGTCACAAATCAGGCATGGCTTATTGGCGCAAAAAAGTCTTTATTGGTTTGTTTCGCACCGCAGAAACCATTACCAACCAATTTAAACTACCGCCAAATCGCGTTGTTGAGTTAGGCTCGCAGCTGATGATTTAGCGATGATATAGCTTAGTGGCTTGTGCAAGCAATTAATAAACTGATTGTATTTACAATATAAATTTAACTTATTTGAACGCCATGCGTTATGCAAAATGATATACATACCAATATTTATGAGGAGTTAATAATGAAAATGACAGAAAAAAAATTAGTTAAAAATCCAATACAACAATCAGCAAAAAGTTTAATCGTTGCCGCTTTAGTGGCAACCAGCTTAGGCCTTGCAGGATGCGCCACCACCACTAAAGATAGCGTTTCAGGCGTGAAACGCTCGCAATTTATGCTATTGCCTTCTGGCTCTGTAGATAAAATGTCTGCGCAAGCGTATGCGCAAACGCTTGGCGAAGCAAAAAAGAAAAATACCTTAAATGCTGACCCGGCACAATTAGCGCGAGTGCGCACTATTTCAAACCGATTGATTGCCCAAGTGGGCGTGTTTCGCCCCGACGCAGTCAATTGGAATTGGGAAGTGAACGTTGAAAAAAATGATCAGCTAAACGCTTATTGCATGCCTGGCGGCAAAATCATGGTGCTGTCTGGCATGATGGATAAACTAAAAGCCACCGATGACGAACTAGGCGCGGTGATTGGTCATGAGATTTCTCACGCCTTGCGTGAACATGGCCGCGAGCGCATGAGCCAAGCTTATGTACAACAATTTGGCTTGCAAGCGCTGGCATCACTTGTAACTGGCTCTGCAGGGGCAGTACTTGCCCAAGGCGCTGGCATGGGTTCGCAACTGTTTTTCTCGCTACCTAATGGGCGCGAGCAAGAACGCGAAGCCGACAAGATGGGCTTAGAATTGGCCGCTCGCGCAGGTTACAACCCAGATGCCGCAGTTACTTTGTGGGAGAAAATGAGCGCAGTTAATAAAGGCGCACCGCCCGAATTTTTAAGCACCCACCCCGCAAGTGCAAACCGTATTGCAGATTTAAAAGCATTGGCACCAAAAGTTCGGCCGCTTTACGAAGCCGCAAAAGCTGGCAAATAGTTTTGTAGGCGCTCTCTTCGCGATGAATTTTGTAAGAGTGACGCCCTCGTCGCGATAGGGCGTATCGTACGCTTTGTAAATCTGTATCGGTAAGCTACATTTAAATTACGACGCTTTCCTTGCGATAATACATATTGCAATTGCGACGAGGTCGTCGCTCCTACATCGGTGATTGTCTATCGTACATCGGCAATCGTCGCACCTACAGCCGCAGTTTGCCGCACCAACATTGGCTTGATATAGGTTAAAATAATGCTTTTCCAGATTAACAAACTGGTTTACTAATTTTTTATTAACTTAATCTCGAGAGCCTCATGGATCCACGTCAAAGCATTATCGAAGCCGCATTTGAAGACCGCGCCAATATTAACCCTAGCAACGCTTCTGCCGA
>JAYTEL010000107.1:0-1566 GCA_043735225.1 Methylotenera sp. | reverse complement strand
GACTTTAAGTTTGACGGCGTCGCCAGCATCAAAGGCCCTAATTATGAATCGCAACAAGGCACGTTTACCGTGACCAGTGGCGGCAAACCTGTTGCTGTGTTGCACCCAGAAAAACGTTTTTATCCCGTGCAAGGCAGTGTGATGACAGAAGCCGACATTCGCCCAGGCTTGATTAAAGACTTGTATGTAGCACTAGGTGAGCCGCTAGAAAACGGTGCGTGGAGTGTACGCATTTATATTAAGCCTTTTGTTCAGTGGATATGGGCAGGAGCAATTTTAATGGCCTTAGGCGGCTTTTGCGCGTTAGCCGATAAGCGCTATCGCATTCGCAATAAAAAAGCAGGCCAAGACTTCAAGGCGGGCGAAGCACAAGAGGCGCACGAAGCTTTTGCGTTATAAAGCGTTTGGCTTATAACTTGCTAAAATTGTAACTCGCTAAATTTAAATGGCATGAAAGCTTTCAGTAAATGAGTAGAACGGCAAAATTTTTAATTCCGCTGGCCTTATTTTTTGTGGCAGTTGGATTTTTATTTAAAGGCTTATTTTTAGACCCGCACGAAGTACCTTCACCCTTGGTTGGCAAGCCTGCGCCTGCGTTTACTGCACCACTATTAAGTGATTCTGGCAAAAGTTTTAATACCGTGGATATGAAAGGCAAGGTTTGGTTGCTTAATGTGTGGGCGTCGTGGTGCGCGGCCTGCCGCGAAGAACACCCTGTTCTGCTCGCAATCGCCAAAACGGGAATTGTTGACACTTACGGGCTTGATTATAAAGACACCGATTTAGAAGCACAGGCAGTGATTGATGCTAACGGCAACCCCTATAAACAAATCGCGACCGATGCTGATGGAAAAATTGGCATTGATTACGGCGTTTATGGTGTGCCAGAAACCTACATCATTGATAAAGCAGGCATTATTCGCTACAAACAAATTGGCCCGATTACTGAAGAGGCATTTTTTAGCAAAATTTTGCCGCTAGTCAGAGAGTTGAAAAAGTGAAAAAGTTATTTATTCTATTACTATTGCTAACTAATGCAGCTTTTGCTGGTGACGCCAAACCCTTGGTCGACGACCCAGTGATTGAAGCGCGCTTAAAAGCCATGTCGAGCGAGCTACGCTGTTTGGTTTGCCAAAACACCACTTTGGCAGATTCTAGCGCACCACTGGCCGAAGATTTACGCAAAGAAATTCGCTTGCAACTGCGCGCAGGCAAAAGCGATCAAGAAGTCATCGATTACCTAGTCGCGCGCTATGGCGACTTTGTGCGCTATCGCCCGCCCGTGAATAATGAAACCGCCTTGCTATGGTTTGGGCCATTTTTATTATTATTAATAGGCGGCTTTGTGCTGTTTCGCGTACTTAAAAAGCATGCTGGCAACGAGGCTATTCAGGGAGAAGACGCGTGACCAACGTAGTCATTAATGTGGTTTCAAGCTTACCTTTATACGTCAAGTGCAATATACGACAGAGCAATCGCCGTTAAAATCACTTAAAAATATGGGTGGCTTTTGCAGGTGCTGGGACGCTCAGAGCTAGCAGCGGGGCTTACTAAGCGCACTACAGA
>JAYTEL010000106.1:0-10139 GCA_043735225.1 Methylotenera sp. | reverse complement strand
GATGAAAACTAAATAATTGCGTATATTAACAGGTTGCCTTAATTTTCGACAAAGCTTAATGGAATTTATCAAAATACGTGGTGCGCGTACGCACAATCTCAAGAATATTTCGCTGGATTTACCGCGCAATAAACTCATCGTGATTACGGGTTTATCGGGTTCTGGCAAGTCATCTCTTGCGTTTGATACCTTATATGCCGAAGGCCAGCGCCGTTATGTAGAAAGTTTATCTGCTTATGCGCGGCAATTTTTGGCACGTATGGATAAACCCGATGTTGATTTGATTGAAGGCTTATCGCCTGCCATTTCTATCGAGCAAAAAGCCACTTCGCACAATCCGCGCTCAACCGTTGGCACGGTTACCGAAATTCACGATTATTTGCGCCTGTTGTACGCGCGCGCGGGTGATCCAGAATGCCCAGAACATCATGTAAAATTAGAAGCGCAAACTGTTTCGCAGATGGTTGATTCAGTTTTAAAGCTGCCCGAAGATACCAAGTTAATGATTTTGGCGCCTGTGGTTGCCAACCGTAAAGGCGAGCAATTAGATTTATTTGAGCAGTTAAAAGCGCAAGGTTTTGTCAGATTAAGAATCGATGGCAAAATTTACGAAGTTGACGCGCTGCCGCAACTAGCCAAAACCACCAAGCATACGGTTGATGTGGTGGTCGACAGGCTAAAAGTAAAAGCAGACATGAAGCAGCGCATTGCCGAAAGTTTTGAAACTGCGCTACGTTTGGCCGATGGCAAAGCCATTGCGCTGGAGATGGGCGATGATGATGACAATTCAATTGAGCATACTTTTTCGGCCAAGTTTTCTTGTCCGCAATGTGATTACTCACTGGCCGAGCTAGAGCCACGCCTATTTTCGTTTAACAACCCTATGGGCGCTTGCCCTAAGTGCGACGGCCTAGGCAACGTGACGTTTTTTGACCCTAAACGTGTAGTGGCTTTCCCTACTTTATCACTAGCTAGCGGCGCCATTAAAGGCTGGGATAAACGCAATCAATTTTACTTTCAAATGCTGTCAAGTTTAGCCGCGCACTACAAGTTTGACCTTGAAACCGCGTTTGAAGAGTTACCGCACCCTATTCAAGAGGTGATTTTAAATGGCAGCGGGCGCGAGCAAATTGCCTTTAAATACTTGAATGAACGCGGTACATTTTTTGGCAAAACGCATACCTTTGAAGGCATTTTGCACAACTTGCAACGCCGTTATCGTGAAAGTGATTCATCTGCTGTGCGCGATGAACTGGCAAAATATATTAACGCCGCTGCCTGCCCCGATTGCGCTGGCACGCGGCTTCGAATTGAAGCGCGCCACGTAAAAGTAGGCGGGCAAAATATTCATGACGTGTGCAGAATACCATTAAAGCAAGCGCTCACTTTCTTTGAAACGCTTGAATTGCATGGCGCTAAACTGGTTATTGCCGATAAAATCGTGACAGAAATACAAAATCGTTTGCGATTTTTAACCAATGTAGGTTTGGAATATTTATCGCTTTCACGCTCGGCCGAAACGCTATCGGGCGGTGAAGCGCAGCGTATTCGCCTCGCCAGCCAAATTGGCAGCGGCTTAACGGGCGTTATGTACGTGCTGGATGAGCCGAGCATTGGATTACATCAACGCGATAACGACCGCTTGTTAGAAACATTGAAGCGCCTGCGTGATATTGGCAATACGGTCATTGTGGTTGAGCATGATCACGACGCGATTTTAGAGGCCGATTATGTGGTGGATATTGGCCCTGGCGCGGGCGAGCATGGCGGGCAAATTGTGGCAGAAGGTACGCCGCAACAAATTAAAGATAATCCAAAATCGCTCACTGGCCAATATTTAAGCGGCAAAAAGCAAATTGAATATAAACACGCGCGCACGAAAGCTGACCCTACAAAATGGCTAACATTAAATAACGCATCTGGTAACAACTTGCGCGATGTATCGGTTGAGATTCCTGTCGGGCTACTCACTTGCGTCACCGGCGTTTCAGGCAGCGGCAAATCCACGCTGATTAACGACACCTTATATCGCGTGGTTGCGCAGCATTTATACCGTAGCAACACCGAGCCTGCGCCGCACAAAGATGTGCAAGGCTTAGACCATTTTGACAAAGTGGTAGATGTCGATCAAAGCCCAATCGGCCGCACACCGCGTAGCAACCCTGCAACATACACAGGCCTTTTCACGCCGATTCGTGATTTATTTGCGGGCGTGCCAGAAAGCCGCGCCCGTGGCTATGGGCCAGGCCGCTACTCATTTAATGTAAAAGGTGGCCGCTGCGAGGCCTGCCAAGGCGACGGCGTTTTGCGCGTAGAAATGCACTTTTTGCCCGATGTTTACGTGCCATGCGATGTGTGCAAAGGGCAGCGATATAATCGTGAGACCTTAGAAATTAATTTTAAAGGCAAAAATATTCGCGAAGTGCTAGAAATGACCGTAGAAACCGCGCATACCTTTTTTAGTGCGCAACCAGTTATTTCTCGCAAGCTCAAAACCTTGCTAGACGTAGGCTTGGGCTATATTACGCTTGGCCAATCTGCCACTACGTTAAGCGGCGGCGAGGCGCAGCGCGTGAAATTGTCACTTGAGTTAAGCAAACGCGACACTGGCCGCACGCTTTATATTTTAGATGAGCCAACCACAGGACTGCACTTTGCCGATATTCAATTATTGTTAGATGTAATTCATCGCTTGCGTGATGCTGGCAACACCATCGTGATTATTGAGCATAACTTAGACGTGATTAAAACGGCTGATTGGTTGATTGACATGGGCCCAGAAGGTGGCGACGGCGGCGGCTTGGTAGTTGGTGTGGGCACGCCCGAAACGTTGGCCGAAAACAAAAAAAGTTATACGGGAAAATATTTAAAGGCGATGTTGTAAATCTTACTTAAAAAATATTAAAATTAAGCCATCTTATTTCAATGCTCTGCAAGCCAATATCCATGCGGCTTGCAGAGCATTACTTTCTTCTTGTGGCTGTTAGATTTTTTTAATTATTTTTGTATGCTTTTTTTTAGTTGTAATAGGCATAGCCAAAAATCGCTAGCATCACCAAAATTAGCAGCAGTTTTATCACCATTGCCAGCACAAATCCCAGACCTGCCGCTACGCCAACCACGGTGGCTTTTGTTTTATTAGAATGAGCGGTTAGCTCACCAATCACCGCGCCGATGGCTGGGCCTAAAATTAAGCCAGGCAAACCAGCAAAAATACCAAGCACTGCGCCAAGCCCTGCGCCGATGAGCGCATTTTTGCTAGCGCCCACTTTTTTGGCGGTAACGATGGATGCAAAAAAATCTACCGCCCAAGCAAGTACGCCAATCGCGCCGATTATCACCATGCTAAGTATGCCAACGCGCGCAAAATCGCCATGCCACGCTGCTAATAACATGCCGGCAAATACGAGTGGCACGCTTGGCAACATCGGTAACACGCTGCCAATAATGCCAATAGCCACTAAAAGCAAGGCCAAAATAGTTTGCCATTCCATTACGCTTTTTCCTTTAGTTCAATGCCTATGGCAGCTCTACAACCCGCATGCCTGCTTGAATGCGCGATATACGGCGGGTTAAATAACGTGTATTACGGTGGTCATCGTAAAAACGCGGATTGGGCACTATGGCAGCCAGTTTGGCCGCTTGCGATGGTGATAATCCTGCCGCGCTGGTTTTAAAATAATGGCGCGCCGCCGCTTCTGCACCAAAAATGCCGTTGCCCCATTCAATCACATTTAAATAAATTTCTAAAATGCGCTGTTTAGTCAGCATTTTTTCGAGCATCACCGTAATAATCGCCTCTTCACCTTTGCGCCAGGGCGTACGACGGCTACTTAAAAATAGGTTTTTGGCCAACTGCTGACTAATAGTAGAGCCGCCCGCGACGATTTTGCCTTTTTTCAGATTTTTTTCATAAGCTTTTTCAATGCCTTCCCAATCAAAGCCATCGTGGTCGTTAAATTTAGCATCCTCACTGGCGATGACCGCGCGTTTTAGATTGTTGGATATTTGCGCATAATTAACCCATTTATATTTTAGCTCTGCGTTTGGCTTGGTTTCTTGGATGATTTGCAGGCGATCATCCATAAACGCGCTGGTGGACGGGTTGTATGTAATCCACCAACAAATGTGCGCAAAAATCCATAACTGGTATAGCAGCACAAATAGTATAAACAGTATAAAAAAGCGTTTAAAAAGCCCGCCGACGCTTAATGAGAGATTTGGCGATTTGTAAAATAACCAGCGAATCAATTCAAATCCATCTTTTTAACTTCGTCATTCTGAGAATAGTGAAGATTCCATGATTTTTGTGGACAAAAACTGGATTATTCGCTTCGCTCAAAATGACGGTGAAGGGCTTAGTTACATTAGCTCTCATGCTGGAAATGTTAATAAGTTCTCATCATTTTAATAACTGGCGCGGTTTCTGGCCGTACGCCGCGCCACATACAAAACGCCTCTGCAGCTTGTTCTACCAGCATGCCTAGGCCGTCAGCCACTTGCGCACCGTTTGCGCGCGCTTGCGCCATAAATGGCGTCTCAACCCCATACATCATGTCATAGGCCAATGTGCTTGAATTGAAAATTTTGTCGGAAAGTGGAAGCTTTTCACCAGTTAATCCTGCAGAAGTTGCATTCACAATTAAATCAAAAGGGGTATCCAATTCCTCAAATTTATTTACTCTTATTCGGTAATCGCCAGTGTCATATCTGCCCGAAATCCATTCCATGGCTTTTTCAGAAGTACGATTTGCGATGGTAATACTTTTAGCACCTAGTAACGAGTTTAAAATACCATGAGCTGCACCACCCGCACCCAGTATTAAAATGTCTTTGTTTTCAATTGAAAAACCAAGGTTTTGCAAAATATCTGTACTTAAACCTATTCCGTCAGTATTTTCCCCGTCGATTTCATTATAGTTGCCGTTAAATATCAACGTATTAACTGCATACGCACCTGAACTTTTTGCATTTGCATGTAAAAAGTTACATAAATTAAAAGCTTCAAACTTAAACGGCACCGTTACGTTTGCGCCTTTGTAGCCTTGCGTGATTAAACTTTTTACCGTTGCCACAAAGCCATCGATTGGCGCGAGAATAGCTTCATAACTTATATGTTGACCCGTTTGTTTAGCAAAAGCCGCATGAATCTGCGGCGATTTACTATGAGCAATTGGGTTGCCAATCACGGCGTAGCGCTCAACCATTATTCAATTAATCTCATTTTTAATTTGTCCAAGGAAGATTTGCATGCTTCCAGCCATTGATCTGTGTGCGTTGGCGCTGCTCATTGGCTGCACCTTCAAAACCTTCAAGCATGTTATAAGCTTTGTAGCCCAGCCCGCTAGCTACAATTGCGGCATTATGGCTACGCCCGCCTGTGCGGCACATAAATACAACGGGTTTATTTTGGGCCACTTGCGCTTGTAATTGCGCGGCAAATTCGGCATTAGCAACCATACCTGGGTAAAACGCCCATTGCACATGATTAGCATTGGGTATGCGGCCAACCAACTCAAGCTCGGCTAGGCTACGCACATCCACCAAAGTAACAGCGCCGTGCTGCAACACTTCAAAAGCTTCTTGTGGCGTTAGTTCGCCTGCGTAGGTTAACCCTTTTGCAGCGGCGCGCTGGGCAGCAGTATTTAAAATCGTCTCTATTGCAATTGTTGTTGAACCCATGACAATCTCCAAATCAATATGTTTACGGCTATAAAATTATAGCGCGAAAACTGATATTTAATTGCCAAACTTCTGCAAAGCAGACGGAATCACAAAATGCACTATTTTAGTGCATTTTTACTGTTTATGCACTAAAATAGGCCATGGAAATTTCTCGCAATTTACTATGTGCATGACTAAAAACTGAATTTTTCTATTTTTAGCTGGCACACTTCCTGCTAAAATGCTGTGTTAATAAAGTTGTACACGATTAGTTGTTTATATTAAGTTATGTGAATAAAGTTGTATAAATAAGATTGTGGTAAAAAGGTTTTGCTAAGTTAGTTGTAAATCACAATTTATTTTTTAATGTGTTCTGTCCAAATATTGTCTAGGGAGATTCTGATGTCAGTGGCTAAAGTAATGAAAATGGTAAAAGATAACGACATTAAATTTGTCGATTTTCGTTTTACCGATACGCGTGGTAAAGAGCAGCATGTAACCGTGCCTGTTTCACATTTTGATGAAGCTAAATTCACTGAAGGCCACGCATTTGACGGCTCTTCTATTGCCGGTTGGAAAGGCATTCAAGCATCAGATATGCAATTAATGCCAGATCCATCAACTGCCAATATCGACCCATTTATGGACGAACCAACCTTAATTTTAACCTGCGATGTGGTTGATCCAACCGATGGTAAAGGTTACGAGCGCGATCCGCGCAGTTTGGCAAAACGTGCCGAAGCCTATTTAAAATCAACAGGTTTAGGCGATACGGCTTATTTTGGCCCAGAGCCAGAATTCTTTATTTTTGATAGCGTGCATTGGTCATCAAGCATGCAAGGTTCATCTGTTAAAATTAATTCAGAAGAAGCTGCTTGGTCATCAAATGAAACGTTTGAAGGCGGCAATACTGGCCATCGCCCGGCAGTTAAAGGCGGCTACTTTCCTGTGCCACCTGTCGATTCATTGCAAGACATTCGCTCTGCCATGTGTATGACGCTAGAAGAAATGGGCGTGCCTGTTGAAGTGCATCACCATGAAGTAGCCACCGCTGGCCAATGCGAAATTGGCACAAAATTCAGCACCTTAACGCAGCGTGCCGATTGGACGCAATTGCTTAAATACGTGGTGCTAAATACAGCACACGCTTACGGCAAAACGGCCACATTTATGCCAAAACCAATTGTTGGTGATAACGGCAGCGGCATGCACGTGCATCAATCCATTTGGAAAGATGGCAAAAACTTGTTTGCAGGCAATGGCTATGCGGGTTTGAGCGAGTTTGCACTATTTTATATTGGCGGCATTATTAAACATGCGCGCGCATTGAATGCGATTACTAACCCAGGAACAAACTCATACAAACGTTTGGTACCAGGTTTTGAGGCGCCAGTAAAATTGGCTTATTCGGCTAAAAACCGTTCTGCTTCAATTCGCATTCCATTTGTGCATGGCGAAAAAGCGCGTCGTATCGAAGCGCGCTTTCCTGATCCAATTGCTAACCCGTATCTTGCTTTTTCTGCCTTAATGATGGCGGGTTTAGACGGCGTACAAAATAAAATTCATCCTGGTGAGCCTGCAACAAAAGACTTGTACCATCTTTCACCAGAAGAAGATGCGCAAATTCCTACTGTTTGTTCATCATTAGACCAAGCGCTAGAGTATTTGGATAAAGACCGCGAGTTTTTAACCCGTGGCGGCGTGTTTACTGATGATTGGATTAATTCGTACATTGAATTAAAAATGGAAGAAGTAACCAAGCTGCGTATGACACCGCATCCAATTGAGTTTGGCATGTACTATTCTTGCTAATGCAAAAGTTGCAAAGTTAGTTAGTTCTAAGCACCAAAAAAGGGCAACTTTGATTTAAGGGCTATTTTGATTTAAGGACAACTTCGGTTGTCCTTTTTCATTTTTTATTGGCCTACATGTGTTGTACGTTTTGCACAATTTTAATCTCGCGATGTCGTGGTCAACCATATTCGTTAATACTTCGTTGCTAACTGTAAGACACTCATCTAAACTGTTGCTATGATTAAACAATTATTTTTGTTAAACGCTTTTTTAACGGCATTGTTGCTGCCGCTTTTGGCGAAGGCTGAGATTTATAAAACCGTCGATGCAAACGGCAACGTAACTTACTCTAACGTAAAACTTAAAGGCGCTAAAAAGCTAAATTTAGAACCTGCTGACACCAGCTTCGGAACTGATTCTAACGCTAAACGTAATACAAGCGTAGGCAGCGCCGAACCTAAGCGAAGCTCGGCCAAAACTGCAACACCGGCTAGCTTTCCCAAGGTAGATGTAGGTACACAAAATCAACGCGATGGTAAACGCAAAGAAATTTTGCAAGGCGAGTTGGATGGCGAGAAAACAGCCTTAAGTAATGCAAAAAAAGCCTACGCCGATGGTGAATCGAACCCAGAAGTCTTTAAAACAAAAGATGGTAAAACGCTGCGAAATGTACCTAAATTTGAAGAAAAAATGCGGTCTTTGCAAGCCGATGTAGACGCACATCAGCGCAATATTGATTTACTTACCAAAGAAATTAGCGCAACTAAATAATCTGTATAACGCGCCTTTTATGTCAGCAAAAAGCTGGCTTGTCTTTTGCTTAATTACTAATATAAATTAGCATTTTTGTTAGTTGCTAATCACTATTTGTGTTAATTTAATTAAGCTATGTTACAAAATATTCCTTCTAGTTTTTCGGGTTTAGAGCATCTCGCCACTGCGGTGATTTTGCTTGATGGCGCACATCGCGTAGTCTATGCCAACCCCAGCGCAGAAATTTTATTCGAATTGAGCGCAACGCAAATTCACCAGCATCATATATCTGCAGTTTTTTTGCATAGCGAGATTTTGCAGCTGGCCATTGATAACGCGCTTAAAAATAATAGCCCGTATCGCGAGCATGAATTTGCGCTTAGCACCGCTCGCCAACATTCGTTTGCTGTCACTTGCACGGTTACGCCCGTCAATACAACTGATGCAGCGCTTTTATTAGAGTTTCAGCAAATGGACCAGCAACTGCGTATTGCGCGTGAAGAGCGCATGCTGATTCAACAGCAAGCCAATTCAGAGTTATTGCGTAACCTAGCGCACGAAATTCGTAACCCATTGGGCGGCCTGCGCGGTGCAGCGCAATTGTTAGAGCACGAGCTGCCAAACCCCAGTTTGCGCGAATATACGCAAGTCATTATTAAAGAGGCTGACAGGCTGCACAGCCTCATGGATAGGCTGCTGGTGCCACACCGCGTGCCAAAATACGAGCCGACTAATATCCACGAGGTGTTAGAACGTGTGCGCAGCTTGCTGCTGGCTGAATCGCCCAACAACATAAAAGTGCGCCGCGATTACGACACCAGCTTGCCCGAACTTATTGGCGACCGCGAAAAATTGATTCAAACCGTGCTTAACATTGCCCGCAACGCCGTGCAAGCTATGCAAGCCGACAAAACACAGCATGCCGAAGTTGTGTTTAAAACCCGCGCCGAGCGACAAGTTACCTTATCTAAAAAACGCTATCGTGTTGCCATTAAATTGCAAATTACCGATAACGGCCCGGGCATTCCTGTGGATATTCGCGATAAGATTTTTTACCCTCTGGTATCAGGCACTGAAGGCGGCAGCGGCTTAGGGCTTGCGCTAGCGCAAACATTTATTACGCAACACCACGGCATGATTGATTGCGAAAGCGCGTCTGGTAACACTACTTTTACCATTTTGTTGCCTATTGAGAGCACAGTTATGCAACATGCCAATATTCAACAATAACGGTAGGAGCGAATTTATTCGCGAAGAATGGTCATTAGCAAAGTCAATCGTATTTCGCGGATCAATCCGCTCTTATATATACCAGTAGCATCAAATTTGTAATTGAGAACAATATGAAACCAATTTGGATTTTAGACGACGATAAATCAATCCGCTGGGTGTTCGAAAAAGCCCTGGCGCGCACCGATTTAAGTTTTAAAACGTTTTCAAATGTGGCAGAGGCCTTAAACGCATTAATGCATGAGCAGCCGCAAGTAGTGGTCAGTGATATTCGCATGCCGGGCGGCAGCGGGCTTGATTTTTTGGCAGAAATTAAACAAAAATATCCTGATATTCCCGTAATTATTATGACCGCGTATTCGGATTTAGAAAGCGCGGTTGCCGCTTTTCAAGGCGGTGCATTTGAGTATTTAGCCAAACCATTTGACGTGGATGTTGCAATTGATGTGATTAAACGCGCGGTAGAAGAAAGCCAGCGTCAAGCCGCAGATAGTCAAAACAAGCAAAGCGTGGTGCTAGAAGAAACACCTGAAATTATTGGTCAAGCGCCTGCCATGCAAGAGGTGTTTCGCGCCATTGGCCGCCTAAGTCGCAGCCATGCCACCGTGCTCATTAACGGCGAATCGGGCAGCGGCAAAGAGCTGGTTGCCAGTGCCTTGCACAAGCACAGCCCGCGCGCCTTGCAGCCATTTATTGCC
>JAYTEL010000105.1:0-5520 GCA_043735225.1 Methylotenera sp. | reverse complement strand
GTGCAAAAAATGTTGGCGCGTGGTGAGCGCGAGATTCCTGCCCGCGAGTTAGGCGAAAGCGTAATGAGTGAACTCAAAGTAATGGATAAAGTTGCGTATATTCGCTTTGCTTCGGTGTATCGCAGCTTTTCCGATGTGGATGACTTTCAAGATGTAATACGTGAACTATAATTTTACGATCGATAGCGCATAAATTTTATGGCATTTACAGCTGCAGACCATTTGTATATGACGCGCGCTTTGCAACTGGCTGAGCAAGGCTTATTTTCGACGACGCCCAATCCGCGCGTGGGTTGTGTGATTGTAAAAAATAGCAAAATAGTGGGCGAGGGCGCGCATTTAAAAGCGGGTGCGCCACATGCAGAAGTATTTGCGCTTAAACAAGCAGGCGCGGCGGCAATCGGCGCAACTTTATATGTAACGCTAGAGCCTTGCAACCACCTAGGGCGCACACCACCTTGCTCGCAGGCCATTATAGATGCAGGCATTACAGAAGTGATTTGTTCAATGCAAGATCCAAATCCGTTGGTTGCAGGCCAAGGTCTAGCGCATTTGCAAGCCAATCACATTAAGCTTGCCAGTGGATTAATGCAAGCACAAGCTGAGGCGCTTAATCCTGGTTTTATTTCTCGTATGATTAAAAACAAGCCTTTTATCCGCAGTAAAATCGCTAGTAGTTTAGATGGAAAAACTGCGCTAGCAAACGGTGAAAGTAAGTGGATTACGAGTGACGAAGCGCGGGCAGATGTGCAAAACTGGCGCGCGCGCAGTTGCGCGATTTTAACGGGCATTGGCACGGTGTTAGCAGATAATCCTCGCATGAGCGTGCGCGCACGCTCAAATTCCCCCTCTATCTTGACGGGAGAAGGCTGGAGAAATGGTGCAGCAATACGTCAACCATTAAAAGTAATTGTCGACAGCGATTTAAGAACGCCGATAGATGCGCAAATTTTGCAAGGCGGTAATGTGCTGATTGCTTTTGCTAAGGATGCACAGCTTAAATCAGCACAATTGCTAAGCGCAGGCGCAGAGTTGCTTTGCATTCCAAATGAGCATGGTAGAGTGTGCCTAAAAACGCTGTTAAGCCATCTTACCAGCCAGCAAATCAACGAGGTACTAGTTGAAGGCGGTGAAGGCTTAAATGGCGCGTTATTGCAAGCAGGCTTGATTGATGAGCTGATTATTTATTACGCACCTAAGCTGATGGGTAGCGCCGCAAAAGGGTTATTTGCGCTACCAGAAATAACGCAAATGAAGCAAGCAATTGCATTACAAATAATTGATTTACGCCAAATTGGGCCAGATATTTGCTTGCGCGCCAAGCCGCTATGCTAATTGATAGTCACTGTCATATTGATGCCGCTGAATTTGATGGAGATCGCGATGCGGCTTTGCAAGCAGCCAAGCAAGCTGGTGTTGATTTTATTGTTATTCCTGCGGTGTCGCGTCAAAATTTTCAGCAAGTCATTGCGCTATCACATCAATATCCATATTGCAAATGCGCGCTGGGTATTCACCCCATGTATGTAGATGGTGCGCAGCCCAGTGATTTAGCGTTACTCAAAGAGCTTATTGCCGAGCAAATAGTCGTAGCTAGCCCGCAATTAGTTGCTGTCGGCGAGATTGGTTTGGATTTTTTCGTGACGACTGACAACCGCGAAACGCAGGAATATTTTTTTAGCGAACAATTAAAAATTGCCAAAGAATTTGATTTGCCCGTTATTTTGCATGTGCGCAAGGCTGTGGATGACATATTAAAACATTTACGTCGCCATAAGGTATGTGGCGGCATTGCCCATGCCTTTAATGGCAGCGCGCAGCAGGCAAACGCTCTGATTGATTTGGGTTTTAAATTAGGCTTTGGCGGTGCGATGACTTATTCGCGTGCGCTGCATTTGCGCGATTTAGCAAAGAATCTACCGCTGGATAGCATTGTGTTAGAAACAGATGCGCCCGATATTGCCCCAGAATGGGTTGGAAATAAAAATAGAAATGCGCCAATTGAACTGATAAAAATTGCGCAAGTGTTTGCTGACTTGCGTGGGATAGAAATTACGCAAATCATTGAAATTACAGGCAAAAATGTATTGCAAGTTTTGCCTAAAATAAGCGATTTATGCACAACTCTTAAGGTGCTACATTAACAATAGCAAAAAACCCTTATTAAACAATGGGCCAGACTTAAGTCATTGATTTAAAAGGTAATAAAATTAGATTAAAAAACGTACTTTTAGAAAAAAGCCTTTAAAATTGGTAGGTTACGTTTTTGTTACACAGTAATCCACAAAGTTATCCACAGATTTTGTGGATGGTTATTGTAAAAAAATAGAAACAAAAAAATTGCAAGTTTTAAATAAAATTTTTTAAATCATTTTTGATTTTAATTGCTTGCAATATTGTTAATTAGCATGATTAAAACCAATATTCTTTGATTATATTAACCAATTTTTAAATAAGATTACACTAATTAAGTGCTTACTAAGCCCGCACAAAAATAATGAGAGTTGCCGAAAAAAACTACCGCACCATTTGGCCAAACGAGCGCTGTCAATTTGTTGAGATAATCGATCAAACCAAGTTACCGTTTGCGTTTGAAATTGTACGCATATGCAACTTGGCGCAAATGGTGCATGCCATTTGTACCATGCAAGTGCGCGGTGCGCCCTTAATTGGCGCCGCGGCGGCCTATGGTATGGCGCTGGCAATGCTAGAAGATGATTCTGAGGTGCATATGTTGCGCGCTGCACAATTGCTTATTAATAGCCGTCCAACAGCGGTAAATTTAGCTTGGGCGGTTAATCGCATGTTGCAAGTACTGCAAAATTCTTGCACTCAACGTAATCTAGCCGCTTGGCGCGAGGCAGCCATTATTGCCGAGGAAGATGTGGCGCAAAATCAAGCAATAGGCCAACACGGTTTGGAATTGATTAAACGTTTATACAATAATAAAACGTTTAATATTCTTACGCATTGCAACGCGGGTTGGCTGGCTACCGTTGATTTTGGCACTGCGCTTGCGCCCATTTATGCTGCCCATGATGCAGGTTTGAGTGTTCATGTGTGGGTAGATGAAACGCGGCCGCGTAACCAAGGTGCATTTTTAACGGCGTGGGAGCTGGCGCAACACGGTGTGCCGCATACGGTGATTACCGATAACGCTGGTGGCCATTTAATGCAGCATGGTATGGTAGATATGGTGATTGTAGGCGCCGACCGCGTCACAGCCAATGGCGATGTATGCAATAAAATTGGCACTTATTTAAAAGCTTTAGCCGCGTTTGATAATATAGTATCTAATAAACAAGTTTCTAATCAAAGAATTCCATTTTATGCGGCTGTGCCAACACCAACAATTGATTGGCACATAAGTGATTACAACAATATAGAAATTGAGCAGCGTAGCGTTGATGAGGTGGCTTATATACACGGCTGGGCTGAAGATATAGGCACAAATGGCAGCCCACAAAAAGTAAGATTAATACCGTTACAAAGTAATACTGCAAACCCCGCTTTTGACATGACGCCTGCAAGGTTGGTAACAGGCATCATTACCGAAAAAGGCGTATTTGCGCCAGATAAATTGCACCAATTAATCACTTAAATAATGGCAACAAATAACGGTGAATAAGTTTCGCAGAAAATTAGTACTTGGTTTTATTAGCGCATTGTTCGGCGCCAATAGTCTTGCCGCAACGCAGTTATCGCAAAAAAAATCTGCCAACAAAAAATCGATCGCTAACAATGCCAGCAATACAATAACCCCGCCACAAGCCGACCGCTTGGATGAGAACAACATTAGCAATACGCTTAATAATCGCGTCACTTTAGGCGCGCGCTTAGGTATCAATCTAGCGGGCATTGTCGATTATGGCACTGAGTTACCTTTTATAGATTTGTTTAAACAATCGAGTGCTTGGTTTGTGGGCAATAATGCAGATGGTGGCGATGCGGCCAAGTTAAAACTAGATGCGCACGGTTGGGTAAGCCAACTACCAATAGGCGTGCATGCTTCCACCATTATTTGCTCGCTTGATAATCAACATTTTCCTGCGGATGACTATGTAATTTTGTATGACGGTGAAGGCGAAATTAGCGTGCCTTTTTACGCCGTTAAATTAAATAAACCTGGCAAAATAGAGCTAGCAATTGATGGCCAAAAAGGTCTATTTCGCCTAGATATTGTAAAAACAAATCCGCATAACTATATTAAAAATATTCGAGTGTTGGCTAAAAAATATGAAAATACTCACCTTAAAAATCCTTGGCAGCCGCATTTTTTAAGGCGTTGGCAGGGGGTCGCCAACATTCGGTTGATGGACTTTATGGCCACTAATAACGCGGTGCAAATAGCTTGGAATGATAGGCCGCAGCGTAACGATGCTAGCTATGCATTAAAAGGCGTACCCCTAGAGTTGTTGATTGATTTGGCCAATAGATTGCAAACCGAGCCGTGGTTTTGCCTGCCACACATGGCAAATGACGATTATGTAAAGCAATTTGCCAGCATAGTTAAAGCACAATTAAAGCCTAATTTGCGCGCTTGGGTAGAGTATTCAAACGAGGTTTGGAACGGCGGCTTTGGGCAAAATGCATACGCTGCAAAACAAGGCCAAGCATTGAAGTTGGCCGCGCAGCCGTGGGAAGCGGCTTGGAAATATACCGCGCATCGCTCGTTGCAGATCTTTAAAATTTGGGGCGATGTATTTGGCCAAGAAAAACAGGATAAACAAAAGCGTTTTGTACGCGTATTAGCCTCGCAAGCGGCTAGTATTGGCGTTGCCGAGCAAATTTTAAGTGCTGAGCAAGCTGCTAAACAAGCTGACGTGCTGGCAATTGCGCCTTATATTAATTTTAGTGTACCGACCAATGCTGATAGCGGCGTAACAGATAAAGTTGTCGCCAATTGGAATGTAGATATGCTATTTGATGCGCTAAATAAAGTGCTAACGACAGAAACCTTGCCATGGATACACAGCAATAAAAAATTAGCCAATCAGTACGATATTAAACTAGTG
Organism: Methylotenera sp.; assembly: GCA_043735225.1. GTDB lineage: Bacteria > Pseudomonadota > Gammaproteobacteria > Burkholderiales > Methylophilaceae > Methylotenera_A. The sequence continues at coordinate 505 of JAYTEL010000105.1, read as the reverse complement.
GCTTACGAGGCTGGCCAGCATTTAGTGGGTGTTGCTGGCGCTGTAAATAATGAACAATTGACGCAATTGTTTTTAAAAGCCAACGCCGATGCGCGCATGGGCACACTTTACACACAATATTTAACCGCTTGGACCAATAACGGTGGCGATTTATTATGTGCGTTTAATAGTGTTGGCGGCTGGTCAAAATGGGGCAGTTGGGGCTTGTTGCAATATGACGATGTGCTTACGCCAAAATTTAGAGCGGTAATTGATTGGGCGATTTCGCGCGGGCAAAAGATGCGACTTTAATCTATAATAATTTATGCAAAATCAACGCGAACAATTACGCGAACAATTATTAGTAATCGCCCAAAAACTGATTGCCACTGGTTTAAATAAAGGCACAGCGGGCAACGCTAGTGTGCGTTGCCAAGAAAATACTCAAGATGGATTTTTAATCACGCCAAGCGGTATGGCGGTAGAAGATATGACCGTAGACAGTATGGTAAAAATGGCTTTTGAC
>JAYTEL010000104.1:0-4354 GCA_043735225.1 Methylotenera sp. | reverse complement strand
CGTGGCGAGTTGCATTTAACGATTTTGCTAGAGACTATGCGCCGCGAAGGTTTCGAGATGGCTGTAGGCAAGCCAAAAGTGGTTTACCGCGAGGTGAATGGCGAAAAATGTGAGCCATACGAAATTTTAACGGTGGATTTAGAAGATGAACATCAAGGCGCCGCGATGGAAGAATTGGGCCGCCGCCGCGGTGAAATGCAAAATATGGAGTCCGACGGCAACGGCCGCACGCGTTTGGAATACAAAATTCCAGCGCGTGGCCTAATTGGCTTTCAAGGTGAATTTTTAACCATGACGCGCGGCACAGGCTTAATGGCACACATTTTTGACGAATACGCACCAGTCAAAGCCGATATGCCAGGCCGTCGTAATGGCGTATTAATTTCTGCCGAACACGGCGAAGCGGTTGCCTATGCGCTATGGAAGTTGCAAGACCGTGGCAAAATGTTTGCCGTACCAGGTGATAAATTGTACGAAGGCATGGTGATTGGCATACACAGTCGCGATAACGATTTGATCGTAAACCCGATTAAAGGCAAACAACTCACCAACGTGCGCTCATCAGGTACCGATGAAGCGGTGCGTTTAATTACGCCAATTGCATTAACTTTGGAAAGCGCAGTAGAGTTTATTGATGATGATGAGCTGGTAGAAATTACCCCAAAAACCATCCGTATTCGTAAGCGTTATTTGTTAGAGCATGAACGCAAACGTTCGATTAAAGCTTAGTTTGTGTGATTAAAAAGGCCGCTGAAAAAGCGGCTTTTTTGATTCTAGTCTATTGAATTCATTATAAATTCATCGACATGATACTTAATGGCTTGGTTCGCGTAATTTAAATCTATATCTAAAGCAGCATCTTCTAGTATTGAATATGCTTGCTCAATCGTGACTGTAATATTTTGCTTTGATATTTGCTCTTGTACTTCACTCAAATAAATAGCAGATGGAACAGTAGCACCTTTAAACTCATCTAAAACCCCTAATAATAATTTCTTATCTTCATTTTCAAGTAAAGAAGGTAAAATTTTATTTACAGCGAGTAATAATTTTTCAACAATTAAAGTCTGGGGCAAAAAGTCCATAAATTCATTCTTCCGTGATTTTGTAAAAGCCTCGTTTCTCGAACTCTAAAAAGCCTTTATCTCTTAAAAATTGAAGTTGTTGTCTGATTTTATCTTTTATATGATGATTTTCAGGGTGGCGTTGTGATAAATAAGTTTCGTAAACGTATAGCTGCTGCAAGCTAAAAGACTTCATACCAAGCATATCGATACATTTCATTATATCTAGTGCCCAACCTCTATTTTCTGTTAATTTTTGATGCCCTAAAAATGTTGTTTTTTGCCAAATCTTTTGAACATCATCACGATTAACTGGCTGACTGTTATCAATCAACTTGATCTTACCAACATTGGGAATTTGATCAAGTAAAATATTACAGCCTACCCAACCAGCGCGCTTTGCAGTTACTGGCAACGGCTTTCTTTCCTCAATTACTTTATTTTGCAAAAAGTAATTTGGCACTGCAATCAGGTTTTTAACTTTGTAAATTTTGTCATAACCAAGAAAGTAAAAGTGTGGGCTGTTATCCTCAGCAATTCTTGTAATCATTGATGAGTAAGCTCCATCAGTAACTTTTTTAGCAAAGTTACCTTTTTTACTTTTCAATTCGAAGCTATTTGTGCAAATGCTACAAGTGAAATCGAGAACCTTTGAATTAGATTTTGATTGAACCAAATCTGACTGACAAGAAGGACAGTAGCCATTGTTAAGCATCCAGTCCTCAGAAAGTACGCGAGATATTTGAGAGGCACTTTTATAGCTGCTAGCAACTGAAATGTTCATTTGTAGATTCATATAAATTCTAATTTAGTAATTTAAATATCTATAAAACATGCTCTGCAAGCCAATATCCATGCGGCCTGCAGAGCAGCAATTTTTTCTCGTATAATTTTAGCTTCTGATGCTTTACTCAACACCCTGACTTGCCAAATAATCCTCGTAATTACCCGTAAAATCCACTATGCCATCAGGCTTAATTTCTAATATTCTAGTCGCAATCGAACTGACAAATTCACGGTCATGGCTCACAAAAAATAGTGTGCCTTTGTATTTATCTAGCGCGGTATTTAAGGCCTCGATTGACTCCATATCCATGTGGTTGGTAGGTTCGTCCATTAGCAGTACATTGGTTTTGGCTAGCATCAACTTGCCATATAGCATGCGGCCTTTTTCGCCGCCAGAAAGCACTTTGACGGATTTTTTGGTGTCATCACCGCCAAATAACAGGCGGCCTAACATGCTACGTACCGCTTGGTCGTCGTCGCCCGTTTGGCGTTGCAATGTCATCCATTCAAACAGGTCTTCGCCTTGTTCAAACTCGTATTCGTGATCTTGCGCAAAGTAGCCAATAGTGGCCTTGTCCGTCCATTTCACTTCGCCGTGTTTGGGTTTTAAATCTCTAGCCAAACAACGCAACAGCGTGGTTTTGCCAATGCCGTTTTCGCCCAAAATGGCGACTTTCTCGCCTGCTTCAAATATCAGTTCAATATCATTAAATAAGATTTTATCAAATCCGTGGCTGAGTTTTTTCAGCTCAACTGCGTTACGATGCAGTTTTTCACGTTCATCATATTCAAAGCGGATAAACGGATATTGGCGGCTTGAAGGTTTAAATACTTCGATTTTAATTTTGTCGATTTGCTTGGCACGGCTAGTTGCCTGTTTGGCTTTTGATGCATTGGCTGAAAAGCGGCGCACAAAATCTTGTAAATCAGCCACTTGCTGTTTGGCTTTGGCGTTATCTTTGGCTTGCTGGTTGCGCGCGGCGATGCTCGCTTCCATATAGTCATCATAATTGCCAGGGTAAACCGCCAGCTTGCCGTAATCCATATCGCACGTGTGGGTGCACACTTGATTTAAAAAGTGCCTATCATGCGAGATGATAATCATGGTGCAATCGCGATTATTCAGCACGTCTTCTAGCCAGCGAATGGTATTTATATCTAAGTTGTTGGTTGGCTCATCCAGCAGCAAAATATCTGGGTTGGCAAAAAGTGCTTGCACCAAGAGTACGCGCAGTTTCCAGCCTGGGGCCACCGCACTCATAAGCCCTGTATGCTGCTCAATCGGAATGCCAACCGCCATTAGTAACTCGCCCGCGCGCGCTTCTGATGTATAGCCATCAAACTCGGCGAACACGCCTTCTAGCTCGGCGGCGCGCATATAATCATCTTCGCTTGCTTCTAAATTGGCGTAAATCGCGTCTCGCTCTTGCATCGCCGCCCACATCTCGTTGTGGCCTTGCATGACAACATCCAGCACACGCTGGTCTTCATACGCAAATTGGTCTTGCCGCAAAAAAGCCATACGCTCGTGATTGTCAAGCGCGATATTGCCAGCAGACGGCTCTAATTGACCCGCCAAAATCTTCATGTAAGTCGATTTTCCGCAGCCATTGGCGCCGATTAAACCATAACGATTATTATCGCCAAACTTAACTGAGATGTTTTCAAACAATGGCTTAGCGCCAAACTGCATGGTGATATTGTTGCTGATTAACAAAATTAAGTGTCCTAATAAAAAATACTAAAAAACATTGAAACCGCCGATAAACGCCGATGAACGCCGATATGAAATGCAAATTTAAACTGCATTTTAAACGTATTAAAACTGATCAGTTTTTGTCAGTGTTCATCTGCGTTTATCGGCGGTTAAAAAAATTAAAACTTATTGTAAATCACCACTTCGCTCATATCCAACTGCCCTGCGCGCGGCGCGGCTTCTTTAATGGCTTTTCCAACTGTGATAAACATGGCTGGTATATGGTCTGCGGGCAAATTGAGTAATTTACCAACCGCATCAAAATCAAAGCCATCCATTGGGCAGGTGTCATAGCCCATCTCTTTGGCGGCCAGCATAATAGTTTGCGCGGCAATGCCGCAACTACGCATGGCTTCATCACGTTGGGCAAGCACATTATTGTCGTAATAATGGCCAATGGCAGGTATTAAATGATCTTGTACAATTTGCGGCGCATTGGCCCAATAACGTTGTGGTTTTTTTGCCCAAGCTTGCAAATCGGCGGTCAGCACAATCAACAAACTGGCCTCTTCTACCTGCGCTTGGTTCCAACTGACCGCGCGAATTTGCTGGCGCAGCACAGGATCAGTTACTAGCACAAAGCGCCAATGTTGGATATTAAAGGCTGTTGGTGACAGCATGGCCAGCGACATTAGCTTTGTAATTTCAGATTCGCTAAGCTTGTGCGTGGTGTCGTAATGCTTAATCGAGCGGCGACTGGTAATAGCCTGGGTTACGCTCATTGCTGTATTTCCACTCTCTATTTGGG
>JAYTEL010000103.1:0-10334 GCA_043735225.1 Methylotenera sp. | reverse complement strand
GTGTGTGCTTTCGCAAAAGCATTGCTTTGCTTTAACATCACTTTACCCAGCCCGCCCATACAAATTTCGGCAATTCTGCGCCCCGCTTCTAGGCTGCCTTGCGTTTCAATACCCGCATCAATAATCAAAGCGCCTGTTGCGTGTTGCAAAACCGCTAATTTTAGCGTTTGCGCATCTACTATTAAGGCCTCTAATAATGGCTGACTGAATAAATTGACGCTTGGCGCTTTTATTGGTGTCGCAGAATTTTGCATAAGTTTTGTTTCAATTATTGGGTTTGTAAAACCGAGAAATCTTATCACAAGCTAGCAGCGCGCTGTAACACCTTTTGCATGGCAAGTTTTGCGCTGCGCGCACTTGCCGTTACCGTGCAAATAGGCGCGCCAGCCGGAATTTCGCTGCCAAATTGCGGAATATCACTCACCCATTCTGGCCAAGCCATATCGGGCGGCACAAATGCAGTTTTATTAGCGTAAATTATGTGCATTGCACGCGAAGTTTTTTCTATTGTCGGCCAGTCTTTAAGTTGGCCCATACACGCTTGCACGTGCGCGGCAAATAAGTTGCCTTTTTTGGCTTGATATAATTGCAAGCTAGCCGATAAACGCGGGTTAATTTCCAGCATATAAACGCTATGTTCATGCAGCAAAAAATCACAACTATTAATACCTGTTAAGCCAAAATGCAGCGTGGCTTTGTTAATAAAATCAATGACGTAATTTTTTGCGCCATCATCCACCTCTGCATGGCTAACCGCGCCGCCAAAACGGTACGGTAAAATAGTTGTTGGCTCGCACCATTGTGCATTAAAACCAATTACTTGCGCATGCTTTGCATTAGCCAAAAAAAGGCAAGAATACGGCGTGCCAGCTTGCAATTGTTGATAATAATGCGTTGCAGGCTGCGCCAAATCTAAGGGCAAAACTGCTTTAATGTGCGTCCCACCACTGCCGCCAATTCGCTTTTGCAGCCAACCAATGGTGCTGGCAGGACGCGACAATTGTGTGGCAGGATAACGCATCTTAACCGCGTCACAAAATGCAAAAAAACTGTGCGGATTTTTAACTTTCAATAGGGTGTTAATGCTATTGCCAATAAGTAAATTCTGTTGCGTAAAGGACTGCAGCATCTTTGGTGATGCCTCAAACCCCGCGCCAATACACAGCCCCAGGGCATTGCTTAAATCTAGCGTTGTTAGAGCTTGATAAAAATCTTCTGCTACAAACTGACCATTTTCTATCCTAACCTGCAACACTTTTTGGGCGTTTTTTTGTGTATCTACGTCACAAAATGCGTCTATCGCAATCACTGTGAAACCCGCCTCAGCAGCTGCCTCTACAAAAGCACGGCTAGCAATTGCAGCAATCATTAAAACCTTATTTGGCATGCGCCAACAAATCGCGCGCCACTTCAAAAGCGTCATTAAAATCGACATGAATGGGCTGATCGGCTGCCAATAAATTTTGCAATAATTTTTGCTGCGTTTTGTATTTTAATTGGCCAATCGTTAAGGCGCCAAAGCCTACAATTTGGTTTAAAATTTGCGTGCCAACAATGGTTTTCCCATCGCTCATCACTTCTACGCCCGCCGCGCCAGATGGCGCAACTGCGTTAACATCGGCGATTATATTAAGCGTTTGTGATTGCGCAAAATGCGCGGTTTCTAACACGCGAACACCCGCCACAGCCGCGCAAATGGCAATGCTGGCAGTATTTAATACCTTTAATTTTGCAGCGTCATTTGTGCCATCTACCACTATTAATTTAATGCCATATTTTTCATACAATGTATTGGCATAGGCTTGCATTTGTGCCACATTTTTGTGCGCAACTAATTGTACGTTTGCGTTTAAAGATGCAGCGATTAAGGCTGCTGTTGAGCCAACCGTGCCACTAGCGCCAAAAATTGCAATCGTTTGTTGTGCAAATGCTTGGTTGTTTCGGGTTAAATGTGCATCAATTTTCGCCATCATCGCCGCAGCGGTAGTAAACGCGCCAGATGGATCCGCCATGGTGGACATTTCAAACGGTGTAAACATGCTAAATTCAGCCGCATTTTGCATATCTAGTGCCACATGAATATCGCGCCCACCAAAAAAAAGTGCCTCACGCTTAACGCCATTGGGCGAGCGCGAAAACATGGCGTCTTGCGTTAGCGCAACCACATCATCTTGCAGCACATTGGTATATGGCATAATCTTGTCAAAACCCGCGTCATACGCCATGTTCACGTCAAATGGGCTAGCGTTTTTAGCGGTTGTGATTAAATGTAGTATGGATACTTTTTGCATGGTTTTTACCTTAAACAGTTAGCCTAATTTGTACTGATTGTGGCGCCTGTGTTGTTACCACAACAAATGGCAAAACTAATATTGGCTTTGCTAGCAAAAGCTAATTGTGCTTGATTTTTTAAACTTTCAGCGTGTTCAGCGCTGCTTAAAATAGCAAAGCCTGTTGGCCCCCACGAGCTTTGGCCCATACAAGGCGCGCCATTATTTTGCAACCATGCCAGCACTTCTGCCACATCGCGGCTGGCATAATGGCCGCCTTGCACAGGCGCAAAATATTCACCGTTATATGCTTGCAAATCTTGCATATATGACCCAAAAGCCAGTAAATCACTGCGCTGCAAGGCAGGGATCATATGATTAAACACCATATCTTGTAGAGAGTTTTGTGCAGGTTTAAGCTGTTTAAAAGCCTGCAATTCGGCCTTACCATGCACACCGATGCTGGCAGAATCAGTCACCAGTAACACGCGCCAATTGTCAGGAAATGCTTGCCTCAAAGCAATTTGAGGCAATTCATCACCTGTAACTCCAGAATCAACAATAACGCCGCCGCGCTCAAATGCTGCAAGGCCAATGCCAGAGCGCTTTCCGCGCTTGGCAATGCTGGCAATCTGCGCAAGGCTAATGTCTAAATTGAATAATTGATTAAGCCCAGCGCCAAGCGCTAATGCCAGCTGCGTACCCGAACCCAAGCCAGTGTGCGCTGGAATACTGTCATGCATAATCAATGAAAAATTTTGTTTAATATTAAGCGCATCAACCAATATTTTGACAATTGTAGTCACACTTTCGCAATTGCTAGCGTCAATTAGCATCTTATTGCTTTTTACAAGCGTAATGTGCGTTAAAGGCGCATTCAAACGCATGCCTAGGCTACCAAACTTGCTAATTTCTCCACATAAATGATAGAAACCCATATGCAATCGTGCAGAGGTTATAACCTCAACCTGCGAAATTGAATCGTCAATATTATTGCGTTGTTTCATTTGATGACTATTTTAACGTAAAGCGTGCGTCAAATCATTGGTTGGCCTAAACGAGTTATTTGAAATGTTAGCTATGTCGCGTGACATAAGCTTATTAATTAGGCACAATGATAATCAAGCAGATCAAATTATAAAAAGTTTTAATTCAGCCCGTAATATTCATTTTAAACGATACCAAAACAATGACTTTGCAATTTAATTGTCAATTTAATGCCATCAATTTAAGGAATTCGCATGTCTATCCAAGTCATTCCGTTTGAACAACTTCGCAACACTGACGTAGGTTCGGTTGGTGGTAAAAATGCCTCGCTGGGCGAGATGATTTCGCAATTAAATGCTAAGGGTGTGCGCGTACCAACGGGCTTTGCCACTACCGCGGATGCATATCGCGAATTTTTAGCGCAAGGTGGTTTAGATAATAAAATCAATGACTTACTAGATAAATTAAACGCTGACGATACACAAGCGCTGGCGATTTGCGGCACGCAAATTCGTCAATGGATTATGGAGGCAGAATTTACGCCCGCGTTAACCGCGGCGATTGCCGAAAATTACGCGCTTTTAACCAAAAACTCGGCCGCTGGCACAACCTTTGCAGTGCGCTCATCAGCCACCGCAGAAGATTTGCCTGACGCTTCTTTTGCTGGCCAGCAAGAATCTTTTTTAAATATTCATGGTTTAGACAACATTAATCACGCCATTAAAGAAGTATTCGCCTCTCTTTATAATGACCGCGCGATTTCTTACCGCGTGCATAAAGGCTTTGTACATGCTGATGTTGCATTAAGCGCTGGCGTACAGCAAATGGTGCGCTCAGACATTGGCTGCGCTGGCGTCATGTTTACCATTGATACCGAATCTGGCTTTAAGGACGTCGCGTTTATTACATCAAGCTATGGCCTAGGTGAAACCGTGGTGCAAGGCGCGGTGAATCCAGATGAATTTTATGTGCATAAACCATTATTAGCGCTGGGCAAACCAGCCATTATTCGCCGCACCATGGGCTCTAAACTCATCAAAATGGTGTTTTCGGATGCAACCCAAGCGGGCAAAAGTACCAGCACGATAGATGTTGACCCTGCCCAATCAGACGTCTATTCATTATCTGACGCGGATATTTTAGAGTTAGGCACCTATGCCATCACAATTGAGAATCATTATGGCTGCCCAATGGATATTGAATGGGGCAAAAATGGCTTAGATAACAAACTTTACATTCTGCAAGCGCGACCAGAAACCGTTAAATCGCAAGAGTCATTAAAAAATGTGACCGAAAGCTATAAACTGCAAAAACATTCTGCCATACCTTTAGTGGTTGGCCGCGCGGTGACGCAAAAAGTAGGCGTAGGGCCAGTGCGAATCGTGCTAGACCCTGCACAAATGCACGAAGTGCAACCAGGTGATGTGCTGGTGGCCGATATGACAGATCCAAACTGGGAGCCAGTCATGAAACGTGCAGCCGCGCTGGTCACCAATCGCGGTGGCCGTACTTGCCACGCGGCGATTATTGCGCGCGAGCTTGGCATTCCTGCCATTGTTGGCTCGGTTAACGCAACCGATTTGCTGCGCGAAGGCGAAATTGTCACCGTTTCGTGCGCCGAAGGCGAAACAGGTTTTGTGTATCACGGCGCGCTAGATTTTGAAGTGTCATCACAAACCAATAGTGCACTGCCAAAACCGCCTTGTAAAATTATGATGAATGTCGGTAACCCCGATATGGCGTTTAGTTTTGCGCAAATTCCCAACGACGGCGTAGGTTTAGCGCGCTTGGAGTTTGTGATTAATAATATGGTAGGCATTCACCCCAAAGCCATATTAAATGCGGCTGCCATGCCAGCGGCGGTGCAAACGATTATCAAAAATCGCTCGCGCGGTTATGCAACGCCCAAGCAATTTTATATCGACAAAGTGGCCGAAGGCGTGGCTACGATTGCCGCCGCTTTTTACCCAAAACCAGTGATTGTGCGCACCAGTGATTTTAAATCCAACGAGTACAAAAAATTAGTGGGCGGTGATATTTACGAGCCAGACGAAGAAAACCCAATGATTGGCTTTCGCGGCGCAGCGCGCTATATGGCGCCAGATTTTCAAGAATGCTTTGCCATGGAATGTGAGGCGATGAAAAAAGTACGCGATGAAATGGGCTTAGTCAACATAGAATTAATGCTGCCATTTGTTCGCACCATAGACGAAGCAAAAGCGGTCACCGAAATTATGGCAAAGCATGGCCTAAAACGCGGTGAAAATGGCTTGCGCTTAATTATGATGTGCGAGATTCCATCCAATGCATTACTAGCCGAGCAGTTTTTAGAGTACTTTGATGGCTTTTCAATCGGCTCAAACGATTTGACCCAGCTTACCTTGGGCATGGATAGAGATTCTGGCATATTGGCCGATGGCTTTGATGAGCGCAATGATGCAGTGAAAACGCTGCTAACAATGGCGATTTCTACTTGTAATCGCCTGGGTAAATATGTGGGCATTTGCGGCCAAGGGCCATCAGATCACCCGGATTTTGCCGAATGGCTGGTGGCACAAGGCATACAATCCATCTCGCTTAATCCCGATACGGTGATTGCCACTTGGCAACGTCTTACTAAAAATAAATTTAAAATCAATTACTTAAATGAAGATATAACTCTTTGAAAATAGAACGCACCGTTTTTTTTATCTCTGATGGCACTGGCATTACCGCTGGTGCACTAGGGCAATTGTTGGCACATTTTCCGCAAACGCATTTTACCCAAGTGCGTTTGCCGTTTACCGATTCGGTCGATAAAATTGAAGACGCTAAACAGCGCTTTTTAATGGCTAAAGCGGGCGATGGCATGCGCCCAGTCGTCATCATGTCGCTGGGTAATATCGAACATCGCGCCTTGCTTAAAGCCGCCGATGCGTATTTTATTGATTTATTTAACACCTTTATTGACCCGCTTGGGGTAGAGCTAGCGCAAGAGCCGCTAACTGGTAAAGGCATTGCACACGGCGTGATGGGTGAAAATTACCACGAACGTATGGAGGCGATTAATTTCACCTTAACGCACGATGACGGTATGACTAATGCCGGTTTTGAAGAAGCGCAGGTGATATTAATTGGCGTGTCGCGCTGCGGTAAAACGCCCACCAGCATTTATTTGGCTATGCAATTTGGTGTAAAAGCCGCCAATTACCCGCTGATTCCTGAAGATTTTGAGCGCGGCACGTTGCCCGAAGTGCTGTATAAACATATTGATAAAATTTACGGCTTAACTATTAAGGCCGATCGCTTGCATAATGTGCGCTCGGAACGTCGACCGAATAGCACCTATGCTTCATTAGAAAATTGCAAGAAAGAAATCGCCACGGCTGAGAGCTTAATGCGTAAAAACAATATTCCTTGGGCCGATTCAACGAGTCGTTCGATTGAAGAGTTGTCAGCAATTATTTTGCAGAAAATTCGTCAACCTGACAAGTAAATTAATATTTCTGTTACAAAAGCTTCGCGTGCCAAAAAATTTAATTAATGTGTGGTGTACTGATTACAGCTATTTAGCGCAAATACTTAATCGCTAAAAACTAATTGTTTCATCTTCCATCAATTTAAATAGCTGATCGTCAATTTAATTAGCTGATCAACAGTTTAATCAATTAATCAAAACCCCAGCGGCAGCGCGCTTATGCATGATTGTGGCTCAATTTTAAGCGCCCTGCCAGCTAGCATATTTTCTTGTAAAGAATTATTTTAAAAATGGCTTAATTTTAGCCAAAATCTCTTTAGAATTTGGCAATACGCTACTTTCATAAACCGTTATATCTTTACCGCCTGGCAAAATCACATATTTATAAAAATTCCACTGCGGCGCACTGCCAGCTTTGGCGGCAAGTTCTTTGTAAAACGGGTTGGCATCTGCCCCAGAAACGCTACTTTTGCCCATCATGGGAAATTTTACGCCGTAAGTCATTTTACAAAAATCGCCAATTTGTTGATTATTGCCTGGATCTTGCCTAAAGTCGTTAGACGGAAAACCTACAACCAGTAATCCTTTATCTTTATTTTTGCTATATAGATCTTCTAGCGCCTCAAATTGCGGGGTAAAGCCACATTTACTAGCTGTGTTCACCACTAAAATGGGTTTATCTTGGTATTCACAAAGATCAAGTTTTTCGCCATGCAAACCAGTAAACTGGTGATTGTAAATGCCGCTACAAGCCGCGCTGGCGTTAGTAGTTGTCATAACAGTTGCTCCAAAAATACCTGCGCCCGCTAAAATTAAGTTTAAAAATTTATTCATCATTATTCCTTAAATATTGTTGTTTTAATGACTGTTAAAATAAGTAATCGTTCTAGCAGTTTTAAAATTGATTTTAACCACTAATCTTTAACAAGCTATGCAAAAAACCCAATAATGCAAAAGCGCCGATTAAATGCAGAGTATTTAATTTATATTTAATCAGCGCAACAAAACCCAGCACCGCTGCCAGTATGGCAAGCCAATCAATAGTAGTATGATTTGGCCAAAATACGTGCTGCGCAAAAAATATGGCTAATGCCACAATTACGCCCACTACGGCAGCTGTAATAGCTGTTAACGGTGCGCCCAGTTTAAGACTATTTTTAGTTGACTCAATAAACGGCGCGCCCATAAATATGAAAATAAACGAAGGCAAAAAGGTAAAAAACGTTACCACGCAGGCGGCAATAATTGCTGAAACAAGTGGGCTGTAAAGCGCAGCGTGCTGCCAGCCGCCAACAAACCCCACAAATGCCACTACCATAATCAGCGGCCCAGGCGTAGTTTCGCCCAGCGCAAGGCCATCCATCATTTGCGTGGGCGTGAGCCATGCATAATGCGTAACTGCGCCTTGATATACATACGGCAGAACCGCGTACGCACCGCCAAAGGTTAGTAGCGCGGCCTTAGTAAAAAACCACGCCATTTGCGTATAAATGGATTGCCAACCATAATTGGTGATTAACAGCGCTACAGCAAACAACCAAATCGCGAAGCCAATCGCCAAAAACTTAACTAATCCACGCCAGCTAAAGTGTGCATGCGCTGGTGTTGGGGTGTCGTCGTCAATGACAGCTTTGCCATAGCTTTTATCCACTGCTTTATGACCGCCGTTGCCAGAAAAAATCTTTGGTGCAAAACGATTACCCATATAACCAATTAACGCTGCCAGGCCAACAATGAGTGGGAACGGCAATTTTAGCAGCGTAATTGCCAAAAATGAAGCAGCGGCAATCGCCCACAAGGCCTTATTTTTAAGTGTGCGCGAGCCAATTCTATAAGCCGCAAACAGCACAATTGCCACCACCGCGGGCTTAACGCCGTATAGAACGCCTGCAACCAAAGGCGAATTGCCAAAACGCATGTAAATGTAGCTTAAAGCCATCAAAATAAATAAGGACGGCAACAAAAATAAACCGCCCGCAATCAAGCCCCCAGGGGTTTTATGCATTAGCCAACCAATATAAGTGGCTAACTGCTGCGCCTCTGGCCCTGGCAACACCATGCAATAATTAAGCGCATGCAGAAACCGTTTTTCTGAAATCCAGCGTTTATCCTCTACCAAATCTTTATGCATAATGGATATTTGCCCCGCTGGGCCGCCAAAGCTGATGAATCCGAGCTTTAGCCAATACCAAAACGCCTGTTTAAAGGTTGGCGAGCTTAGTGTGGTTTCCTCAGGCGCTTGTTGCTTTGGCGTGATTTCTTCAGGCGTTTGTTGTTTTGGCGTTTGTTCACAAGTTTCACTCATCACCGAATACTACACATAAATATTTGGCACGCAAAATGCTTGTTGTTTAATACTGGTTTAATACTGGTTTAATACTGGTTTATTACTGGTTTATTACTAGCTGTTAGTAGGCTAAAACGGAATGGAAAGGATTGTTTATTATGCCAAACGCTTTAAAAAAAAGCGTAGATAAAGTTAAATTGCTTGATCAACTGTTAGAAGATTTGGCAGGCGATGAGTATGAAGACTACGACGCAGATGAAAATGGTGCTAGCAAAGCCCTTAAGCACCACGATATTGCAGAAGATTTAGACGAAATGGAAAACTTTCATTAGCTGTTGGCGGAGAGCGCGAGATTCGAACTCGCGACAAGGTTACCCCTGTGCCACCTTTCCAGGGTGGTGACTTAAACCGCTCATCCAGCTCTCCACGGCGTTGTTACAAAAGCCAATTTACGGCTGACGAATTATAATTGATTTAAGTGATTTAACCAATATTTGAATGCGCTTACAAGTGGTTACCGCTGGCTGCTATTTTTAGCTTTTAAACTAAATTTAAAAAAGCTAGCATTGCAAAAAAAAAGTTAACTCTGCAAAGAAGTCTAAGCTTTTAAAAAATAAGTATTCACTTTGCCTTTGCCTTTTATTTCTATCAGGCCGCGCGGCTCAAAAATATGGCTGGCTTTTAGCAAATGATAAGTAAACTCACTTACTTGTATGGTATCGGGCAAGCCAGTTTTCTCCATACGGCTAGCCATATTCACTGGGTCGCCCCAAATATCATAGGCAAACTTACTGGTGCCAATGACGCCTGCAACCACCGCGCCACTACTAATACCGATGCGCATTTGCAATTTTTTGCCAGTTTCTGCATTAAATGTAGTTAAGGCATGCTGCATTTCTATGGCCAGTTGTGCAATCACCATAGCGTGGTCATCTCGCCCCAATGGCGCACCGCCAACCACCATATAGCCATCGCCAATCGTTTTGATTTTTTCTAAGTCATGCTGGTCGGCCAAGCGATCAAAGCGTGAAAATAACTGGCTGAGTAAATCGACCAACGCCGCAGGCGGCATAGAAGCAGTCATTAAAGTAAAGCCAACAATATCGGCAAATAAAATCGTCACCGATTCATGGCTATCGGCAATGCGCATATCGTTATTTTTAAGTCTATTGGCAATGGATTTGGGCAAAATATTAAGCAGCAATCGCTCAGAGCGTGCTTGCTCTAAATTAAGTGCTAGCAATGTGCGCTCTTTTTGGCTTTGAAAATAACGCATCACCGCATATAAAATACAGGCGGTACCGATAATATTCATCAAGAAAAACGTATCTTT
>JAYTEL010000102.1:0-3872 GCA_043735225.1 Methylotenera sp. | reverse complement strand
ATTGGGCCTGTTGGCACCACATCGGTATGACCTGCAAACACCAATAGGGGCGCGGCATTGCCGCGACGCGCATAAAAATTATCCACATCACCAAAGCGCATGCGCTCAATATTAAAGCCTAGCTTTTCAAGCCGAGCGATCATTACCTCTTGGCAACCCGCGTCGTGCGGCGTGTTAGATTGGCGTTTAAGTAAGTCAATAGCTAGTTCTAATGTGTTGCTCATTTAAAAATTTCTTTGTAAGCGGTTTCTTCAAAACCTAAGAATAGAATCTTACCGTTTTTTTCTAAAATTGGGCGTTTAATGACAGAGATTTTTGTTTGCATTAATGCCTTAGCGGATGCGTTATCTATGATACTGGTTTTGATTACATTATCTAATCCGCGCCACGTTAAACCTGCGCGATTAATCAATTTTTCGTGCGAAACTTGGCTAAGCCAATTATCTAACAGCACTTCCGAGACATCATGCTTTTTAAAATCAACAAAATTAACTGTAATCTGGTTAGCTAATAGCCAGTCGCGCGCTTTTTTAACAGTGTTACAGTTGGTAATTCCATATAAAATAAGTGTTTGCATTTTAGTTATTTTAACAGCAACTTGTTATTGCTTGTTGCAAAACGCTTTACTTAATTTAATGTTTCAACTGCATCTTTTATAACAATGGTGGGATGAAAATCCGATAATAAATATGTGCCAGATGCATCATAATATAGATTATTTTGAATAAATAAGGCCATTAGTTTTTTCTCAGAAATTGCTTGAGAAAACAAATAGCCTTGCATATGATTGCAGCCTAATTCGGTTAATGCGCTTCGCTGCACGTCGGTTTCTACGCCTTCGGCTACTACATTTAGTTTGAGTGCATGCGCAAGCCTAATAACCGCGTCCACTATAGCGTGTGAGTCTTTGTTGCCGCTCATTTGTGCAATAAAAACACGGTCTAACTTTACCTCACTTACGCTTAATTTTTGTAGATAACTTAAATTGAAATTGTGCGTACCAAAGTCGTCCAGCGCCACTTTAATATTGGCATCTTTAAAATCTTCCAGCAAAGTTAAAAACAGCACTTCATTATTAATAGCAATGGTTTCTTTAATTTCAAATATTAAAGCATTGTGTGAAACATCGTATTTATGAATAACTTTCAAAATATTAACAACCAAATTCGCATCACGAAATTGTTGGTGCGCAAGGTTAATTGATATATTAAGATTAATACCTAAATTTTTAGCGCGTTGAATGGCGCGACAAGTTTCTTCTAACACCCAGTCATTGATATAGCCTATTAAGCCAAAACGCTCGGCCGCAGGCAAAAAAGCATCAGGCAATAATAGGCCTCTTAAAGGATGATTCCAGCGAATAAGCGCCTCGGCACCAACTGGTTGTTGCGTTTTACAATCAATTTTTGGCTGAAAATGTAATAGAAATTCTTCGTTATCAATCGCTTGGCGCAAATCTTGATGTAATTCGAGCATTTGATCTGAAGCCAACTCAATTTCAGCATCAAAAAACTTAAATTGATTTTTACCATTTGCTTTGGCTTTATACATGGCTGCGTCGGCGCAAACCATCAATTTTTGAATGTCGCCATCGCCTGGGTAAACGGCCACGCCAACCGAACATGAAATATCAATATGATGATGATCTACAACAAATGACTCTTTAATTGAACGAACCATGCGGCTGATGATGGGCGTTATATCTTCGTCAACAGTAATATCTTCAATAATTGCCACAAACTCATCACCGCCTAAACGCGCTATAAAATCACATGCACGCACGGTTTTGTTTAAGCGTTGTGCAACAGCAACCAACACCGCGTCCCCTACATGGTGGCCGTACGTATCGTTAATCGGTTTAAAGTGATCCAAATCAATAAAAGCCAGCGCAATGGTTTTACCAAGGCGGGTACTACGTTTAACAGCTGCATTTAATTGCGTCTCAAAACCGTGCCTGTTTGGCAACTGTGTAAGCGCATCTTTTGCATTTAAACTATTGGATGCACGGCTTTCAAATAATTGAAAATTAGTTAATTTTGCTTTAAATCTATCGATATATTGATGCGCTGTAAATGTCAGCACAACTAAGCACGCAATTAACATTGAAAATAAACTGGCGAGTAATTCTTTGTGATCAAGAGTATGGTCGGCACTGGCTGATATTTGTGATTGCACAGTCAGCGTTGCGTCAAATATAGCGTACAAAGCAACAATTAAAGTGCCGACGCCTAAAGAAATTATCGCTTTTAAGAAGCTTAAGCGATTATTCGTATTTGACTTCATCTTAAAGTAATAAAAGATGACAATTGCACTAACAATGGTTGCAGAAAACAAAGCAATAAAAAAAGCAGTGTTATCAAGATTAATAGAGTTGCTGGGATGCCTGCTTGCATAACTTAAATAAAACATGGCATAACTAGATAGGCCGACAATAAAGCCGCGATTAAGCAAAGTACTAAAAGGTAGGTGTTTTTCGCTAGCATTAGAAAACACATTATAGGTAGCAAAAATTGCTGCGAATAATGAACCAACTATCATTGAAAAAGAAAGCTGAGAGCTAATTAAAGGATTCATGGCTATCCAGTTTAAATTATCGATACAAAACAGCATGCTACCGATAGTAATCGAATATATTGGCAACAAATTTGCTCTAATTGCAGCATCAGATGTAAATATGCGCTTGATAAAATTGCACGAATAAAATAGCGTTGTACTGGTCACCAATATTGAGAGTAGTATTAACCAAAAATCATAATTTTCTAACACGTAATTGCCCTATCTTATTATTGTTTCATATACGGTTTTTATTGTTATAAAATCTTAAAAGCAAGCTTTGTGCCAGCTAGTTAAATTTGGCTGGTAGGCAATAAAAAAGCCATAAATGCTGACAATATTTGTCAACTTTTATGGCTTTTATCCAGCTATAAGCGTTAAATATTATTTTCGCTTTATTTAGAGATTATATTGTTGTCAGAATTGCATCACTTTTGTTATAAAACGTTAATACAAGATAAATAAGCCACTAAATGCCGCGTAGTAGTTCGTTAATGCCGACTTTGCTAAGCGTTTTGGCATCTACTTTTTTAACAATTACAGCGCAATACAAACTGTAACTACCGTCTTTTGAAGGTAAATTACCAGCAACCACAACAGAGCCAGCGGGTACACGGCCGTAAAATACCTCGCCTGTTTCGCGGTCGTAAATTTTGGTGCTTTGGCCAATATACACGCCCATCGAAATCACGCAATTATCTTCTACCACCACGCCTTCAACCACTTCAGAACGCGCGCCTACAAAGCAGTTATCGCCAATAATAGTTGGGCCAGCTTGTACAGGTTCTAATACGCCGCCAATGCCTACACCGCCGCTTAAATGCACGTTTTTACCAATTTGTGCGCACGATCCTACCGTTGCCCAAGTATCTACCATGGTGCCTTCGCCCACATGCGCTCCAATGTTGACATAGCTTGGCATTAAAACGGTATTTTTTCCGATAAACGAGCCGCGGCGCACAATGGCGTTTGGCACTACGCGAAAACCGCCCGCTTTAAAATCAGCTTCAGAATAGTTAGCGAATTTTGGCGGCACTTTATCAAAATATTTGGTCACGCCGTCATCCATTAAAACGTTATCATCAAGCCTGAAAGACAATAAAACCGCCATTTTTAACCACTGATGGGTTTCCCAGTTTTGGCTGTCGCCAATGCGGCTGGCTACACGCAGTATGCCAGCATCTAAATCGCTTATCAGCGATGCAACGGTTGATTTTAATTCGGCAGAAGCGTTGCTAGGGTTAATATTGGCGCGGTCTTCAAATGCGGCTTCGATAATGCTTTGACGTGGATCCATGAGGCTCTCGAGATTAAGTTAA
>JAYTEL010000101.1:0-2685 GCA_043735225.1 Methylotenera sp. | reverse complement strand
ATTGGGCCTTTTTTAAGCCAACCTTTGTTAATAGAAAACGGCCAACTAGATAGCGCGCCGCGCATCGTTTCTGCACAAGAAAATCGCCTAGTTTTAAGTCCTGGCACCCGCATTTACGTTAATAATATTAAAGATGGCAGCAGTACCCATTGGAACGTATATCGCCCTGGCGAGCAGTTAACTGACCCCGACACGAAAGAAGTGTTGGGCACTGAAGCAATATATTTGGGCGATGTAAATATTGCACGTTTTGGCGCACCTGCCACAGCTGATATTGTGCGCGCGAAAGAAGAGATTTTTACCAAAGACCGTTTAGTAGTTTCGGCAGACGAATTTAAAAGTAGCTTTGTACCACATGCGCCTGAGACGCTAATTAATGGCCGCATAATGCGCATTTATGGCGGCGTGGCCGAGGCTGGGCCTAACACGGTAGTGTCAATTAACCGTGGTAAAAGAGATGGCCTTGAAGAAGGCCATGTGCTGGCGATTAACCGCTATGGACGCATTATTAAAGACCCAGAATATAAACCAACTGACTCGAACAAAGTCGTGCCCGAACAAAAAAACTTAAAAGAGCTCAATCTTGATGTATACACTGGGCCAGACGGCAAAAAAGTGGTGAATCTTGCCAAAGATCCTGTTAAGGCAAAACCTGGGTTAGCACCTAACGAGCTAAAACTTCCCGACGAGCGCGTTGGCTTGTTAATGATTTTTAGAACATTTGACCGCATTTCTTATGGATTAATTATGAGTTCAAGTGATGCAATATCTGCGCTTGATTCTGTGCAAACGCCACAATAATGCCCTCTGATGACGATAAACAAGCATCAACATCGTCATCAGATTTAGCGCTATGGCTAACTCTTAATCAAATTCCTGGCCTAGGCAATGCAGCATTTTGTCAGCTACTGGCAAAATTTGGTACGCCCGAAGGCATTTTTAACGCCAAGTTAAATCAACTGCGCGAGATTGTTAATGACGACATCGCGCAAAAAATCAGCAAGGGCGTTGCTGTTGACGCAATTGCGCCCACGATAACGTGGCTTGAAAAAGACAACGCTCACCTCATCACCCTCGCTGATAGCACGTATCCGCAAAAATTGTTAGAAGTCAGCAATCCACCTGCATTGCTATTTGCTATTGGCAACTTACATTGGCTTAATCACCCTACTATCGCCATGGTAGGCAGCCGCAGCGCCACGCCGCAAGGCGAAAAAAATGCAGAAGATTTTGCAAAAAGCTTATGCGAGCAAGGCCTATGTGTTGCTAGCGGTATGGCGCTTGGTATTGACGGCGCAGCCCACCGCGGCGCGCTTAAGGCTAATGGCGCAACAATTGCTGTGGTTGGCACGGGGCTGGATATTGTGTACCCAGCGCGTCACCGCGATTTAGCCCACAAAATTGCTGAGCGCGGTTTAATACTTTCCGAGTTTCCGCTAGGTACGCCGTCCAAAGCGCAAAATTTTCCGCGCCGCAACAGATTAATTAGCGGCCTAAGCTTAGGTTGCTTGGTAGTAGAAGCCAATATTGAAAGCGGCTCTCTCATCACCGCAAGACTGGCTGCCGAGCAGGGTCGTGAAATATTTGCCATCCCTGGCTCCATACATTCGCCCGTTACCAAGGGTTGCCACCAGCTCATTAAACAAGGCGCAAAATTGGTCGAAAGTGTGCAAGATATTTTAGAAGAAATTAATTGGGTAAAAATTGCAAAAAGCCTATCCAGCGTTAGCCCATATGGGCCATTGGCCGATTTAACGCCAAATGCGCTGCAAGCCAATACAGTGCTTGATTTGATGGGGTTTGACGCCATTAATTTTGAGCAACTTCGCACTAGTACTGGCTTGACGACAGAGTCACTTTCATCCATGCTCATGCTACTAGAGCTAGAAAACCAAATAAAGAGCTTAGCAGGCGGCCATTATCAACGTTTAATTTAATAAAATTGAATATTATCAGATTGATAACTACCGAAATTTTAAGGAGAAAACATGTTTGAAGTATTAGTATTCATGTTTGAACATTACATCGCGCATCACGTATTGCCAGAAACCGCTATTATGACGCAGGAACTTTCCGCTGCAGGATTCGAGCAATCAGATATTGTTGGCGCGTTTGATTGGTTTCACATTATGAAATCAAGGCTTATTGAGCCGCCAGCGGTGTATGCGCATCAACACACCAGCATGCGCGTATTTAGTGATAGCGAGTACAAAAAAATTAGCCTCGAAAGCATTAGTTTTCTAATTTTCTTGCAACAAGCGAATGTCATTAACGATGTGGAGCGCGATTTAATTGTTGACCGCGCAATGGCGCTTAAGCAAACGCATATTAAAATTGAAGAAATGCGCTGGATTACCATGATTGCCTTATGGAATGCGGGCCGCGAGAAAGATTATTTATTTGTTGAGGATGCTCTATTTAATCCGCGTGGATTAACGCTACATTAACTTTTCTCGTACGGTTTTTAGCTAAAGCGAACTATTTTTCAGCTGACAAGACACTTTTTCCTGCCCCAATATTATTGATAATATTAGTAATAGTTCCCGCTTGGTTAAGCGTGTAAAAGTGCAAACTAGGCGCGCCCCAAGCCAATAAACGCTCGCAAAGCTCACTCACTACATCTGTGCCCAGCGCACGTAGCGAAGGCATATCGTCTGCATACGCTTCTAAACGCAGCCGCAACCA
>JAYTEL010000100.1:0-15032 GCA_043735225.1 Methylotenera sp. | reverse complement strand
TCAAATGCTTGAGGCCGGTGTTCACTTTGGCCACCAAACCCGTTATTGGAACCCAAAAATGGCAGAGTACATTTTTGGTGACCGCAACAAAATTCATATCGTTAACCTTGAAAAAACCTTGCCCCTATTTGAAGATGCGATGAAATATACGCGCACATTGGCAGCCAACAAGGGTCGCATTTTATTCGTTGGCACCAAGCGCCAAGCGCGCGATATTATTAAAGAAGAAGCCGTTCGCGCAGGTTGCGCTTACGTCAATCACCGTTGGTTAGGTGGCATGTTAACTAACTTCAAAACTGTTAAACAATCCATTAAACGCCTGCACGATTTTGATGCAATGTTGCTTGACGGCAGCCTAGAAAAATTTGGCAAAAAAGAAGCGCTTGGTTACAAGCGCGAAATCGAAAAATTAGAACGCTCAATTGGCGGCATTAAAGAAATGGGCGGCTTGCCAGACGCGATATTTATTATCGACGTTGGCCATGAAAGCGGCGCGATTACTGAAGCGGCTAAATTAGGTATTCCAGTCATTGGTATTGTTGATACGAACAACTCGCCTGATAGCGTTGCTTATGTCATTCCTGGTAACGATGACTCATCACGCGCGATTCGTTTGTACGCACGCGGTATGGCGGACGCGGTATTAGATGGCCGCGCCAATGCGATGACTGAATTGGTGAAATCCGCCAAAGAAGAAATGCCTGTAAAAGCTGTAGAAGCAGTTGCAGAAGCCACAGCCGAGTAATTAATATTATAAAAAAGGGGCTTGTAGCCCCTTTTTCTATTTAAAAATACGTCAAATCTAAGCATTAGGAGCTAAAAAATGGCCGAAATCACCGCATCAATGGTAAAAGAACTACGTGAGCGCACCGATGCGCCAATGATGGATTGCAAAAAAGCATTAACCGAAGCGCAGGGCGATATGACGCGCGCGGAAGAAATTTTACGTGTGCGCTTTGGTAATCGTGCCAGTAAAGCTGCTGGCCGAGTAGCGGCTGAAGGTACCGTGGGTATTTCGATTAGCGTAGACGGCAAAACTGGGGCGATGATTGAAGTAAACTCTGAAACAGATTTTTGCGCAAAAAATGAAGACTTTTTAGCGTTTACTGCACAATTAGCCAAAACCGTGGCTGCTAGTAATGCGGCAGACATTGTTGCTGTTGGCGCATTAACCATGAACGGCTCAACCGTTGAAGAAACGCGCGCACAATTGGTGGGTAAAATTGGCGAAAATATTACGCCGCGTCGATTTGTAAAAATTAACGCAGCAGGTAAACTAGCCAGCTACGTACACGGCAGCAAAATTGGCGTGTTAATTGATTTAGTGGGCGGCGATGACACCTTAGCTAAAGATATTGCCATGCATATTGCAGCGGCAAAACCGAAATCATTAGATGCAACCGGCATTTCTCAAGATTTAATCGACACAGAACGCCGCGTTGCGATTGAAAAAGCCAAAGAAGCGGGCAAACCAGAGTCGATGTTAGAGAAAATTGCCGATGGCACCGTGGCAAAATTCTTAAAAGAAGTGACACTACTTAGCCAAGTATTTGTTAAAGATGATAAATTTACCATTGAATCTTTACTTAAATCACGTAATGCGTCGGTTGCATCATTCACGATGTTTACAGTGGGCGAAGGCATTGAAAAAGCCGTGGTGGATTACGCAGCTGAAGTAGCGGCGGCGGCTAAAGTTTAACAAGATTTGCTACGCGGCGCATTTGCGGCGCTAAGCAGTACTTAAGAACCTTATGCACTTATGCGTGTTTATTCTGGTTTTTGCTTTTTGCACATTGTATAAAAATTGCTCGCTAGATTTTAAGCGTCTAGTTTGTTAATTTTAAGAAATGGGTTTAGCTAAAAGCTAAGCCTATTTTTTTAGCTAAATCATTAAAATCCATCTTAAAATATAAGCTAATAAGCCTAGTTTATGGTTAAATATTCAAAATTAGTTCTAAAGTAATATTTCAAGGAATCTATGGCCAAACCCGCCTACAAACGCATTTTACTCAAGCTCTCTGGCGAAGCCTTGATGGGCGACGACGCTTATGGCATTAATCGCACAACAATTTCTAATATTGTTGAGCAAGTGAAAGAAATTGTTGATTTAGGCGTTGAAGTTGGCATTGTCGTTGGCGGTGGTAATATTTTTCGCGGAGTAGCACCTGCAGCTGAAGGTATGGACCGCGCAACGGCGGATTATATGGGCATGCTGGCAACTGTAATGAACGCATTAGCGTTGCAAGATGCTATGCGTCACATAGGTGTTGAGTCGCGTGTGCAATCTGCCCTTGGAATAGAATTTGTAGAGTCATACGTGCGCGCAAAGGCGTTGCGGGCGCTTGAAAAAGGCCGTGTGGTGATTTTTGGCGCAGGCACGGGCAATCCTTTTTTTACCACAGACACCGCAGCGGCCTTGCGCGGCGCAGAAATTAATGCCGACATTGTGCTAAAAGCCACTAAAGTGGATGGCATTTATACCGCCGACCCAAAAAAAGACCTAACGGCCACCATGTATGAAACCGTTACTTTTGACGAGGCGATTGTAAAAAATCTTAAAGTAATGGATGCAACAGCGTTTACTTTGTGTCGCGATCAAAAATTACCTATAGCTGTATTTAATATTTTTAAAGCTGGCGCACTAAAACGTGTGGTAATGGGCGAAATCGAAGGCACGCGCGTAGTTATTTAAGCACCATTATATAAAAATAAGTTGGAGAAGGTCATGTTAGAAGATATTAAAAAAACCGCTGATAGTAAAATGCAAAAGTCGCTGGAATCACTTAAAAATGATTTAGCCAAAGTGCGTACAGGCCGCGCCCACACAGGTTTGCTGGATCATGTGATGGTGGACTATTACGGCAGCATGGTGGCAGTAAATCAAGTGGCAAACGTGAATTTAGGCGACTCGCGCACTATTAATGTGCAGCCTTACGAAAAAAGTATGATTGGCAAAGTAGAAAAAGCCATTCGTGATTGTGATTTAGGCTTAAACCCCGCCACCAATGGTGATTTGATTCGCGTGCCAATGCCAATGTTGACGGAAGAACGCCGCCGCGATTTAACCAAAATTGTGCGCGGTGAAGCAGAAGGCGCAAAGGTAGCGATTCGTAATGTGCGCCGCGATGCAAACGATACGCTCAAAAAACTATTAAAAGACAAAGAAATTTCTGAGGATGACGAACGTCGCGTGCAAGATGATGTGCAAAAAATGACAGATAAGGCGGTGTTGGAAGTTGAGAGGCTATTAGCCGCCAAAGAAATTGACTTAATGGCCGTTTAATAGTCATTATTATATGAGACTTTTTTCAAGTTCCACGCAAAACATTCCCGATGTTGACGAGATTCCAGCCCACATTGCGGTGATTATGGATGGCAACGGCAGATGGGCGAGAAAGCGCTTTCTGCCGCGTGTTGCAGGGCATAAGCGCGGCGTAGAAATTGTGCGCTCAATGGTTAAAACCTGTGTAAAACAAAACGTTAAATTTCTCACTTTATTTGCTTTTAGCAGTGAAAATTGGCGTAGGCCAAATGACGAGGTTTCGTTTTTAATGGGTTTGTTTATGGACGCTCTGAAACGTGAAGTCGCTAAACTGCACGAAAACAATATCAAACTAGTTTTAATTGGCGATCGTAGCCGCTTTAATGTTGCGCTTATAGCGCAAATTGAAGCCGCAGAAAAGCTTACAGCTGCTAACACGGGTTTAACCTTAACAATTGCCGCTAATTACGGTGGTCGCTGGGATATTTTGCAGGCTGCCAACAAAATGATGCTGCAACATCCTAAGTTTGCAGGGCAATTTGCGGAAGAAGATTTAACGCCATATTTAGCCATGCATTATGCGCCCGAGCCTGATTTATTTATTCGCACTGGCGGTGAAAAGCGCGTGAGCAATTTTTTGTTATGGCAATTGGCCTATACCGAGCTTTATTTTACCGACACCTTGTGGCCAGACTTTGATGATGTAGCATTTCAGGCCGCCGTTCACTCCTTTCAACAGCGCGAGCGCAGGTTTGGTCGTACGAGTGAGCAACTGGTGACGCCAGCTTAATATGCTAATCATTTGCCTTAGCCAAATTGCATGTTAAAAACGCGCATTATTACTGCTATAGTACTAATTGCTGCCTTTATTCCCGCTTTATTTATGTTGTCAACCGTTAACTGGGCAGTCTTGATGTTGTTAATCACGCTTCTGGCGCTGCGTGAATGGGCGCAAATGGTGGATTTTAACAGCTCGCAGATTGTTGCTTATGTGCTTATCTCGTTAGCAATTGGCGTTTATATAATATTGCGCTTGCAGCAAAATAATTTACATCAATTTTTCTATCAATCTTTAATAATTTTTGCCTTTTCTGCTTGTTTTTGGTTGCTTATTGTACCTATTTGGTTTGCCAAGCAAATTAAGTTGCATGGCTTAATTGCAAAGGCTTTATTGGGTTGGCTACTAATGTTGCCACTTTTGTTAGCCATAATATGTGCAAAAATTGTAGATGCAAAGTTAGTTTTAATGCTGTTAGCAACCATTTGGATAGCCGATAGCGCGGCGTATTTTGCAGGCAAAAATTTTGGTAAACACAAGCTTGCCCCCAGCATAAGCCCAGGCAAAACGTGGGAGGGCGTGGCGGGCGCTTTAATTGGCGTGACATTTTTTGGCGCTATTTTGTACATTAGTTTTGGTATACACACGCTCGCCATCTTTCCTGGTTTATGGCTTGTAACAATATTAGGCGTGGTGGGTGATTTGTTTGAATCGATGATGAAACGACAAATGAACCTTAAAGACAGCGGCAACCTTTTGCCTGGCCACGGCGGTATTTTGGACCGTATTGACGGCATTATTCCTAGTTTGCCAATTGCTATTTTGATGATTTATCTGTTTAATTATTTGATGGCGGCCCATTAATGCAAAATATCACCTTGCAAAATAACACCACGCAAAATAACACCTTGCAAAATATTACTATCTTGGGCAGCACTGGTACAATTGGCCAACAAACACTAGATGTGATTGCGCGCCACACCAATTTGTATCAGGTTTACGCACTTGCCGCTAATGCAAATGTTGATGCACTACTTAAACAATGTTTGCAATTTCACCCCAAATTTGCCGTGTTGTTGGATGAAAAAGCCGCGCTTGATTTAAGTGCAAAACTAAAAGCACATAATAGTGCAACGCAAGTGCTGGCGGGCTTAAGCGGCCTGATACAAGTTTCTAGTGATAATGCAGTTGATAGCGTTATGGCCGCGATTGTTGGCGCAGCTGGGTTGCAGCCAGCCATGGCCGCCGCGTATGCGGGCAAGCGTATTTTGCTTGCGAATAAAGAAACGCTGGTGATGGCAGGCAGTTTATTTATGGAGGCGGTTAAAAAAGGCGGCGCAACGCTATTGCCAATAGATAGCGAGCATAATGCGATTTTTCAAGTGATGCCGCCGCGGCATTTAGAACACTTGGCAGATGGCGGCGTAAAAAAAATCATTTTAACCGCATCGGGTGGGCCTTTCAGGCAATATTCGCAAAGCCAACTCAACAATGTTACCCCCGAGCTCGCGCTGAAACATCCCAACTGGATAATGGGCGCAAAAATCACCATTGATTCGGCAAGCCTAATGAATAAAGGCTTGGAGGTGATTGAGGCGCACTGGTTATTTAATGCAAAACCTAGTCAAATTGACGTCGTTGTGCATCCGCAAAGCATCATTCACTCAATGGTGGAATATATTGATGGCAGCGTGCTGGCGCAGCTGGGCAACCCTGATATGCGCACGCCAATTGCCTACGCGCTGGCCTACCCAAACCGCATTGAATCTGGCGTGGCTTCGCTAAATTTACTAGAGATTGCTAAACTAGAGTTTGAAGCGCCTGATAAAAAGCGCTTTCCGTGTTTGCAGCTGGCTTATGATGCATTGCAATTAGGCGGCACCGCACCGGCCATTTTAAATGCGGTCAACGAGGTAGCAGTGGCGGCGTTTTTAAGCAAGCAATGCCACTTTTTAGATATTGCCCATTTGATTTCATCGGCTCTAAACACCATTAAAATAGCGCCTGTCAGCTCGGTTGAGCAATTAATTGCTGTCGACCAAGAGTCTAGAAGTTTTGCGCAAACTTGTTTACAACAATCATCTGCAAAAAGGCTGGTAACGGTATGATGACCATCATTGCTTTCATAGTCACTATTGGTATTTTGGTAACAATTCACGAATTTGGTCACTTTCAAGTTGCGCGCTGGTGCGGCGTTAAAGTGCTGCGCTTTTCGGTTGGTTTTGGCAAACCATTATTCACAAAAACGTTTGGCAAAGACAAAACCGAGTTTATTCTTGCTGCGATTCCATTAGGCGGTTTTGTAAAAATGCTCGATGAAAGAGAATTAGAAGCAGAGCGCGCAGAGAGTCCGCAAGCACTGCACATTAATTACTCTGAATCAGATTTAACGCGCGCATTTAATCGCCAAGCAGTGTGGAAACGCATGTTGATTGTTTGTGCAGGGCCAGCGGCCAACTTGCTGCTGGCAATTGCGCTGTATTGGCTATTGTTTATGCAAGGCGTAGCTGGCGTTAAACCTATTATTGGCGAAGTTGAACCAAATAGCGCTGCAAACATTGCCAACGTAAGGTCTGGTGAATTAGTTAAATCTATTAATGGTGAGTCAGTTAAAAGTTGGCAAGATGCGCGCTGGGTTTTATTAAAACAATCGCTAGAGCGCCCATCGGTTGAGATGACAGTAATTAGTAATAACAATGAACAATTGGCTTTGACAATAAGCT
Source organism: Methylotenera sp. (assembly GCA_043735225.1). Lineage (GTDB taxonomy): Bacteria > Pseudomonadota > Gammaproteobacteria > Burkholderiales > Methylophilaceae > Methylotenera_A. Next base: position 8,269 of record JAYTEL010000100.1, on the reverse strand, counting down.
TTGTAGGAATAAACCAAGACCCAGAAATTGATATATTAAAAAGATTAGGTATAGCTGAAGCGCAACCTGCGGTAGCTACCGTTATAAGTGAGATATTACCAAAGTCAGCCGCGCAAAAAGCTGGCTTGCAGGTAAATGACCATGTGATTGCTATTGATAGTGTGCCAGTGAATGATTGGCAAAATATGGTGCAAATAATACAAGCAAGTCCAAATAAATCGCTAACGTTACAAGTGCAGCGTCAACAACAAAACCTAGAAATTTCCGCAACACCAGAAGCAATTATAGACAACGGCAAAACCATTGGTCGACTTGGCGCTAGCGCCAAACCATCGCAAATTGAAATAAATAAGATGTTGATTAATATTAGTTATTCTCCAGCGCAAAGCATGGTTCAAGCTGTAAAAAAAACTTGGACGACAGCTACTTTTAGTTTAAAAATGTTGTGGAAAATGCTGATGGGCAAAGTGTCAGTAAAAAGTTTGAGCGGCCCGGTGACTATCGCAACGATTGCGGGCGAAAGCGCCAACTTAGGCATTAAACCGTTTTTAGAATTTTTGGCGCTGGTCAGTATTAGTATTGGCGTACTGAATCTTTTGCCAATTCCCGTGTTAGATGGCGGCCATTTGATGTATTATATTGCTGAGATAGTAAAAGGTTCGCCAGTTACAACAAAAACAATGCTGGCAGGGCAAAGAATAGGGTTTGCACTTTTAGGTTTACTCATGACAATTGCCATTTTTAACGACTTCAACCGATTAATAGCGGGTTAATAATTTGTTTACCAATATTTTACTCAACAAGATTTTGCTTAAAAAGCGACTCATTCCTGCAATAATTCCAGCGCTAATTGCTACATTCTTTAGTCAACATGTGTTGGCTTTAGAGCCTTTCGTGATTAAAGATATTCGCGTAGAAGGCTTGCAACGTACTGAGCCTGGCACTATATTTACTTATTTGCCCGTGCAAGCTGGCGATGTAATGAGTGACGAAAAAGCCACACAAGCCATTAAGTCGCTCTACGGCACAGGTTTTTTTAAAGATGTGCGTATTGAGGCTGATAATGATGTACTGGTGGTGACAGTGCAAGAGCGCGCATCGGTTGCCAAAATTGATTTTTCGGGTAATAAATCTTTTCCCTCAGATAAAATGACTGAAGGCTTAAAGCAAATTGGCATTGAGCAAGGTCAAATTTTTGACAAATCACAATTAGATCGCGCCGAGCAAGAAATTAAACGCCAATATTTATCGCAAGGTAAATACGGCGCAACGGTAAAAACAGTGGTTAGCCCACTAGAGCGCAATCGTGTAGCGGTACGCTTTGAGATTGAAGAGGGCATAGCAGCTAAAATTCGGGACATTAATATTGTTGGCAATAAAGCGTATACCACCGACGATTTACGCGCAGAATTTTTACTAACAACCCCAAATTGGATGAGTTGGTGGAACAAAGACGATCAATATTCCAAACAAAAATTGACCGCCGATTTAGAAACCTTAAAGTCATTTTACTTAAATCAAGGTTATTTAGAGTTCGCGGTTGACTCTACGCAAGTATCGATTTCGCCCGATAAACAAGATATTTATATTACTGTAAACGTAACAGAAGGCGAAAAATACACCATCAGCGATGTGAAGCTGGCGGGTGAATTGCAAGTACCAGAAGCTGATCTTAAGCCATTGATTACGATTGAAAAAGGTGATGTATTTAATCGCCAAAAAATTACTGAAAGTAGTAAAGCAATTGGCGACAGGTTAGGTAATGAAGGTTATGCGTTTTCTAACGTGAATGCTATTCCTGAAATTAATAAAGAAAATCACACCGCTGCTTTTACCTTTTTTGTTGATCCTGGCAAGCGGGTTTATGTGCGCCGCATTAATTTAACGGGCAATACGCGCACGCGCGATTCTGTATTACGCCGTGAAATGCGCCAGTTAGAATCAGCTTGGTATGCAGGCGATAAAATTAATCGTTCTAAAGAGCGTTTAAATCGTTTAGGCTACTTTGATACGGTTGATATTGAAACGCCAGCTGTGGCAGGTAGTAATGACCAAGTTGATTTGAATATCAACGTTACCGAAAAATCAACTGGTAGCATTCAATTTGGTGCGGGATTATCCAGTAGCGAAGGCGTGGTTTTAGGAATTACGGTCAATCAGCCTAACTTTTTAGGCACTGGCAATCAAGTATCGGCCCAAGTCAATACGGGCAAAGTTAACACGACTTATTCACTTTCATACACCGATCCCTACTTTAAACCCGATGGCATTAGCCGCGGCTTTGATGTATACCGGCGCGATGTAGATACTCAATCACTTAACGTTGCTACTTATAGCAGTCAATCATACGGCGGTGGTGTGCGTTTTGGCTTGCCTCTAGGCGAAAGAGAGTTTTTCTCAGTTGGCTTATCGGGCGATTTTACCAAAATTAAGCTAAGCAATAACAGCCCTAAACAATATATCGATTATTGCGGTAATACCAGCGGTTGCACTAGTAATTCACTACCTTTGTCAGCTGCATGGTCGTTCGACTCGCGCGACAATATTTTGTATCCGAATACAGGTACGCATCAACGCGTGTCGGCCGAGGTAGCTTTGCCAGTGCTTGATTTAAATTATTACAAACTTGAATATAAACATACTTGGTATAAACAGCTGAAAAAAGACTTTGTATTTATGCTTAACGGTGAGCTAGGTTATGCTGATAGTTATGGCAACAAAAAATACCCATTTTTCAAAAACTTTTATGTGGGCGGCGTCAATTCGGTGCGCGGTTTTGATAATGGCGCAATTGGCCCGCGTGATATTGATCCTATCACCAAGCTTGATTATGCTATTGGCGGTACTACGCGCATTGTGGGCAATGCAGAGCTATTTGCGCCCATACCCTTTATTAAAAACTCATCTCAATTTCGCCTAAGTGCTTTTATGGATGCGGGTGATGTTTACGGTAATGGTCAAACCATTAGTTTGGGCGATATGCGATATTCTGCTGGCGTTGGCATCAGTTGGTATTCGCCATTTGGTCCATTAAAATTAGTGCTTGCACGCCCACTTAATAAAAAAGAGGGCGATAGAACGCAAAGCTTGCAGTTCCAACTTGGATCGCAGTTTTAAATACTAAAAAAATCGAGCTTTAACGCTCAAAAAGTTAGGAGTAATAAATTGAAACAACTGTTTAAACTATTGATGATGGCTGGTCTAGCGATGGGCTTAAGCGCTAATATTGGTGCGGCCGAACTAAAAATTGGTTATGTGCAAGTTGACAAAATTTTACAAGATGCGCCGCAAACTGCTGAAAGTGGCAAAAAATTAGAACGTGAATTTAGTCCACGCTCGCTTGACCTCGACAAAATGCAAAAACAGATTCGTGATATTGAATCTATCTTAGATAAAGAAGGCGTGACACTTTCTGATACCGAGCGCCGCAACAAAGAGCGCGACGCTTCCAATTTAAAAATAGAATTTCAACGTAAGCAACGCGAGCTACGCGAAGACATCAATTTACGTAAAAATGAAGAGCTTTCTAGCCTGCAAGATCGTATTAATAAGGCCGTGCAGACTGTTTCTGAAACAGATGGCTATGATTTAGTTGTCTATGGCGGCGTTGCGTTTGCCAGCAGAAAAATTGATATAACTGAAAAAGTATTGAAGCTACTTGGTAAAAAATAGGCTTGATGCAACTCACGCTATAAAGTTTATGCCACATGCAAAGCCAGTTAATGTTAACTATTCAACAAATTGCCGATCTATTAGGTGGGCAAATATCAGGTAATGCACAAACGCAAATTCATCGGGTAGGTTCATTGGCGTTGGGGCAACCAGGCGCCATAGCTTTTTTTAACGATTATAAATATAAAATACAGCTAGAAAATACCGTTGCCAGCGCCGTTATTATTAAGTCTGAGCACGCTGCGCTCACCAAGTTACCCAAGATAATTTCTGATAATCCTTACGCCTATTTTGCAAAGGTTTCACAATTACTCAATCCAAAATACGTTGCAGCACAGGGCGTTCACGCAAGTGCAGTCGTAGATGCTTCTTGCAAAATTGCTGCCAATTGCAGCATTAGCGCAAACGTAGTAATTGAGGCAAACGTAACACTTGGGCAAAACACTGGCATTGGTGCAGGCTGCGTGATTGAGCGTAATGTTAGCATAGGTGACAACACAGTTTTAGAGGCGAACGTCACGATTAAACATGGCACGCAAATTGGCCAACACTGTCATTTATTTTCGGGTTGCGTAATTGGTAATGATGGTTTTGGCTATGCCGAGCAAACGGTTACCGAGCAAGTAAATATCGAGAAAACAAGTGCTAATTCAAGCAATTTTTGGGTGAAAATTCCGCAAGTTGGCCGCGTTATTATTCATGACTTTGTTGATATTGGTGCCAACACCACAATTGATCGCGGTACAATTGATGACACGGTGATTGAAGAGGGCGTTAAACTAGATAATCTTATCCAGATTGCCCATAACTGCCGCATTGGCGCGCATACAGTGATTGCTGGCTGTACAGGTATTGCCGGTAGCGCCGTCATCGGCAAGCATTGTAAAATAGGCGGCGCAGCAATGATTCTAGGTCATTTGAGTATTGCTGATGATGTAACAATATCGCCAGGCAGTATGATCATGCGCTCTATTAACAAAGCGGGCACTTATACAGCGCTAATGCCATCGCAAGCGCACGAAGATTGGTTAAAAACGGCTGCGAATATCCGCCATTTAAATCAATTAGCAAATAAAATAAAATCATTAGAAATTAGCCTTGTTGAGTTGGCGGCTAACAAAATTTTAAAGAGCACAATATGACTGAAATTAACGCAACCGCCATGAATATTCACGAAATTCTTGATCATTTGCCGCATCGCTATCCATTTGTGTTGATAGACCGCGTCATCTCGATGGAGCTTGGCAAAGAAATTACTGCGCTTAAAAATGTCACCATCAACGAGCCGTTTTTCCCTGGTCATTTTCCGCATCATCCCGTCATGCCAGGCGTATTAATTGTTGAAGCGATGGCGCAAGCGGCCGCAATTTTGTCATTTAAAACCATGGGCGCAAAACCAACAGATGATTCTGTGTATTATTTTGCGGGCATTGATAGTGCGCGTTTTAAAAAACCAGTTTCGCCGGGCGATCAGCTTATTTTAAACGTCAAAATTGATCGTATTTTAAAAGGCATTTGGAAATATATTGGCGTTGCAACGGTTGATGGCGCGATTGTAGCTGAGGCAAGCATGATGTGCATTTTAAAAACAATAGAAAAATAAAAATTATTCAAAATCAATTAGTTAATAATATTATCTATATAAATACATTAAGTATCTATGTCTTCAAAAAACCTATCTAATATTCATTCGTCAGCAATTATTGATGCAAAAGCCGATCTTGATTCTAGCGTAACAGTTGGCGCGTATTCGATTATTGGCGCTAACGTGAAAGTAGGTGCAAATACTATAATTGGGAGTCACGTTGTGCTTAACGGCCCAACAATCATTGGTAAAAACAATCAAATTTTTCAATTTTCATCGCTTGGCGAAGCGCCGCAAGATAAAAAATACGCAGGTGAGCCTACCACGCTTGAAATTGGCGATAACAATACCATTCGCGAATTTTGTACGTTTAATCGCGGCACGGTACAAGATAAGGGCGCGACTAGAATTGGTAACGATAACTGGATTATGGCTTATGTGCATATTGCGCACGATTGCCAAATTGGTAATCACACGATTATGGCCAATAATAGCTCGCTCGCAGGCCACGTAGATATTCATGATTACGCGATTTTAGGTGGTTTTACGTTGATTCATCAATATTGCAAAGTTGGTGCACATGTGATGACTGCGGTTAATTCGGTGGTGTTTAAAGACATTCCACCTTACATTACCGCGTCTGGATACGATGCGAATCCGCATGGCATTAACGCTGAAGGCCTTAAACGGCGCGGCTTTTCGTTAGATACCATCATGCAAATTAAACGTGCTTATAAAGTGCTGTACCGTAACAATTTAACACTAGAAGAAGCCAAACTTGAGTTGGCCGAGATGGAAAAAAGTTGTGCTGAAATTAAGCTATTAACAGACTTTTTAAAGCACGCCAATCGCGGTATTATCCGCTAAATTTCATAAAGTTTTTGTATGCCTAAAATAGCAATTGTGGCTGGGGAAGCCTCGGGGGACTTGCTGGGTGGTCATTTAATACGCGCCTTAAATGCACAACGTAGCGATTTAACTTTTATAGGCATCGCTGGCCCAAAAATGCAACGCGAAGGTGCTAAAAGTCTGTTTCCAATTGAAAAACTCTCCGTACGCGGTTATGTAGAAGTATTAACGCATTTGTGGGGCCTGCTCAAATTACGTCGCAGTTTATTCAAGCAATTATTAGCTGAAAAGCCAGATGTTTTTATCGGTATTGACGCGCCAGATTTTAATTTTTGGCTAGAGCGCAAGTTTAAAAACAAAGGCATTCCATCAATTCATTACGTTAGCCCGTCAATCTGGGCTTGGCGTGGCGGCCGTATGGGCAAAATCAAGCGCGCCGCATCACACATGTTGGCCTTGTTTCCGTTTGAGCCTGCTTTGTATGAAAGTGCGGGCGTGCCTGTTACCTACGTTGGCCATCCGCTTGCAGATGAGCTACCGCTAGAACCGAATAGAGCTGAAGCGCGCGAAATATTAAAAATAGAGAAAAATAAACTTGTCATCGCCATGTTGCCAGGTAGTCGCCAAAGTGAAGTAAAGCAACATGCCGATTTACTAATTAAAACCGCATTAATTATTAGCAAACAACATAAAAATGCGGAATTTGCTGGCGTTAAGTTTGGCAGCGCTGAAACTGACAATGTTGAAACTGACAACGTTGAAACTGACAGCATTAAATTCGCTAGCATTAAATTTGATAGCGTTAAATTCTTAGTCCCGCTTATTACTCGCCAAACCCGCCAACTGTTTGAAACCGCGCTATACAATAATATTAGCCACAACCAAGCCAACCTAATTAATGATGATGAACCAATTGATACGCTAGATTTAGATATTTTATTCGGCCACGCGCACGATGCCATGGAAGCTGCAGACATAGTGATTGTGGCCTCTGGCACTGCTACGCTTGAAGCCGCACTACTGAAAAAACCGATGGTAATTACTTACAAAATGCCCGCTATTAGCTGGCAAATACTCAAGCGTATGCGCTATCAGCCTTATGTGGGGCTGCCCAATATTTTAGCAGGGAAGTTTTTGGTGCCAGAGCTATTGCAAAATGACGCCACTCCGCAAAAGTTGGCCGATGCTGTCAATCGCTTGTTGGCTGATGATGACTATTTAAAAGAAATCAAACAAACGTTCACCACCATTCACCATAGCTTAAAGCAAAATAGCGCCAAAAAAGCGGCAGAAGTTGTGTTGAGTTATTTGTAAAACACCTTGCTCGTCGTTCTAAGCGCAGCGAAGAGTCCAGTCAGTATATTGCATGGCTTGGATTCTTCGCTGTGCTCAGAATGACGGAAGTTAATAGAAAGTTTAGAATTGAGTTTTTATGCAAATAATCTGCGGCGTAGATGAAGCAGGGCGCGGACCGCTGGCAGGCAGTGTTTATGCGGCGGCGGTGATACTAGATATTAATAATCCGATTATTGGTTTGGCAGACTCAAAAAAACTTTCTGAGAAAAAGCGTGATTTTTTAAGTGTTGAAATTAAAACCAAAGCACTCGCTTGGGGCATTGCCAGTTGCGCCTGCCAAGAAATCGACGAAATTAATATACTTCAGGCTAGTTTATTGGCCATGAAGCGCGCCATTGAAGCCATGCAAACGCAATTTAATATTACGCCTGATATGGGTGAAATATTAGTGCAAGTTGACGGCAATAAATGTCCAAAAATCAGTTTGCCATGCGAGGCGATTGTAAAGGGTGATAGCAAAGTACAGGCCATTTCAGCTGCATCTATTCTAGCCAAAGTCGCACGCGATGCTGAGCTATATACGCTGGATAAAACCTACCCGCAATACGGCTTTGCCAAACATAAAGGCTACTCAACAGCCGCGCACCTATTGGCTTTGCAGGCACATGGCATTTGCCCGCAACACCGTTTGAGTTATGCGCCAGTAAAAGCTCTATTTGCTTAGATTTGTAGGGTGGGAAACTTGTTACCCACGCAGTTGAATGTTGCGAGGTCAGCTATTGCGAGGGTTCAAGTACCCACCCTATTTGGCTGACTACTTGCCCTTAGGATATTTTGCTATTAGTTTGCTTATGATGTGAGGGTGTT
>JAYTEL010000099.1:0-15604 GCA_043735225.1 Methylotenera sp. | reverse complement strand
GCTGCTTGCGTAACGCGCGGGAATGACTATTTTAAAGTCTGCAATTTTAAGAGCCACAACTTCAGCGGTCACTTAATCAATCTTTTTATCTGGGTCAAGCTTTCTGGCTTCGTCTTCTAACATTACGGGGATGCCATCGCGAATGGGGTAGGCCAAGCGTGCCGATTTTGAAATAAGCTCACCCGCTTTTTTATCATAAATTAGCGGCCCTTTGGTAACGGGGCAAACTAAAATTTGCAGTAATTTAGTGTCCATATTCACTCCTTTACTTCAGTTAATTGAGACAAGCTAGTTTTTATGAGCTAGCTTATGAAAGCTAATTTTTTCTAAAAGCTAGTTTTTTCAATACAAGTGGCAACAAAGCCGCATCAATATTGGCCGTCACAGGCAACACCCAGTGATGCGGCTGTGCGAATGGTTTACATTTTACGGCATCTTTCTCGGTCATAATTAGTATATCGCAATCTATTTTAGCTAAGTCTTGCGCGCTAAACGCAAAATGATCATCAAAACTTACACTAACAAATGTCATGCCTAATTGACGCAAATGCTCAAAAAAATGTTCTGGCTTGCCAATTCCTGCCATTGCCTTAATTATTTTTTGTTTAAAATCAGCAGCTTGAGCATATTTTTTATAATCGGCCAAATTATAAAATTGCTCGCCCACTAGTTGCATTTGATAATAAGATTCTTCTGATTTTGGCCCATTACAAATCACCGCGTCCACATTTGTTAACCGCGATAACGGCTCGCGTAATTGTCCTGCAGGCAACAATCTAGCATATTTTTCAAGCTGTTCTGCGTCAACTACCGCAATTTCAACATCGCGTTTTAGTTGGTAATGTTGCAGGCCGTCGTCACTAATAATGACATCACATGTTGGGTGCGCAATTAATAACGCAGTTGCAACTTTTACACGATTTGCGCCAACCCACACCGGGCAAGCACTACGATTTTTAATCAGTACTGGTTCGTCGCCCACCAAGCTTGCTGGGCTATTCATGCCTACGGGTGTAGGATCTTTAACGCTACCACCGTAACCGCGACTAATCACTGCGGGCTGGTAGCCATTTTGTTTAAGCTGTTCAACAAGCCACATCACCACGGGCGTTTTGCCGCTGCCGCCCATATTAATATTGCCAACCACAATAACTGGCACAGGCAGCGCATAAGACTTACAAAAACCTTGTTTATAACTGTAACGCCGCGAGGCGGTAACCATGCCAAACAACCAAGAAAGTGGCTTTAAAACCAAAAAATACAAGGCGTTCTTGCGGTGCCAAGCTGTTTGAATCACCTCTTGCATATAAGTCATGATTTAAGATTACTCAAGTTCTTTTTGATATAGCTTAGTGTAATAGCCATTTTTTTCCATTAATTGCATGTGACTGCCCGATTCAATAATTTCACCTTTATCCATCACCAAAATTCTATCAGCATTTTCTACCGTGCTTAAGCGATGCGCAATCACAATCGATGTGCGGTTTTGCATTAAGGTATCTAGCGCGGCTTGCACGTGCTGCTCCGATTCGGTATCTAGCGCGCTGGTTGCTTCATCTAGCAATAAAATCGGTGCGTTTTTAAGAATCGCGCGTGCAATGGCAATGCGCTGACGCTGGCCGCCAGAAAGGCGCACACCGCGGTCGCCAATTTCATTTTGCAAACCATTTGGCAACTGCGAAATAAACTCCCACGCATGGGCGGCTTTGGCAGCGGCAATCACTTCAGCTTCGCTAGCATCACGCAGCACGCCGTAGGCAATGTTGTTAAAAATGGTGTCGTTAAACAAAATTATATCTTGGCTAACCAGCGCAAATTGACTGCGCAGATTTTTAAGTTCTAACGCGCGAATATCGATACCGTCGAGCATGATTAAACCTTGTTGCAACTCGTAAAAACGCGGCAACAAGTTTACCAGCGTGGTCTTACCGCCGCCAGATCGGCCAACTAGCGCTACTTTTTCGCCAGGCGCAATATTAAAGCTCACATTTTTAAGTGCTGCGTTTTTAGTGTTAGCATAATTTAGCGTCACATTTTTAAATGTTATTGCGCCCTTCGCGCGGCCAATTGTTTTATCACCTTCGTTAATTTCGACGGGCGTGTCAATTACCTCAAACACACTTTGTGCGGCCGATAAACTAATCTGCAACTCTTCGTTGACGGCAGTTAAATTTTTAATCGGCGCAATTAACATTAATAGTGCGCCAATAAATGCCGCAAACTCACCCGCACTAAAACGGCCAACGGCGTAATACACCACCAGCCCAAGCGAGATCGCGGCTAGCAGCTCAACCACCATGCTGTTTAAGCTTGATAGCCGCGCCAAGCGCACTTGCATATGGCGGTTTTTGCCCGCAACGCTGGCAAAGCGTTTAAACTCAAAATCAGTCGCGCCAAAAATCTTTACAATGCGCTGCCCAGCAATCGCTTCTTCAGCGGCTTTGGTCATCTCGCCCACCGATTGCTGCGTGAACTTACCTGCCTCGCGTATTTTTGGCGTCATTTTCTTTAAATAAAACGCCATTATTGGCGCAACTAACGCAAAAATCAGTGTTAAACGCCAATCGAGATACAGCATGTAAGCCAAAATACCAATAGCGGTTAGCGTATCGCGCACCACAGTTAATACAACTTTTGTGCACGCGCCCGACATTTGCTCTGCGTCATAAGTCAGTTTTGAGATAATTAAGCCTGCAGAATGCGCATCGTAGAAAGCAACTGGTAACTGCATTAACTTTTTAAAAGTATCACGGCGCAAGGCCTCTACAATGCGCCGCGCTATCCAGCGCATTGAAAAGTTTGAAAAAAACCCAGAAATTGCGCGTAGTGCCATCAGCCCAAACAACATAAACGGCAAGAAGCGTATTTTGTCCGGCGATTGCTTCACAAAACCTTCATCGGTTACTTGCTTAATGGTGGCTAAAAAGCCCGTATTGGTGGCAGATAAGATAATCAGCGAAAAAATACCCAGCGCAAACACAAGTTTATAACGCCAGGCATAGCGAAGCAGACGCAAATACAGCACTTTTGCGTTGGCGATGTGCACTGGTTTTTGAGCGGCTTTTTCAGCAGATTTTTCTAGGTTGCTCACTTGGTGGTTAATGGGTTTTGACATTCGATATCGGTTTTAACGTTTAATAACGATTTAAACGTTGTCGTCAATAGCACAAAGCATAGACGACACTTTTTGTGGCAAGATTACTCAGCGCCAATTTGCGTGGCAAAAGTAATGTGCGTGTAATTGGCTTGGCGCGCGGCTTCCATCACATTAATCACGCTTTGGTGGGTGGTTTTTGCGTCCGCATTAATCACAATCGTTGGCTCTTTACCATCGCCCGCCGCCTTAGTAAGTGCACTGGCAATACTGGCTACATCGGCACTATCAACCGCTTTATTATTTACCATGTAGCGGCCTGTTGCATCTACCTCAACCGTAATTACTAGTGGTTTATCTTGTGGACTATTGGCCTCAGCTGTTGGCAGGTTGATTTGCAACTCGCTGGTGCGCGAAAATGTGGCGCTCACCACCAAGAAAATAATAATGACTAATAACACGTCAATTAAAGGCACAAGATTCATCTCGAGCTCTTCGTGACGTCTGCCGCGTTGAAAATTCATATTAAGTAGACCTTATAGGCTTTGCTGCTAAATTTAATAAATCAATTCGCTTTGAAATCGGCTAAAGACAAGGCATTTTTGTGAAGGCAGTACATTAAGTACGACGAACAAAAACACCGCGATATTCAGTCGATTTAAAACGAATTAGTTACGTTGGCCGTGCAAGATTTCTACTAATTTAATCGCCTGCTGTTCCATATCCACCAACAAATCATCTACTTTGCTGCGGTAGTAACGATACGCAATCATGGCGGGCACAGCCACCACAATGCCTGCCGCCGTGTTGTATAAAGCAACCGAAATACCGCGCGCAAATTGCGCTACATCATGGCCACTATTGGTGAACGAGCCAAATAACTCAACCATACCAATCACCGTACCCAGCAAACCTAATAAAGGTGAAACGGTGGCAATAGTGCCTAATGTGGGTAAATAGCGTTCTAATTTATGGGCAACCGCGCGGCCTGTTTCTTCGATGGCTTCTTTGGTTATTTCACGCGAATTTTTAGCGTTTGCTAACGCGTTGGCAAAAATTTGGCCTAGCGGTGAATGTTGCTCTAACTTATGCAACATTTCTTTGGTAACGCCGCCCTGCCCCAGCCACTTTTGTACTTCTGGCAGCAAATTACTTGGTGCAACTATATCGCGCCGCAATGTTAAAAGACGCTCCAAAATAATCACAATTGATATAAGAGAGGCAATAAGCAACGGCCAGATTGGCCAACCTGCAGCCTTAATAATTTCCCACACAGCAATACTCCTTAATCATTTAAAACTGGCGTTACTTTAGCTGGAAGCGGACGTTTGGGCAAGTTTCTTTGTTTAATTTTACTTGTTCACACCAAGTTAAATGCTAATTAATATCCAGATAAATGTTTATTTTAAATTTAATTGAAAATCGTCATGCCAATATCGGGGCTGTGCTTGCCGCCAAGCCAGTATTTGCAATGGCATGTTGCGCGTAAAATTTATTAGCAGCGCGCCTGTGTAATCTGAGCGAAATTCAAGAGCACCACTTTCTTTATAGCGCGTTTCGATTTCTGGCTTAGGATGCTTAAATCGATTTAAATAGCCTACGGTAAAAATAACCTGCTGTGCATCAACAGCCTGCAAAAACGGCGCGCTAGATGAGGTTTTGCTACCATGATGCGGGGCGATTAACACATCACTTTTAAGCTTATCTGCATTAGCGGCTAATAGACTGGCTTCGGCTGGCTCTTCAATATCACCTGTGAGTAAAATACTGCCAAATTGGCTGCTGATTTTAACCACGCAGCTTCTATTATTATCGCTTAGATTTGCGTCATTGTAGCTTGGTAAGCTTGGGTGCAGTACTACAAAACTAACGCCATCCCATTGCCAATGTTGGCCAGCAAAGCATTTAAGCGGTTTTGGCGGTAGCTGAATCGTCTGTGATTCGGTAAACGAGCTTGCAAACCAGCCCACAGGCACTTGCGCGAGTACAGAAGCCGCGCCGCCACTGTGATCAATATCGTTATGGCTCAGCATAAAACCATCGAGTTTTTTAATGCCTTCGCCGCGCAAATACGGCACCACAATGCGTCCACCCGCGTCCGATTGCTCGTTAAATTTTGGGCCAGCGTCATATAATAAAGTATGGTTTGCGGTTTTAACCACCACACTTAAACCTTGGCCAATATCTAGCACCGCAACCTGCATACCCCCAGCTTCTGGTCGAGGTGGAACAGCAAAAAATAGTGGAATTAACAAAATTAAACCTAGCCAACGCTGCGGAAATCCGCGCGGCAATAGCAACCATAAAACGCCAAACACCGCGCAAACTATTGCCCACATTGGCGGCGCGGCTTGCTGCCAAGTGGGTAAAGCCGCCAACCAACTAAGCCCTTGCATGCAAATTGTTAACATAAAGTGAGCAGCCTGCAAAATAAAATCAATATGAATAATGCTGCCTAAAATTGCCAGTGGCACGACGATTAAACTAATGATAGGAATCGCAAACGCGTTAGCCAGCGGCGAAACGATAGAGGTTTGCCCAAATAGCGCAATTAGCAAAGGTAGCAAGCCAAGCGTAATCGCCCACTGCGTGTGCACAGCCTCTTTAAACCAATGCTGCGCAGACAATCTTCCTATAGAAACGTAAGCAATAATGGCAACTGCGCTAAACGATAGCCAAAAGCCTGCAGCCATACTCGCCCACGGATCAAGCAAAACCACCACCATTAGCGCAATCGCTAAAGCGCGTGAAATGGCCAAATTTTTGCCCCATAACATGGCAAACGCAAAGGTAATTAGCATAATAAGCGTGCGCTGTGTGGGCAGCGACATGCCCGCTAATAAAGAATAACAAACGGCAACAATCAGCCCAATAATGGTTGCCGCTTTGCGCGTGGGCAAGCGTAGCACTAGGTTTGGTATGCGGCGCCAAATAAATGCTGCAATTGCATACGCCAAGCCCGCAAGCATGGTAATGTGCAAGCCAGAAATGCTCATTAAATGATTTACGCCAGTACGCAAATACACGCTCCATTGGGTTTGCGTAATTTGGCTGTCATCGCCAATTACCAAAGCGCGAATTACGCCTGCGTATGGCTTATTTGCTAGCGTTTGGCTAATTTGGTTGCCAACTTTTTCGCGCACGCGTTCAACCATATAACTGGGTCGCCACACAAAATTGTTTAGTTTTTTATAACCACTTTTGCTGCTAATGCTGCCCGTGGCACGAATATTATTTTCAAGCGCCCAAATTTCAAAATCATAGCCATGCGGGTTGTAAGTGGTGTGCGGCCGCTTCAGTTTTACTGTTAATTGCCAGCGCTCGCCCGCATGAAATTGGTTGAGTCTGCTCGGTTCGTTATTGAGATTTATAGAACCGCTGTTGCCATAAAAATTAAGCGAAATATGGCTTGGGATTTTTAAGGTTTTTGTCGTATCTTGCGTTAGAATTTTTTCTACATCAAACTGAAAACGCTCACCTTTTTCGGTCACTTCAGGCAGCGTGGCAATAATGCCAACAATATTGATGCTTTTTTGTTGCCAATCGGCAGGCAACTGATCATTTAAACGTATGGTTGCGACTGTTGCGGCCCACGAAAAACCTAGCAAGCTAGCAAAAACAACAAAGCACAATGAATGTATCAAGCGAGCATGTTGATATGAAAGTGGCCGTAATTTTATGAGTAGATAACAAGCAGGAATAAGCGTCAAAAGCCAATACAGGCTTGGTAATGCAGGTTGTTGTTGCAATAACCAAGCGCCAAATACAAAGCCTAATGCAAACTTAATCATTGGCTTTTTTGGTGCCTAAAACGGTGTGAGTTTACCGTCTTCTAACCGATATTGGCGCTGCATTTTGGCAGCCAGCGCCAAATCATGTGTCACGACGACTAGACTGGTATTTTGCGCTCGATTAATTTCTAACAATAATTCAAATACTTGGTTGGCGGTTACACGGTCAAGGTTGCCAGTTGGCTCATCTGCCAGAATACAAGCGGGCTGCGTAACCAAGGCTCTTGCAAGCGCGGCGCGCTGCCTCTCACCACCAGAAAGCTCGCCTGGCATATGTTCTAGCCTATGCCCCAACCCCACTTTTTTAAGCATTTCAATGGCTAAAGTGAGTGCTTGCTGGCGCGGCATACGTCGAATTAACAAAGGCATAGCAACATTTTCAATCGCGGTAAATTCTGGCAGTAAATGGTGAAACTGGTACACAAAACCTAAATGCTGATTGCGTAAATTGCCTTTTTGCGTCTCAGATAATTGGCTTAAATTTTCACCCGCCAGCTCAACCATTCCATTTGTTGGCGCATCTAAACCGCCCAGCAAATGTAGCAGCGTACTTTTGCCTGATCCTGACACGCCCACGATGGCAATTTGCTCGCCGCGATTTACATTCAAATCAATGCCATTAAGCACTGCAACATCAAGACCAGTATAGGTTTTGGCGAGATTTTGGCAATTAATAATACCATTTATTTTAGTTGGCTTATTCATATCTAAGCGCCTCAGCCGGATTAATTTGACTAGCCTTATAACTGGGGTAAAGCGTCGCCAATAAACTTAAACCAAACGACATCAATATTATCGTAGTCACGTCATTCCAGTCTAATTTTGACGGTAAATCACTAATGTAATACACATCTTTTGCCAAAAACTGTACTTGAAATAAGCTTTCAATAAACGGCACAATCGTGTCGATATTTAGGGCGACAATCACGCCGACCACCGCGCCAGCAATGGTGCCAATCACACCAATCAGTGCGCCTTGCACAATAAAAATGCTCATAATGCTGCGTGGGCTTGCGCCAAAGGTGCGCATAATGGCGATGTCGGCTCGCTTATCGGTGACCGCCATCACCAAGGTTGATACGATATTAAAAGCGGCAACGGCGACGATTAAAGCCAAAATAATAAACATCACGCGCTTTTCCATTTGCACCGCTTTAAAAAAATTAGCGTGTTGCTGCGTCCAATCGGTGACAAAATATTGCGAGCCAAAAGTATTGGTGGCGTTGTCGCCAGTTGCTTGGTCTTTATTGGCATTGCTTAAAAGTGCGGTTGATAACGATTGATTCAGCTGTCCGCTAACTTTTGGCGCATCGTCAATTTCATCTATTTTAAGCCGCACGCCAGAAACCGTGCCATCCATACGATACAGCTTTGCAGCGTCATCCATGTGAATCAGCGCCAAACCCGCATCGTATTCGTACATGCCAATTTGAAATAGGCCAACCACTTTAAATTGCTTGATGCGCGGAACTACACCGGTTGGGGTAAATTGCCCTTGCGGCGACATGACAACCACTTTATCGCCCATGGCTGCGCCAAGGTTAAAGGCTAAATCACTGCCCAAAATGATGCCAAATTCGCCTGCTTTAAGATCATTTAAGCTGCCCACTTTCATATGGCTACCCAAATCAGCTACTTTGTCCTCTGCTAGCGGAATTATGCCGCGCACAATAGCGCCTTGCACGCCTTCGCCAAAGCTTAACATGCCTTGCGCGGTGATATACGGCGCGGCTTCACGCACTTGCGGGTTTTGTTTAAGGCGCGGAATTAATGTTTGCCAGCTTTGTAATTTGTTATTAGCGCCTGTCACTTCAATGTGCGAGGCCACGCCCAAAATGCGGCTTCGTAGCTCGGCTTGAAAGCCGTTCATCACCGATAGCACAACGATTAACGCCGCCACGCCCAGCGCAATACCCACCATGCTGGTGAGCGAGATAAACGAAATAAAGTGATTTTTGCGTTTGGCGCGCGTATAGCGCAAGCCCACAAACAGCTCGTATGGTAATTTGGAGGTAAATGACATAGGGTAATCATATCATTAAACCTTAGGCGGTTTTAGGCGGTTAAGATTCTTAAGCGCTTTAAAAATAACACATTAAAAATACACGTTAGAAATAGCACGTTAAATATAGTTGTTATAATTTGTACAATTGCTTATATTGGCAAAGCCACACAAACCCAATCGCGCTGTTTCATTATTGGTAAGCCCATTTCAAACACTTGGTTACCCCCGTTTCTATTAATTTTAAGCTTATTACCACGCTTATATTCGCTTCTAGGTACAATTAGCGAAGCGCGCTGTGCTGAATTACTGCCTTGCGATTCAATGTAAACACCAGAAAATGAGTCTAGCAACTCTAAATCATCGCCGTCATCCACAAAATAACCTTTAACAACTTCTGTTCCTGTGTCAGCAAAATAGTGCGATTGATCTTGCACGCGGCCAATTTGCACAAATGCGCTGTGAGAACCCAATATGTGCATACCAGCGCGAAAGTTACCATCAGCTTGTTTACGTACGCTTTTAATTTCTGCAATCATAAATAAATCTTTTTCGTCGGGCGCCATATAGCCGACTAATTTACCTGGCTCTATCCACTCACTCACCGATTTGCCTAAATTAACGCCAAAACCATTGGCGCTTTCGTCCACCACCAGCCAATTTTCTGAGCCTAACAGACTTTGTGTAATTGGTTTATGTTGCGGCGCTTTTTGCATTTCAGCAGCTAGGGCAGTTGGCATTTCATTGTGCTGTGCGCCATCGTCACTAAACATCGCCCAACTATCTAATTGCGGGTGTATGCTGCTTAAACGATTGCAAATATCTGCTAAGCCATGACTAATGTTAATGAGCTTATTTCGTTTATTACGCGTTTCACTCCTACGTTGGCGCTCAAAACCATCTACGCACCAATCGACGCGCAATTTTTTAAATAATTGCACTATCATCTCGGTTGGCGCTATTTTTTCTAGCTTAAATTCTTTAATATTTTTTTGCATCATTACAGCGCACAAATAGGCTTCAATTAAGTCAACAATTCGCTGCGTTTTCCAAAACCGGTAATTAGCAAATTTTTCAATCGCACGGATCCGTTCTGGCCCTGTATCTGCTTCTATATTAATAAAAAATTGATACTTATCATCTTTATGCTTGGTGGTAATAACAGGATTGCTGGCCCACATTTTTAACACTTGCTCGGTCAACTGAATTTGCACACGGTTGTAATTACTTTTTTGCAAAGTATCCATCATAAAGCCTTGAAAAAGTATAGAAGCAATACTCATTTCTTTTTTATGAAAATCATATAAAAATAAGTTGGTGTTCATTATTGCCAAATACTCGGCGCATCTGATGACTTTATACACATTTTTCCAAGTGCCGCTGGGCGCAGGTTGATCGTCAAAATATCGCCATTTTGTCATTGCAAATGTTGCAGTTAAATAGCGGCAACAAATTAAATTAATTTTTTCTGGAGTCAATACAACTTTTTTTTGCGTCAAATATATATCAAAAAACTGCGTATAGACTGCGCACAGCTGACGGTAGTAAGAATAGGCTGCTGCATATAAATTTTGCTCTATTTTTTTATTTAATTTTAATGTAGTCAGATACTTACGTAAAACTTTAGTCGTCGTTTGGTAAGTTTTTGCGTCAATTTCTAGTAATAAATCCATGTTCATGTGCAGATTTTTATCGGTTATTAAATCAATTTCTGCCAGTTTTGAAGTCACCAAAGTCAACACTTGCAACTCGTCTTTAAATGTTAAATCATTCATCCATCCTAAATTTTTTTCTAGTTGATGATGCTGAAAAACTGATTGAATTTTGTGCTTAACCATTGCCAACATGTTGAATCCTTACTTTAATTTTTTTGCAGTTGATCTGCTTGCAGTAAATATGTGCAATAAGTATGCCAATATATTTAAGCCATGGTTTTAATGCCATAGTTTTAAAGCCATAGTTTTAAAGCCATAGTTTTAAAGAGATAGTTTTCGCAATCCAAATTAATTATTCCTGCTAAAATATCGTAATGTTTACAGGAATCATTCAAGCAATAGGCCACATTGATGCAATTACGCTTACGGGCGAAAACGTAGCGCTTTCAATTGAGGCAAGTCATTTAACTTTATCTGACGTACAAATTGGCGACAGCATTGCGGTGAATGGCGTATGTTTAACCGCAACGCATCTCACAAATACCCATTTTATGGCGCATGTTTCTGCCGAGACGCTTAAAGTGACAGCTGGATTAAATCAACAACAAGCTGTTAATTTAGAAAAAGCGCTGCGCTTAAGTGATAGGCTGGGCGGCCATTTGGTAAGCGGCCATGTAGATGGCGTGGGTGTTGTGACGCAATTTGACGATTTAGGCGATAATTGGTTGTTAGCGATTCGTGCGCCGCACGCCATTTCAAAATATATCGCTAAAAAAGGCTCAATTTGCATAAATGGCGTGAGTTTGACCGTGAATAGCGTGACGCAAGACACTTTTACCATGAATATTATCCCGCACACTTTGCAAAATACGATGTTTAAACAATTAAAAATTGGCAATTTAGTCAATATTGAAATTGACCAAATTGCACGGTATGTGGAGCGTATGACACAGTGGAATTTAGAAAAAAATGAATAAAAATCAAATGAGTACAATCTATGCCGTTTGAATCCATCAGCCCAATTACCGAGATTATTGCTGATATTAAAGCGGGTAAAATGGTAGTTTTGGTGGATGATGAAAATCGCGAAAACGAGGGCGATTTCGTTATTGCTGCCGAATTTGCCACCGCCAAACACATCAATTTTATGGCCAAATTTGGCCGTGGTTTAATTTGCTTAACTTTATCTGAAGCGCGCTGCAAGCAACTCAATTTGCCGCCGATGGTGATTAAAAATGGTACACGTTTAGGCACTAATTTTACGGTGTCAATAGAGGCAGCAATTGGCGTCACTACTGGCATCTCAGCCACCGATCGCGCAACAACTATTCAAGCCGCTGTCGCTAAAGATGCCAATGCAAAAAGCTTAGTTAGCCCAGGGCATATTTTTCCGCTGGCCGCACTTAATGGCGGTGTATTAGTGCGCGCAGGCCACACTGAGGCGGGCTGCGATTTGGCTGCGCTGGCAGGCTGCGAGCCAGCCAGCGTCATTTGCGAGATTTTAAAAGATGACGGCGAAATGGCGCGGTTGCCCGATTTAGTTGAAATAGCTAAACAACATGGCATTAAAATTGGCACGATTGCCGATTTAATACGCTATCGAAGTGAAAATGAAAAGTTGATTGAACGCGCCGTAGAGCGCACCGTTGCTACCCCTTACGGCGCAATGCGCTTGGTGGCGTACCGCGATAAAATGGCTAATGAAACGCATTTAGCCTTAGTAAAAGGCACGCCAAAACCTGATGCAGAATGTTTAGTGCGTGTGCACGAGCCACTGTCTGTGTTTGATTTGCTCGATAGCAGCAGTTGCACGCACAGCTGGAACATGTTGCACGCAATGAAAGCCCTCTCTGAGGCCGATTGCGGGGTGATTGTGATGTTGAACCATGTTAACAATCGCGTTGAAAATGGCGACGATTTAGTGGCGCGCATTAAAGGCGCGGATGAGCCGATTCGCACCAACCAAGAACTGCGCACTTACGGTATAGGTTCGCAAATTTTGGTAGATTTAGGTGTAGGCAAAATGCGATTAATGGCAACAAAGCGCAAAATGCCCAGCATGATGGGCTTTGGGCTTGAGGTTACTGGATATTTAGAATCTGACCTAAAAGCATAAAAGCGCATTAGATGATTGATTTAATTGATGTTAAGATAGAACGCATTGGAAAAACTTAACCTTACAGGCCAATTTTTAATCAGCATGCCTGCCATGTCTGATCCAAGTTTTTCTAAAACTGTCACCTATATTTGTATGCATAACCAAGATGGCGCCATGGGCATTATCATTAATCGCCACTGCGATATTACGGTTGCTAATCTTTTTGCGCAAATTCAGCTTGAATCCGAATCACTCAATTTACCCAGTAAACTTGTGCATTATGGCGGCCCAGTGCAAACTGAGCGCGGCTTTATTTTGCACACCATTTTGCCAAATGCGCAGCGTGAATTTAATGCGACAGTGATTATTAATAACGCCGTTGCGCTCACTACATCTAAAGATATTTTAGAAGCCTTAGCCGACAATAATGGCAGCCCGAATAATAATCCAAGCAAAACGCTTATCGCATTAGGCTACGCGGGCTGGACAGCAGGTCAGTTAGAGGCAGAAATGGCGCAAAACGTTTGGCTTTCATTAAAGACCAGCTTAATTGAAGAAGTACATGCGCTGATATTTGATGCCCCAAATGAACATAGATTTGATTTGGCAATGGGTATGATGGGGCTTAATTTGAGCAACTTATCGCAGCAAGCGGGGCATGCTTAAATGGCGCAAGACTCAAAAATAAACTTCAACATTAAGCTAAACGCAAGCTTAAACCAAAGTCATTTGCCCATTTTAGAGCGCAGCTACCCCAATATTGTTGGTACGGTGATGGCGTTTGATTTTGGTGAAAAACGCATTGGCGTGGCTACAGGCGAAACCCTATTGAAATTGGCGCATCCGCTAACTACAATTAACAGCGAAGAAAATGAAGCTAAGTTTATGCAAATTGGCGCATTAATTAAAAAATGGCGCCCTGCCTTGCTGGTGGTTGGTTTGCCGATGCATATGGATGGCCAATTAACTGGTCAGCAACACATAATGTCGCAACTTGCAAAAAAATTTGCGCAGCGCCTTGAAGGCCGCTTTAATTTGCCTGTCGTGATGGTGGATGAGCGCTTAACCTCGGTAGAAGCGGCGCAAAACTTAAGCGCAGTGGGCATAAAAGGCACCAAACAAAAAGCCATGCTGGACGCGGTTGCCGCGCAAAGCATCTTACAATCTTATTTTGATGGCTTTAATTGAATTCAACATGACATTACCAAACCCAGAAGACTTATTAAACAATATTAGCGCCCAAGTCAAATCACAAATTGCATTGCTCGGCGCAGCCAATTGCGCGCTGGTGGGCATTCACAGTGGCGGCGTTTGGCTAATGCATAGAATTCTAAATTCGTTAAATTTAGACATCGCCAATGGGTCATTAGACGCTGGCATGTACCGCGACGACTACAATCAGCGTGGGCTTAGGGCCGAGCTAAAACCTGCCAATATTAGTTTTGATATAACTGACAAACACATTATTTTAATTGACGATATTTTTTATACAGGCCGCACCACGCGCGCAGCCATGAACGAGCTATTTGATTACGGACGTCCTGCTTCTATTACCTTAGTGGCTCTTATAAATCGCGGCGGCGCACAGTTGCCGATAATACCAACTATTGTGGGTGCAAATATTGCACTAAATTCGACTCAAAGTTTGCAATTGTCGCTAGATACTAAGGGCAAGCTTCACCTTTCTTTAGAGGCCGCAAATGTTTAATCCGCAATTAGATAGTGACGGCAATTTAAAACACTTGCTAACCATTGAAGGTTTGCCAAAACGCATTTTAAATCAAATCATTGATACCGCTGAAACCTTTGTCGGCGTGGCAGAGCGCGACATTAAAAAAGTGCCGCTGCTACGCGGCAAAACCGTGTGCAATATTTTTTTTGAAAATAGCACGCGCACCCGCACCACTTTTGAAATCGCCGCAAAACGCTTATCAGCCGATGTAATTAACCTTAACGTCGGCACATCTAGTCAATCCAAAGGCGAGACGATTTTAGACACGGTGGATAACCTAATTGCCATGCACGCCGATATGTTTGTAGTGCGCCATGCGCAAAGTGGCGCAGCGCATTTTATTGCGCAGCATGTGCCAGATAATATTAGCGTGATTAACGCGGGTGATGGTCGCCACGCGCACCCCACGCAGGGTTTGCTCGATGTGTTTACGGTGCGTAAATACAAGCCTGATTTACACAATCTGCGCGTGGCTTTAGTGGGCGATGTGCTGCATAGCCGCGTTGCGCGTAGCGAGATTCATGCGCTGACGACGCTTGGCGTGCCAGAAGTGCGCGTAATTGCGCCAAAAACCTTGCTGCCAGTGGGCGTTGAAAAGCTGGGTGTGCAGGTGTTTCACGATTTAAAAAACGGCTTAAAAGATGTAGATGTGATTATGATGCTGCGCCTGCAAAACGAACGCATGAGCGGCGCGCTATTACCAAGCGCACAAGAATATTTTAAAACCTTTGGCTTGACCACAGAAACGCTTAACTACGCCAAGCCTGACGCCATCGTGCTGCACCCTGGGCCAATGAACCGGGGTGTAGAGATTGATTCAAGCGTGGCTGACGGGCATCAATCAGTTATTTTGCCGCAAGTAACCTATGGTATAGCGGTGCGCATGGCTGTTATGGCACTTTTAGGTGGAGGCTTTGCGTCAGGCCTACAAGCCTCAGCTGGCAGTCAAGGTAGGAGTCCGACGTGAAAATTCATATTAAAAATGGCCATTTAATTGACCCAAAAAATAATATAGACGCCAAGCACGACGTGTTTATTGTGGCTGGCAAAATAGCTGGCATTGGCGTCAAGCCCGATGGTTTTGTGGCCAACCAAACCATTGATGCAACTGGATTAACCGTTGCACCTGGCTTTGTCGATTTATCGGCAAGGCTGCGCGAACCAGGGTCAGATTACCAAGCCACATTAAACAGTGAATTATTAGCAGCGGCCGCAGGCGGCGTGACCAGCCT
>JAYTEL010000098.1:0-1926 GCA_043735225.1 Methylotenera sp. | reverse complement strand
CGGACTCCCCTCGCCCGCAAGCGGGAGAGGGGCAGGGGGAGAGGGCGATGTTAGCACTTTCATCTAAACTAAACCATGCTTCAACCCCAGTTTTTTCAACCAATAAGGAGGCTGCTTCTAATAATTCTGCGGTTTGCGGGTGTGGCTCACCCGTTTCTTTATGCACAAAAAATGGCATCGGCACGCCCCAATTACGTTGGCGCGAAACGCACCAATCAGGGCGATTTTTAATCATCGCCTCCAAGCGTGCGCGACCCCAAGCGGGGAAGAACTCAGTTCTACTAACCGCTATCAATGCTTTATAGCGAAGTGGGCCTTCCTCTCCAGCCACATTGCTAAGCGCACGTTTGATATATTCATCGACGTCTGATATATCTTCGACTTCTTTTATAAGCTCATTATTCATGCCAATAAACCATTGATGCGTAGCCAATTGCATTAAAGGCGTTTTATGACGCCAGCAATGTGGGAAGCTATGATTTAAGCGTGCACTAGCTAATAAAGTGCCATTTTCAGTCATTTTAGCCAAAATCACTTTGTTGGCTTCTTGACGGGTTAAGCCGCGAATCGCTTCTAGCTCAACTAAATCACTATTAAAGAATTTACCGTCACCACCCATTAAAATACGTGGCTTTTCATTCGGAAAATTAGCTTTCATTACTAGCCAATCATCATTACCGTGCGCTGCAGCAGTATGCACTAAGCCTGTACCTGCTTCAGTCGTTACATGTTGTCCGCAAATCATAGGTACTTGGCGATTGTCAAATGGGTGCATTAAATTTAAAAACTGTAAATTCTCACCTAGACAGGTTGCAATCGTTTTACCTTTTGTTAAGCCATAACGTGCAAATGTAGCTTCAGCCATGTCGCTCGCCAAAATCAACAGACCTTTAGGACTTTCAATTAGGGCATACTCTAACGATGGGTTCACGCTCACAGCTTGGTTGGCAGGCAATGTCCAAGGCGTAGTCGTCCAAATCACTGCATAAACATCCGCTTTAAATTCTACGCGAAATACCATGCGCAAAGCCTCGTTATCAACCACTTTGAATCCCACATCTATCGCAGGCGAATTCACATCTTCATATTCGACCTCAGCCTCCGCCAACGCACTACCGCAATCCACGCACCAATGTACAGGTTTGCTGCCTTGATACAAATAGCCCTTTTGTTGAATGGTGCCCAAAGCACGCATGATGTCGGCTTCGGTTTTAAAATCCATTGTTAAATATGGGTTATCCCAATCGCCCAATACGCCTAGGCGGATAAAATCCTTGGTTTGGCGCTGTATTTGTTCAGCCGCATATTCACGACACAGCGCACGAAACTTGGCTGGGTCAATATTTTTGCCATGCGTTTTTTCTACCACCAACTCAATCGGCAAACCGTGGCAATCCCAGCCTGGTACATAAGGCGCATCAAAACCACTCATGGTTTTGGCTTTAATAATAATGTCTTTTAAGATTTTATTAACGGCATGACCAATATGAATATCTCCATTGGCATACGGCGGGCCATCGTGCAGAATAAATTTTTGTGCGCCTTTGCGTGAAGCACGAATGCGCTGGTAGAGTTTTTTGTCGGTCCATTGTTTTAACCAAGCAGGCTCGCGCTTAGCTAAATCGCCGCGCATGGGGAAAGGCGTTTCGGGCTGGTTGATTTTGTATTTGGTATTTTCTTCGGTCATTTTAATATCCAACAAATGCTTGGTAGGAGCGATTTTTTAAATCGCGAACGGGCTTGCAACAATCACAAAAGTTCGCGCAATAAATTGCGCTCCTACATAAAAAACTCTCTCGCAACTACAATATCCGCCGCGATTTGCGCTTTTAACGCGTCTAAACTATCAAATTTCAGCTCGTTACGAATCTTATGCAAAAATTGCACATGTACGTGCTTACCATATAAATCACGTTTAAAATCAAT
>JAYTEL010000097.1:0-7312 GCA_043735225.1 Methylotenera sp. | reverse complement strand
AATGCTAACCAATATAGCAATCAATTTATAAATGTTTTAGATGGCGAGCGCGCATTTATTAAAGTGGGGCAAATTGTGCCATTTACGCAAGAATGGGTAACGATTACGCGGCGATATATTCAGATTGATAATACCGTTGATTGGCGCGAAATAACTACGGGCTTTGCAGTGCGGCCGCGCACCGTTGGCAACCCAAATCACCAGCAAGTAGAACTAGAAATAACGCCGCGCATTGCAAAACTCAACAGTCAAGGTTATGTAGATTTTGAAGAGTTAACCACAACAATGCGCGTAAATATTGGTGATTGGGTGGATATTGGCGGATCGATGCAAACCAATGACGACGTGAGTCGCAAAATTTTGAGCATACAAAATTCTGCTAGTAATCAGAAATCGAACTTGATTGTTAAAGTGGAGTAAATATTTTAATTAAGCTAATTGATGATATTTTGGCGCTAAATTGTTGCAAAATAACGATTTAATGCTGCAATTGTCAACATTAATTCAAAAAATGCTGGAATTATTTTTTATTGCTGGTAAAATTCGGCTCATTCGGTTGTGCTAAAGGTGGCCTGCCGTAACTGGTTTATTTTAGTTTAATATTTAAGGATATAAAAATGATACGTTCCGCTCTATTAGCTGCTTTGTTAGCTCTTTCATTAACCGCTTGTAACAAGCCTGCTGAGCAAGCTACTGATGCAGCTGCCGCAGCTGCAAAAAGTGCTACTGAAGCTGCGTCAGCTGCTGCTTCTGCCCCAGCAGATGCTGCTGCAAGCGCTGCTGCTGACGTAGCACATAAAGCATCTGAAACTGCAACAAGTGCTGCTGCCGCAGTTACAACTGCAACAGATTCAGGCGCTAAAGAGAATGCTGCAGAAACAGCTGACGCTGCTGCTGAAGCTGCTAAACAAGCTGCGCAATCAGCAACTGACTCTGCTGATGCTGCAAAGAAATAAGATTTAATTTCTTTAAAAAAAGCCGACTTTTAGTCGGCTTTTTTATTGGCAGTGTTTTGTCAGTTTGCTTGCTAAATTATGTTATTTTAAACTGCGCCAGGCAAATCCGTCTGCTTGCTCGGCAACGCCCACCCAATTATGTTCGCAATTTAGCGCTTGGCTTAATGCTTGCCTAGCTAAATGTTGCGTATTATTTTTTGCACTTAAATGTGCGGCGATAATGTGCTTAAGCTTACTGCTATCTAGCCGTGCCAATAAATCGGCGGCTGTTTGATTATCTAAATGACCTAATCTACTACCAACACGCTGTTTAAGCGGCCTTGCATACGGGCCATTTTCAAGCATGGTTAAATCGTGATTACATTCCAGCACCAACGCATCGCATGCACTAAGCATTTGTTCTATGTAGGGCGTAGTCGAGCCTGCATCCGTTAAAACGCCAAGTTTGTAGTTACCATTGCTAAAAGTAAATTGTGTGGGCTCGCGCGCGTCATGCGGCACCGGGTATGGCGTAATCATCAACTCTTGAATTTGAAAATTTTCATGGCTATCGATGATATTGATGTTAAGTTTGGCGTTTTCTGGTATGTAACGCTGGCACATTTTAAATGTGCCATGCGTTAACCAGACTGGAATATTGTATTTGGTAGCAAACTTAAACGCGCCTTTGGCATGATCGTCATGCTCGTGCGTCACCAAAATGCCAGTGATTTGTTCTGGCACCAGCGCTAGCTTTTGTAAGCGCTTAATTACTTCGCTCATGCTAAAACCGCAATCAAGCAATACGCGTGTGTTTGCTTGCTCTACCACTAGGCAGTTGCCTGCGCTACCGCTGCCCAATGACGCAAAGCGCATTAGTTTATACTCGTTGCGAAGCGCATTAGTTTATTACTGTCGCAAAACGCATGCTATTAATTTATTTTAGTTGATCGTATAGCAAAGCAATAATGCGGTTGCCCGTGCTGCTGCGATTATTTTTGCCGTCGGCATCCACCACATTGACCCGGGTTTTGCCGTTATCTGCATCTGCTAATTGAATGCGATATTGTTTAGAAGGGTCAGTTTTACCGTCGTCACCTTTCCAAAACTTTAATTTATCGATAATAGTTTTTTCGTCTTTTGGCTTAGATTTATTTTCAACGATGGGGTCGTCTTTACCCCAAAACTTTAAACTCTCCAGCAAGCCTTTTTTCTTGGTCGGACTGTCGTCAATATCTACATCGGTGTAGCGCACAAAATAAATACCTTTTGAGCGGTCTTTATCTTCTGTTACAAATCCAATCCTATCTAGCGCCAAGCCCACACGGCGCCAGCCACGGTCATACGGATCGCTTAGCGTTAAGGTGACGCTACTGTCGGCCTCTTTTGTCACTTCGGCGCGTTTTTCACTGTTTGGATTAGCCGCAATTTGCTGCGCTTGCTTATCGGATATGCCGAGCTTAACCATTAATCGGCGCAACAATTCAACATCTAAATCAGCGTCATTGGCTTCTGCAGTTTTGTTGGATGGCGTGCCATCAGAGCGGTAACCAGTATCAATCTTGCCCAATTGCGTTTGTATTTCATTTTTACCGTCATCTGGCGATCCGCTTACAGTGCGGTGCGTCATATAAATTTCGGTCGAGCCATCTTTTTCGCCGCGCTCTAAGCGGGTGCGAAACTTACGTCTATCGGCCAAGCCAGATAGTTTATCCAGCCATTGGTCAAATTTTTGGCCAACATTACGCTTGTCTTCTGCTGCTTTAATTGCATCGGCTTGAATCCATTCCGTTTCCATGACGCCAGTGTCGGCATTTTCTACCCGCACTGCAAACCCTTGGTCTATCCAAAACTCGCGCACCACTGGCCATATCTTCTCGGCTGGTGCGTTAACCACTAACCAGCGCTGTGCGCCGGCTTTTTCCATTCGCACACCTTCAGATGTTGGCAATATTTTTTCTACGCCAGCCTCTTGACCTTCTTGCCCTTGGCTGTAGGTGTTATAAGTTGTGCTGCCGCCAGGTACGCTGTAAGCATCACTCGCGCTAACGCCAGTTAAATCGGGCGGAACCTCTAGCGGCTTGGCGCGGCCTGCCCCTTTGTAATCTGAGGTATTGTTAATAAAAGGAATTGAATCACACGCGCTAAGCAGTATTAAGAGCAAGCTTGCAACAATAATTTTGGCTGTGCTGTTATATTTAAAACCAGTTTTTTTCATATTGGCTTGTTTCATATTGGCTTGCTTAACACTGGTTTGTTTCAAATTGATATGCTCCATATTATTAACCACCATTTGCTTTAAAATTTAAACTAATCATTAATGCCAGCTTGGCGCATTGCTGCGTGCAGCACATTGTAATGCTGGGCCGATAAATGAACCATTGGCAGCCTGATGCCTGACTTTATTTTACCCATTTGTTGCAACACCCATTTAACGGGGATAGGATTTGCTTCAATAAATAATTTTTGGTGCAACGCAAACAATTGTGCGTTGATTTCGCAGGCTTTCGCAACATTGCCCGCCATCGCCGCAGCGCACATCTCACGCATTAGTTTGGGCGCAACGTTGCTGGTTACCGAAATCACGCCTTGTCCGCCAAGTAGCATTAAGGCCATTCCTGTGGCATCGTCGCCGCTGTAAATGGCAAAATCCCCAATTTCTGGCAATAGTTTCGCGCGCAATATTAAATCTGTGCCGCGCTCTATACTACCCGTTGCATCTTTAATACCTACAATATTATCAATCGCAGCTAAACGTAACGTTGTGTCATTACTCATATCACAGCTAGTGCGACCTGGCACATTGTACAAAATTTGCGGCACATCTACCGCCGCCGCAATAGCGGCAAAGTGCTGATACAAACCTTCTTGCGATGGCTTATTGTAATATGGCGTGACCAATAAACAGGCGTCAACGCCTAAACTTTTTGCTTTTAAAGTCAGCACAATCGCTTCATTAGTAGAGTTTGCACCCGTACCTGCAATCACTTTAATGCGCCCATTAACGTGTTCCACCGCGGTTTTAATCAGTAAACAATGCTCATCAACATCTACCGTGGGCGATTCGCCCGTGGTGCCCACAATTACAATGCCATCTGAGCCAGCAGCCACATGCCAATCAATTAACGCGCGCAGCGAAACTAAATCTAAACTGCCATCATCATACATCGGGGTAACAATGGCGACCAAACTACCTGTTAACATGACTTACACCTGCTTTAAAAATTAATCATACTATTTTAACCGAATCTTTGACTTAATGCGAAAACCCAGTTTAAAGTGCAAGGAAATTAATCCTATATAATTAAATAACATAAAACTAATAAAAATATTATTTTTAATGCTATGAAAAAGTGCGTATATTCTGGTTTTAATTCATTAACGCATGTGTATGATTTAGGTTTATTTTACCGTGCCACTGGCGTTAATACTGATTAAAATCGCAGTATAATGCCGTTACTTAAATCGCAAAAAAAGCTATGACCACAACTTTACATCAATATATTATGATTTTGCTGGGCTCTGTGTTGGTAAACAACATTGTGCTAGTTAAAATTTTGGGCTTATGCCCGTTTATGGGCGTTTCAAAAAAGCTTGAGGCTTCTATTGGTATGGGCATGGCTACTGCATTTGTGCTAACGATTGGTAGCATGACTAGCTGGGCAATAACCCATTATTGGCTGGAGCCGTATCATCTTGAATATCTACGTACGTTATCGTTTATTGTCGTGATTGCGGGTGTTGTGCAATTTACCGAAATTGTGATGGAAAAAAGCTTTCCACCGCTATATCAAATGTTAGGCATATTTTTGCCGCTGATTACCACTAATTGTGCAGTACTTGGCATTCCTTTACTTAATGCACAATCAAGCCATGGGCCAATAGAATCTGGCTTATACGGTTTTGGCGGTGCGCTTGGTTTTAGTTTGGTACTCATTTTATTTGCCAGCATGCGCGAGCGATTAGAAGCTGCCGATATACCAAAAGTATTTCAAGGCTCTGCCATTGCAATGGTCACGGCTTCATTAATGAGCCTAGCATTTATGGGTTTTGCTGGTTTAGATAAATATTAAGTCAAACTCACTACTTAAACTTAGCAATATAAACCCGTCTTACTGATTGATAATCTAACTAACTTATGAAAGATTTGCTACTGCAAATATGTTAATTGCTTTAACCATCATGCTAGGCTTGGCCTTGGTTTTGGGCGCATTTTTGGGTTATGCCGCACTTAAATTTAAGGTTGAGGGCGACCCACTAATTGCGCGTATCGACGCTATTTTGCCGCAAACGCAGTGCGGTCAATGTGGCTTTCCTGGTTGCAAGCCGTATGCTACGGCAATTGCTGAAGGCCGCGCTGATATCAATCAGTGTCCGCCTGGTGGTGATGCTGGCGTTCACTTATTAGCTGATTTAATGGGTATGGAATACAAACCACTTAACGCCGAAAACGGGGCCGAAAAACTCAAAGCGGTGGCATTCATTGATGAAAATATATGCATTGGTTGCACATTATGTATTCAAGCTTGCCCAGTAGACGCAATTTTAGGTGCTGCCAAGCACATGCACACCATTATTGCTAGTGAGTGTACAGGTTGCGAGCTTTGTGTGGCGCCTTGCCCTGTGGATTGCATTAGCATGGAAACCGTTGGAGAAACGCCTGATAATTGGAAATGGAAATACCCCATGATTCCAGTTAAAAGCATTCCAATTAAGTCATCCGTTTCATTTTAATTAAAGATTTTACAAAATATGAACGCACTCGTTAATTTAGCTAGCCTTTCAAGCCTAAAACAGTTGATTACATCGGCGAAGGAAATTTTCCCTTTTCACGGTGGTATTCATCCGCCTGAAAACAAGCTGCAATCAACACAATTACCAATTGGCCAGCTTACTCTGCCCGCAAAATTGGTATTGCCGCTGCGCCAGCATGTGGGCAATATACCTAAAATAAAAATACAAATTGGCGAGCGCGTGCTTAAAGGCCAGCTAATTGCAGAAGCAGAAGGCACGGTATCCGCTGCCATTCATGCGCCCACTTCTGGCGTTATTAGCGCAATTGATGATGCGATTATTCCGCACCCATCTGGCTTGCCAGATCGCTGCATCACCATTACGCCCGATGGCAAAGATGAATGGATTGCGCGCCGTGCACAAGATTGGAAAACGGCTGACAGAAAAAGTCTAGTGGCAAGCTTGCGCCTTTCTGGCATTGTTGGTTTAGGCGGCGCAACTTTTCCCACCCATATTAAATTGCGCGCTGATGGTCATAGTGGCGTACACACCTTGGTCATTAATGCGGCTGAGTGCGAGCCTTATATTACTTGCGACGACATGCTGATGCGTGAACGCAGCGACGAAATTGTGCAAGGTATTGAAATTGCGCAATATTTGTTAGGCGCAGAAAACGTGTTGATTGGTATAGAGGACAATAAGCCTGAAGCCACTGCCAGCATGCGCGCCGCTACTAGCAACACCACAATGATTGTTAAAACAGTGCCTACGCTCTACCCAAGCGGCGATGCGCGCAGACTTGTACACTTGTTACTGGGCGCTGAAATTCCGTTTGACAAACGCTCAACCGAGGTTGGTTTGCAAGTGTTTAATGTGGCTACTGTGCTGGCTTTGCACCGTTTTTTTAACCATGGCGAGCCTTCCATCGGCCGCATTGTTTCTATCACGGGCAATGTGAATCAGCCACAAAATTTTGAGGTGTTATTCGGCACGCCGTTAGCGCACTTAATTAGAGCGGCAGGCGGCGCCAAGCCTGAAACCACGCACTATATTATGGGCGGCCCGATGATGGGCTTTGATCTGCCAAGCATTGAGGTGCCGTTAACCAAAGCCGCCAACTGCATTATTGCAGCGTCGCCCAACTTGTTTGCGCCTTTGCCGCCCGCCATGCCGTGCATACGCTGCGCGCGCTGCGCCGACGTTTGCCCAGTGAACTTGCAGCCGCAAGAGTTATATTGGTTTGCCAAGGCTGATAATTTTGAAAAAGCGCGCGATTACAACTTATTCGATTGTATTGAATGCGGCGCATGTAGCTATGTTTGCCCAAGCGACATTCCGCTGGTGCAATATTATCGCTATGCCAAAAGCGAGATTATTGCCACCGACAAAGCCAAAGAAGCCGCTGATTTGGCTCGTGAGCGCAACGATTTTAGAATTGAACGCATTGAGCGCGATAAATTAGAACGCGCGCAAAAACATGCCGATCGCGCCGCTTTGCAAAAACAAGAAGCAGAGAAAAAAGCGCAAGAACCGCAAATAGCTATTTCACCAGCAAGCAATACCGATGCGGCCTCTGCTGAAGATAGTGAGGCTACGCAAAAAGATGCCAAGCAAGCCGCTATTGCCGCCGCTATTGCACGTGC
>JAYTEL010000096.1:0-2515 GCA_043735225.1 Methylotenera sp. | reverse complement strand
TATATTTATCCATATAGTTTTAAATTCACTTTATCACATCTTCTCGCTGATGCTTAATAGCCAAAATCACCACAATATCGACCAATTTATCAAGCTTGTAAATGGCAACATAGCCAGTTTTACCTCTCGAAATTACTAACTCTCGTTTGCCAGCACTACTAGTCGAGCGACCAATATCAGGATGTCGTCGCAGTATTTGAACAGCTTCATCAATAATATCGAAATTTTCCAGAGCCGCAATTATATCGCTATCAATTAAAAAATCGACTAAACGCTTAATATCTGACAGCGCATTTTGTGCGTACTCTATCTTTGACATTAGTTAGATTGCAACTAATTACGTTTAACAGGTTTGGGTTCTGACTTCGTAACACCCTGAATTTTAGCGCTTAAATAGGCATGCACCTCATTTGCATCGTAACCAAAAGCGGTTTTTTGGTAGTGCTTGAGCGATGCTTCTGCATGCGCCATAAATGCGCGGTCTTCTTCAATGCGCTCCGTTTCTGCCGCAATTAAATCAATCATAAATGCGTGAGGGCTTTTGTTAACTTGTGCGGCTAACACGTTTACGCGTTGTTTAAGTGCATCGGGTAGCTTTAAGCTGGTAGTTGCCATGATTTTATCCTAAAATTTACAGGTGTTAATAAAGTAACACTTTTTGTTAGTCTGGTCAAAAGCTCGTTGGCGTTTGTGGCGCTGGCTTTGTAAGCAGCAAATAAAACACATCATTTTATTTGATGATTTAAAACACAAGTTGCGCTTTGTTTGCAATATTATTTTATAACTGTAAATTTATTTTGTCCAAAAGCAACTATTGGCTAGAAATGTATTCATAATGTGTGAAGTAACAATTTTTTATAAACTAGTTTAAAGGTAAAATAATGATGATTAAACATTTATTAATTAGCGCAATTTGTGCAGTTCCTGCGCTTTTAAGTTCACAGGCATTTGCTGCAGCGGCATGCGATTTAAACGTGGAAGTGACTGAGGCAATGGCTTACACCGTAAAAAATATCGATGTGCCAAAAACTTGCAAGGCTTTTACAATTAATCTTAAAGCCCAAGGCACTATGGCAAAAACAGTGATGGGTCACAATATTGTGATTTCCAAAGAAGCCGATAAAGATGGCGTTGTAGCAGATGGCGGCACTGCTGGTGCAACTAGCAATTACATTAAAGCTAAAGATGCCCGCGTAGTTGCAGGTTCTAGCGTGATTGGCGGCGGCGAATCAACCAGCGTTAAATTTAAAGTAAAAAAACTTAACGCTAAAGAAAAATATGTATTTTTCTGTTCATTCCCAGGCCACAGTGCAATTATGAAAGGCGCTGTAAACTTGGTATAAGTAATTGTTTTTTTCGTAAAAAAAAAGCCAACATTCTTGTTGGCTTTTTTGCGCTTATTTTTTATGGCGCTGGGTTAGTAAACCTTAAATGCGTTGCGTCAATCTCAATGATTATCTCTGGTGATAATTTAACATCGTAAGCGGCAATATTTTGCTGTAACTGCGCCATGCTAGTTGCGCCAATAATGGTGCTAGCCACGCACCAGCGGTGGTACACATAGGCAAGGGCAAACTCTGCGAGGCAATATCCATGCGCCTTAGCGAGCATATTGTAAGCCTCGCAGGCTGCTTTTACGTTGGGCTTGGTGTAGCGCTGCGCGTAACCGCGAAACAATGTAACGCGCCCTTTGGCCTCTGGATTTTCTACATATTTACCACTTAAATGCCCGAATGCCAATGGTGAATACGCGAGCAAACTCACGTTCTCACGGTAGCAGATTTCGCTCATACCAAAATCAATATGGCGATTAAGCAAGTTATAGCCATTTTGCAATGTTGCCACGTGTGGCAAATTATATTGTTTGGCGCACCGCACAAATTCCATCACGCCCCACGGCTGCTCGTTACTTAAGCCAATCGCGCGAATCTTGCCTTCTTCTACTAATTCGCTTAACGTTTCAAGCTGATTATGAATGCTCACCCACTGCTTTGTATCTCCGTTTGCATCAAGCTCATTAGCCGCATCAAACTGAAACTGCCCAAATAGCGGTACATTACGTTCTGGCCAATGAATTTGGTAGAGGTCGATATAATCTGTCTGCAAGCGGTTTAATGAATCGTGCAAGGCGCTGCGAATGGTTGCGCGGTCTAGCGAAAATTCGTTATTGCGTATCCATGGCATACCGCGGCGTGGGCCTGAAATTTTACTGCCTAAAATAATTTTATCGCGCTGTTGGTGCTTTAACCACGCGCCAATAATTGGCTCGGTGCGTGTATAGGTTTCCGCTTTGGGCGGCACTGGATACATTTCAGCCGTGTCAATAAAATTAATGCCGTGCGCTACGGCGTAATCTAGCTGCTCGTGCGCTTGGGCTTGGGTGTTTTGATCGCCAAAAGTCATGGTGCCAAGGCACACTTTTGATACGCTTAAATGACTATTACCTAAGATTACATAATCCATAATATATTAAATTTAGCTTTTAATTTTTGACGCAAGCGCTAAGTTGGCCTGC
>JAYTEL010000095.1:0-3390 GCA_043735225.1 Methylotenera sp. | reverse complement strand
CCCACTCGCGCTAGTCGATAGCGATATGCCTGTGGTGGTGATTGCGCCAAACGACAGCCTGCTAGAAAAAGTAAAATCCAACATGCAAGAAGTGCGCGCGCGCGGCGGCGAGCTATTTGTGTTTGCCGATGCCGATAGCCACTTTGCTGAAAGTGAAGGCGTACATGTCATCCGCACCCCGCGCCACGTGGGTGTGCTCTCGCCTATTTTGCACACTATTCCGGTGCAATTGCTAGCGTATCATGCGGCGCTGATAAAGGGTACGGATGTGGATAAGCCTAGGAATTTGGCTAAGAGTGTGACAGTGGAATAAGAATGCAAGTAGATAATAAAAATAATAATTTTGGATTTTTGCGTTTATTGCTGGCTACTTTAGTCATCGTGGCACATTCAGCAGAAATTTTAGATCAAAATAGAAGCCGAGAAATATTGACTAATATATTCGGTACTATTACTTTTGGTGAGTTAGCAATTGATGGGTTTTTTCTAATTAGTGGCTATTTAATTTTAAAAAGTTATTTAAGCTCGTCCACCATAAAAAGCTATTTTTTGAAGCGAGTGTTAAGAATTTATCCAGGTTTTATAGTCGCATCGCTATTCTGTATTTTTGTATTATTACCGTTATCGGGCGAAATTAAACTCATTATCGATGTATCGCATAGAGAATGGTTTAGCACCATTTTTAGAATGCTTACGCTTGAAGGGCCGCAGGTAGACAACTCGCAATACGCCGCTTTAAACGGCGCAATGTGGTCAATTTGGTTAGAGTTTGTTTGTTATTTATGTATTCCAATTGTGTATATCACCAAGTTTAATAAGTCTAAATCGTATGTCATATTGGCCGTGATGATGATGCTTGTATTTTTGTTTACGCAATTATCGGGCAAAAATATCTGGTTGCCTTATGTCCGATTAGATCTACACAATTCATCCAGATTGATGTTTGCTTTTTTGATTGGCGG
Organism: Methylotenera sp.; assembly: GCA_043735225.1. GTDB lineage: Bacteria > Pseudomonadota > Gammaproteobacteria > Burkholderiales > Methylophilaceae > Methylotenera_A. Next base: position 2,428 of record JAYTEL010000095.1, on the reverse strand, counting down.
TTTGTTTTATTTATTGCGCGATAAAGTGCTATGGAATACAAAGCTAACGATTTTATGTGCTCTATTGCTTTTAATAAGCTTAAATTTTAGCTACAGCGCTGAAATTGGTTTAATGACTTTTGGCGCGTATTTATTATTTAATTTTGCGTTAAATTATAAAAATAAATTTTTGAGTAGTATTGGTGCCAAAGTAGACATTTCTTATGGCGTCTATTTGTATGCATGGCCAGTACAAATTTATGTGATTAAATATTTTCCACAAGTGAATCTTTACGTTTTGATGTTGGTTACCTTAATGGTGGCTTCAGTTTTGGGCTATTTAAGTTGGACATTTGTAGAAAAACCATTTATCCAATTAAAAGGTAAGCTTGATTTTAATGTGCGCAATACAGCGGTTGGTTTGTAATCTATCCTCTGAAGATTTTAATGCAACATTTATTAGGAAAACTTAATTTTTAAGACCAGTCGTTAATCATTGTTCCATTACTTCCTTACTATATTCATAAATTTTACTTCATGCAGACGCTGAAATAGCCAAGCATGTTTATGCTTCAGTAACTAAAGTTAACGCTAATACAATTACAAAAAGGGATAACAGAAAGAAAGTTTTTAGGTGCTAGTAAATATGATGTAACGCTAACAGAAAGTAACATAAACTTTTTAAAAACGCATACATTAGCTTTATCAAATGCTATTGGTTTTAAAGATTTTGAAAAGATTTACGAGCTTGCGGATAATGATTTGCATATAACCACAAAAATATTAACTTCTTATTATCGACAATTAGAAGATTTAGCAGAGTTTTATGATTCTGGTAAAGCAAGTATAGGGATTTAAAACATTGTCCCAAGTCGGGGTTGCCCGACATCAAGTTACTTTCTTTTGCTTGTCCTACCCGCAAGGGGCATGTCCGCCAGGTGCCCGCTGTTTCACAGCGACCTTGGCGTCAAAAGTAACCAAAGTAAACGACACCCCCACCAAGTGCCCGCTGTTTCACAGCGACCTTGGTGTCATCGGCATGGCAGCAGGGGATTGAAGGTCAAAACCATGCGAAGCTTCACCTTAGTTTATTTAAACCTCCGCCGTCATTCTGAGCGTAGCGAAGAATCCAGAAGTTTGAAGTGTTATTTAAAGACTGGATTCTTCGCTACGCTCAGAATGACAAATAATTGATGCCCTGCAACCCTTATGGATATTGGCTTGCAGGGCATAAAAAATATCAATTCTTTTGTCTAGTTAAGTGTGTGATTCTAAGCTTTTAAGCCGCTACAGGAAACCGCTCAACATGCTGTCTTACTTTTTGTTTGGCTAGATAAATCTCATATTGCACTTGCAATTTTGACCAAAAACCAGCGGTTGTGCCTAGTGCATCTGCTAGCAATAAATCCATCTCGGCGCTAATGCCGGCTTTGCAATTTAGTATGCGTGATAAGGCTACTTTTGTAATGCCAAGGTGATTAGCGGCATCAGTCACGCTTAAGCCTTCTGGCAAGTATTCGCGCAATATTTCGCCTGGGTGTGCGGGGTTATGCATTTCCATTTTTTTACTTTCATTCTTTGCATTAGTGATAGTCTAGGTAATCGACTAGTTCAACATCATTGTCGTCAAACTTAAATATTAAGCGCCAGTTGCCGCTAACCGTGAGCGACCAATAGCCTTGTAAATTGCCACTTAGCGCATGTAGTCGCCAAGCGATAGGCGCCCTTAAATCATCGGGTGATTATGCAACGTTTAAAGCAGTTGATTGGATTTGAAGTTTAGTAGCATGATGTGGCTAAATGCCAGATTTAACGCCAGTCGTAAAAACAGCGCCAACCCTTCATGCTGAAAACTTTTAATCATGATTAATTGCAAACCGTATAGCTACACTTTACAAGTTATTGATAATTAGAAAGCTCTTTTAAAATAGTCGGCGTAATGGTGAAACTGCCAGCATCGTTACTCACTAATATTTCATTATCTTGAATGGTACAACTAATGTTGATGCTTTTGGCTGCAAGCCGCGCCAGTGCTTGTGTCTCAGGCAAATTAATCACCGTTAAATTGTTTAGTTTTAGCAAGGCTTTACTATTTGCGTCCCACCACATATTGGCAATTCTGCCACCATAAATCACCACCACTACTTGGCGCGATCTACCACAGGCTTTGCGAATGTCTTTTTCGGTTGGTAGTCCAACATCCATCCACAGCTCTATCGCGCCCGTTAAATCTTTTTGCCATAAATCGGGCTCTTCGTCGTCAGATAAACCTTTGCCGAAAATCAACGCCTCGTTAGCATACAGCGCAAAGCCAATTAGCCGTACCATCACGCGCTCATCGGTTTCTGAAGGATGCTTGGCCAGCGTTAAGCTGTGCTGCGCGTAATATTGTCGGTCCATATCGGCAATATTCAGGTCAATTTTGTAGATGGTGGATTTAAGCGCCATC
>JAYTEL010000094.1:0-5515 GCA_043735225.1 Methylotenera sp. | reverse complement strand
TTTGTACAGTAAATGCTAGTAGTTTCGCTAGATTTGTTTTCAATAATATACAAGAGTTAGGAAAACTTAAAATGTCGTTAAAGTTAGTTCAATATGCAGAAATGTGCTGTGAAAAATCGCTAAGTTCAGAAAAGCACATACTTTTTGTATTAAGCGAAAAAACCGAAAATGCGCTGCCGTTCGCGAGCGAGTTAGAAAATAAATGTAAGCGTAGTCACGTTGAGTTTAAAGATCTTAAAAGTTTGCCTATAACAGTTGAGCTTGCAAATGGGTGCTTATTAAGCGTGGTGATTTTGGGCGAAAAATTAAGCGTTTTTGAGCGGCATACCTTATTAAGAAAAGCCGTCAAACCATTATTGGACGAGCAACCAGAACGGGTTGCAATTTGTGTGTTTGGTGATGATGCGGCGCGCGAGGCGCATGCTTGCGCGGCGTATTATGTATTAAGCGTAAATGCGGGAGAATTGCCAAACAGAAAAGGTGTTAAAAAGCAGCAAGAGAACAGTCATAAGCCATTAAAAGAGATTGGTATTTTTGGATTTAAAGCAGGGCATGACTATGCTTACGTGACTGCGCGAGTGACTGCAAACACCTTGTGCCGTAGTTTAACTATGTTGCCCCCAAATGAGCTAACGCCAACCAATTATCGGGCAAAAGTAAAAGAATTGGCTATTGATAAAGGTTGGCAGTTTGAAGAATTTGATATGCCAGCGCTTAAAAAAATGGGCGCTGGCGCATTTTATGCGGTTGGGCAGGGTAGTGAGCCAATGGACGCGGCAATAGTGCATTTAACTTATGTACCGCCCAGCGCAACTTTAAGTGCTACAACAAAGCATATAGCATTAGTGGGTAAAGGCATTTGTTTTGATACGGGCGGACATAATCTAAAACCGGCCAAATACATGCATGACATGCACGAAGACATGAACGGAAGCGCGGTTGCCTTAAGCATTTTGCATGCGGTGTGCGAGTTAGGATTGCCTGTACAAATTGATTGCTGGCTAGCAATTGCGCAAAATCATATTGGGCCGCTGGCGTATAAACAAAACGATGTGGTGACTGCGCTTAACGGCATGACAATAGAAATTGTGCATACCGATGCTGAAGGTCGCATGGTGCTAGCAGACACATTAACGCTCGCATCGCGCAAAGATGCCAATGGTAGGTTGCCTGACGTGATTTTAGATTACGCAACCCTGACAGGCAGCATGGTGGAAGCGGTGACAGACCGCATGAGTGGGGTCATTTGCAATCGCCCAGAACTAGCTTGCAAGGCAGTAGAGGCGGGCGCTGCAGCGGGCGAGCGTATTGTGGCTTTTCCGTATGAAGAGGACATAGACAGCGACCTTGACAGTGAAATTGCTGATATTAAACAATGTACCCTAGAAGGCGAAGGCGATCATCTGCTTGCCGCGCGCTTTCTGGGCAAATTTATAGATAACGACGTTGCTTGGGTGCACGCTGATTTAAGTTCGACAAACCGAAAAGGCGGACTGGGCGCGATTGAGAGCACAGTCAACGGATTTGGAGTTGGCTTTGGGTTGGCGCTGATAAAAATGTTAATTGCAGATTAATAGCATGGCTTGGTTGCATGCAGAATCAATTAATTTTTATCAACATTTAGCTGTCATCCCTTCATTTGCCGAATCAACCGAAAGCCGTTTACATAGCGATGTGCCAAGTGATTGGTGGCTTGTAGTTGCAGATGTCATCGGCTCAACCAAAGCAATTGAAACAGGGGCATATAAAAATGTTAATACAGTTGGCGTGGCCTGCATTGCGGCTGTCATCAATGTAGATCGCACTATTGATTTGCCGTTTATTTTTGGCGGTGACGGCGCAACATTTGCGATTCCTAATGTGTTGTGTGAACCCGTAATTGCTGCACTGCGCGCGGCACAAAAATTAGCTAGAGAAAGTTTTAAGCTTGAATTACGCGTGGGGATAATTCAAGTTAACACGCTGATTAAAGACAATTTTTGGGTTAAATGTGGAAAAGTACGCTTATCGCAACATTTGACGCAAGCAGTATTTTCTGGCCGCGGATGGGAGGAAGCTGAGCGCCGCGTTAAAGCGCAAAGCGCAAATGGTTTTACCAATGGCGTTATAAAAGTAGATGAATTTGCAGGTGAGATTAATGGTAGCTTTGATGGGTTTGAATGTCGTTGGCAAAATGTACCGAGCTTTCAAGACCATAAATTGTCCTTGCTGGTGGCGGCAATTTCTAGTGAGGTAGAAGTAAATTTTGCCACTTATCAACGTGTACTTGCAACTATTCAGGCTATTTACGGCGATGTGACGCAATATCATCCGCTACGCGAATCTAACTTGCAACTAAGTTTTAACCCGCGCATGCTTAATCATGAGTGGTGCGTGCGTAGTGCGCATTTAAATTTTAAAAAGCGTATTAGTTATTATGCAAATTTATTATTGTTGAGTGCAGCGGGACGATTTATATTTTGGCGCAAACTTGATACGACAGCGGTTAAGTGGAGTGGATACAAGGCCGAACTGATTGAGAACTCAGATTTTAGAAAGTTTGATGGCGCGCTACGCATGGTAATAGACGGCAAAAATAGCCAAGCTACAGCGCTGCAAACTTTTTTAGAGGCAGAATATCGGCAGGGTAAGCTGGTGTTTGGCATGTATAAATCACGCGAAGCATTATTAACCTGCATTATCGAATCGTATAACGGCAATCATTTGCACTTTGTTGACGGTAGCGATGGCGGTTATGCGCTGGCTGCTAAAGAATTAAAAAATCGTTTATCTTTGGCTACATCTGCACATTAAGCCATCACATAATTTTGCGCACACTTTAAAACCAGTTGTGATGCACAAACCAAACAATATAACGCTTAAAACCGTCGGCTGCTTAGTTTTGCTTCAATTTAATTTTAACGTGAATAGCCAACATCTAAGTAGATTAGGTTGCGCTTAAAATCGCACGCGAGTATTGCGCTAAAAACTGTAAAGTGCTGTTTATAGCTTTAAAGCTGCTTCTGACAAAAAAAAGATGACGATTAACGTATTCGTGAATAAACTTTCAGTATTTCACATTCAGCCGTTGCATGCGTATATAGAATTTTAGTTGAGGTGTACATTGAACAATTTAAATTGGTTAGAAAGCTTTCCGCCATTGTTGGCTTTAGAACCCACTGCGCGCGAAACCCTAGCTAAGTCTGCGCGCATGGTTGAGGCGCCAATTGGTACCATTGGCTATCGCGAGGGCGGCGCATGCGGCGCTTATGTGATGCGCCTTGCTGGGCAATCGCGCGTGTATAAAATGTCGGCATCTGGCCGCGAAATTTTACTGTACCGCGTGCACGCAGGCGAAACGTGCGTGATTACCACAACTTGTTTGCTGGGCCACAGCAATTATCCTGCTTCGACCATTGTTGAGCAACCAATTACAGATGTGATTATTCCTGCTGCTGCATTTAACCAGTTAATGATTGATTCGGCAGTGTTTCGCACGTTTGTAATGACAAATTATGGCGCGCTGATTACTGATTTAATTATGCTGTTAGACGAAGTGGCTTTTCACAGCTTAGATGCCCGCCTAGCTAAATTATTGTTGGAAACTGGCAGCGATATTATTAATCGCACGCACCAATTAATGGCTGATGAGCTTGGCACCGCCCGCGAAGTAGTGAGCCGCCAGCTAAAACGTTTTGAGCAAAAAGGCTGGGTAACATTGGGGCGTGGTCATGTTGAAATTAGCGACCGCGTCAAACTAGTGAAAATGTCCAATAACTAATTCTGCAAGATTTTGTTATTTTAATCGGCCCAGTCACTGCGTACCCGATAACCTATTCAGTAAACCAATATTCTTAGGGCAGGTTTTGCGACCAATTCGTCGCCTTACATAATTGTGTTAGACGTTAAATCCTAGAGGGATCAATTTACTAGGTTATTGATACTTTCTGTTGCGCCTTAAAACAAAAAAATAGGGCTGGCGTCAATTGAGATGTATTGTAAGCTATTGATTTTAAATATATTAAATATACTTAATAAATTCGTATCCACAAACGTACTCAATAAAATCATACTGTAATACTTTTTATGCTCAATATTTCACTCCAGCTAGTAGTGTAACTTGGGCTTTTATTTTCTTGTTTCATTTTCCACGGTCGTTTAAAACCTTCACTGGCTAGCTTAATCGCTTCTTTACCCATTTTACGGTTGATGCTGTCAATCGTTGTCATTAGTTGGCTACTGGTTTTAATATTAGTTGGCTTTGTTTGCACCGCGCTAAATAAATCAGTTTGTACGCCTTCAAGTGGCACTAACTCGCCCAACATGACGCCAGCTTTAGCGTATTGGTAATTTGGCTTGTACAGTTGCTTTAATGCCCATAGCACTACGCTTACCAATTGACGCGTGTCATCTGTGGGACTGGGTAGTGAAATCGTCATGCCGTTGCTGTAAAACGGCTGGTCAGGTTTAAATGGGCTGGTACGAATATACACATACACGCTACCAGCAAAACTTTGTTGGCGGCGCAATTTTTCGGCTGCGCGGCTCATGTAAAGCGTGATTGATTCGGCAAGGCTGTTGTAATCGGTAACAGGCATACCAAAACTGCGCGAGCTTAATATTTGCTTTTTGGGCGGACTTATCTCTTCCATCTCTATGCACACAATGCCGTTTAGCTCGTGAATAGTTTTTTGCATCACCACGCTAAATTGGCGGCGCAACCTGTCAGCATTGGCTTGTTTTAAATCTAGTGCGGTATTAATACCCATGGCTTGTAGCCTAGGCGCTAGCTTGCGGCCAACGCCCCATATCTCGCCCACATCTATGCTGTGTAGTATTGCATCTAAGCTTGTTGATTCTATCGCGTTAAAATCACACACGCCTTTGTATTGTGAGCGCTTTTTTGCGCAGTGGTTAGCCAACTTGGCTAATGTTTTGGTACTGCCAACGCCCACACATACTGGCAAGCCTGTCCATTGCAAAATACGTTTACGCATGGTTTGGGCATATTGCGTGTGGTTTTTATGGGTAAAAGTAGTCAGATCTAAAAAAGATTCGTCAATTGAGTACACTTCCTGATCTGGACTAAATTGACGCAAAATACTCATTACGCGATTACTCATATCGGCATAAAGCGCGTAGTTGCTAGATAGCGCAATAATGCCATGTTGTTTGGCTAAATCTTTCAGCTTAAACCACGGCGCGCCCATGGCCACGCCCAGCGCTTTTACCTCGTTACTGCGCGCAACTGCGCAACCATCGTTATTGCTTAACACAGTCGACTTGCCCGAGCCGGACGGCCCCATGACGGCGACGAACTCACCCGCGTCTATGCTCACCGACACACTTTTCAACGCCGTTACCGCATAGCCTTCCATGCGGTACACCTTCGACAGCTCGTGCGTGACGATGAGGGGGTCGGTCATAAGAGGCTCTAGCAGTCTGTCGGACTTGATCTCATCAAGCGGGTGCGTAGCGCTGTCGAGTCGCTTTCAATCGATGCCGGGGAGACAGGCTGCTTACAAAAACCCTGACT
>JAYTEL010000093.1:0-3350 GCA_043735225.1 Methylotenera sp. | reverse complement strand
AATCGCGTCTTCAATACGCGCTTTTTTAATAAATATGCTGGCTTTGGTATCAGGCTTAATATCTTTATCTAAAATAAAATTAATGCCTGTGGCGCGTGAGAGCGCTTCAAACACCACTTTAATATTGGCATCGCGCAATTCTAATGTTACCGGCTTATCAAATTGCGGCTTTAGTTGCGGCGGCCTTGCATTTGGCGGTGGTAGTTTTTCATCTAATTGCAGCTGTAGCTGTTTTGCTTGCTGCTGTTGCGGATTTTCAAGCAACACTTGATGTACCGCATCTTTTGCCGCGTCAAACTTATTACTTTCCATTAAATTACGCGCGGCATCTATTTTTTTGGTTTGTGCTACAGCACGCTCAACTTTTAGTTTTCCAGTTAGGGCATTTGGCTCATCAGGCAACAATAGCAATATATGTTCGTATATTGCCAACGCCTCATCGTATTGCCCTTTAAGCATCGCTTGCTCGGCATCGGCAAATAGCTTTGTCGTAGCAAGCTCAGTTGTCACCAACAAATTTTTGCGTGCCTGCACAGCTTGTGGGTCTTTTGCAGTTGCTTTTTTGGCCACTTCAATTTGGGCGTCACTCACTTGAGTTTTATCTATTGATTTCTCCCACGGTGCAAATGCACAGCTTGTGAGTTGGGTGATCAAAAAGACAATTAATCCGACTAGCAATGTTTTTTGCGATTTGTGATTGTTGGCGTTATTGGTGGTTACGTGCATACAGTCATCCTTAAACTAATTAATCACTGCCGTGGTTTCAGGTATAACAGCCACAGACTGTTCAACTGCAGGTTTTGCAAACTTAGACAAAGTTTGCTGCAAATTAAATGGCAAATAGGTGAAGCGCAAAAGCTCGCCTTCTTCGCTGTCAAACCGCCACTGTGGATTTATTTTTGCACCTTTAGTTGCGGTATAAAGCCTATTATTTGCCATCAAAAATATCTGCGTACCTGTTGGCGTATTGTCTAGTTTACCCGTATAGGTAAATGGTACTGGCGGCGCAGTTGGCGGAGGTGGCGGCAATGGCTTTACTTTTTTTACGGGCGGCACAACCAACCATGAATGCACTTTAAATAAATCATAAGCGGCTGTTTTAGTGGGTTCACGCTTGAGTTGTTGCCAAGGAATAAGCGTTGCTTGATTAATTGCTTGATTACTTGGTTGATTATTTGGTTTATTAATAGACGCAGTCTCTTCAGGCGCTGAGGTTTGATCAACTGTAGAGTCTTGATCCGCTATAGAAATAGATGCAGCAGGTTTTAAGATTGATTGTTTCTTTGTCGAAATTTGTTGCAATTCAATCTCTGCATTGGCATTCTCGCTGTCATCATGTAATGCCGTCCAAGCGGTTGCTGTGACCGTTAATGCTAATAATAAAAACAGCCATTTATTGCTAGCTAGCGCATTTTCACCCGCATTTGAACTGATTTTAGGATTTAATTGAGCCATGAATCGCTTTGCAAAAATAGCACAAACACTAATCGGGCCTCTACAATTGGTGACATTGCATTGTCACGTTTCAATTGCAGATCGCTTAACGCTAAAGCAGGTATTTGCAGCAGTAAGTCGGCAATAAACTGGCGTATTTGCACATAACTGCCAGAAACAGGCAATACAATTTCATAGCGTTGTAATTGGCCCTGTTTAGTTTGCGTTAACTTATAATCTCCGCGATTTAAAACTAAATGGCGTTTTAATGCTGTTGTATCAATCAAGCGCAGCCATGTTGGCAGGCTTGCCCCAGCGGGAAACTGTTTATAAAATTCGACAATTTCTTGTGCCGAAGTTTGCGCGGGCGCTTGTTGACCAGGCGCTGGCTTTTGTAAGTGCAGAAGATCATTTTTTTGGTCATGCTGAAGTTTGTTTTGTAGTTCATTTCGCACTAGCAACAGCTGCTGATTGGTCGGCAAAAAACGAGCGAAATAGAAGATACTACTCACTAATATCATCGCAACTCCCAACAAACCCCAAACGCCAAGCGCTCTGGCAAATCGCCCTAATAGCCAATATCCATCGTGTATATCCAGTTTGTTCATGTTATTTGTCGGCAATTTAATTTTCGGCGCTTTGCCACTGCGTAAATATCGTAAACTTTACTGGTTTAGAGATATTGCTTGTATCAACTGTATGTTTTTGTAGATACACTTTCTCTAGCATGGGCTGCGCTTGCAGTTGATTGACATAACTTAAAACCGTTTGCAAATTTTTACCCTCGCCAGATAAAATAACTTGCTGACTTTTTGTGTTTGGCACTAAGTTAAGTAAAGCAATATCTTTGTTATCTGCCCCCTCAATTGCTTGCAATAACTTGTTCCACGGCATAATAAGTGCAGTAACTATTGTTTGTGTTTGTAACTTTTTTTCAGCCGAAATGACGGTTGATGTAGCTTTAACTGACGTACTTTGCGGCTTGGTTTGATATTCAGTTTGCTGCACTAAGACGTTTAATTGATTCGATATAGCCATAAACTCAATATGCTTAATTTGGTACTGTTGCCAAATAACAGTAGCCATCATCAAGCCAACAGTTAATATTATCAAGCTTAGCCAGCTGTAGCTTGATAGCGCGAATGGGCTATGGTTAATAAATTCTAAATCTAACTTTTTGCTTAAGCTCATTTTTGTTAAATTCTTATTTTTTAAGCTTTAAAGCGCAACTTCAAGCATAAAATATTCAATGGTTGCATTCACATTTTTTATTGTACTAATTCGTTTTAATTGCCAACCATCAATCACATTTAATAGCGTATTTTTGTATGCTGGCGCATACACTAGTATTTCTTGTTGACTTGAGTTGCTCAGTAACGCTTCTCTAAGCATTAGATTTTTAAATTCAGATTGCCAATTATCGCTAATTGCAAAGGCGCGTAAGTGTTGGTATTTTCCATACTGAAGATTTATCAGCAGCAGCCGTTTGGATTCTACTATCACAAAATAACCGGTTGCATGACCAATTTGCATGGCTAATGCATTAAATGCACGCATTAAATAAGGCTGAACGCTATGTAATGAAAGGCCATGTTTAAGCGCGATTTGACTTAACTCAATCAACAGCTTTTTATCGATAGCAGCCGCTAAAATGGCCTCAGAGGCCGGTGCATCATGGCAATTAATTTCCCAATCATTAACAACTTCGCCGTAAACATCTTGATAAGCCGCCGCAATATAAGCCAGCTTTTCTGTAGCATTCATGCGTATTTGCAGGGCGGGCAAGCTTATATAACGCACAAATTCACTTGCCAAAGTGATAGTTAGCCGAGTACCAGGCCTCAATTGCATCGTCGATAGTAGTTTTTCAAGCTGTGCTGTTGCCAGTTGCCAAGTTGGCGCATCTAGTTTGCTGC
>JAYTEL010000092.1:0-14239 GCA_043735225.1 Methylotenera sp. | reverse complement strand
GCGCCGACTGAATCACGCTCTAAGTTAAGCGCTAATCCAAACGTGTTGCCTGGAAACTCGATCATCTCGCCCGCCATCACGTTAGATAAACCGTGAACACGCACAATGCCGTCCGTTACTGAAATAACCGTACCTTGTGTACGCGCTTCTGCCGAAGTCGAAAAATTTTCTAATCTGCTTTTAATCAGCTCACTTATTTCTGATGTTGATAACTGCATAACTAACTCCTAATAATTTTTACAAGCTACGATTTTTTAACCTAAGCTTATGTTGCAAGCGTGTAAGCTAAATTTTGTAACTGACTTTTAACGGACGAATCAATTACGGTATCGCCAACAATAATTTTGAATCCGCCAATAAGATCGGCATCAATTGTGACATTAGCTTCTATTTTTTTGCCAAACTTTGCCTCAAGGCGTTTTAATAAGTCACTTATTTCAGCGTCTGTTGGTAATGATGCGGCAACTATCTGCGCATCTAGCGTACCTTCGTCTTGCGATTTCAACGCTTCAAAAGCGCTTGAAACCGCTGGCAAGATAGACATGCGGTTATATTCAACCAGCACTTTAATTAAATTTTGACCTTGTTCGTTAAGCTTATCGCCGCACACCTGCAAAAAAGTTTGTTGCAAATCAGCCGCGATAACGTTTGGGTCGTTAATGAAGGCTTGCATCTGCGTATTGCTTGATACTTGGGTTGCAAAACTGAGCATTTCAGACCATTTAGCTAGCGATTTAGTCTCTTTACCTAGCTTATAAGCAGCAACTGCATAAGGCCTAGCGATGGTTGAAATTTCAGCCATTGATTTTGTCCTTAACTAAAATTATCGCACTTAATATCAAAACTTCTAAAATCATAGCTCCGCCGCAAGTTTTGACAACATTTCAGAATGTACTTTGCCATCAATTTCTTTACGCAAGATTTTTTCAGCGCCAGCCACAGCAAGGGCAGAAACTTGCGCACGTAAACCTTCTTTTGCACGGTTTACTTCTTGATCAATTTCAGCTTTTGCACCCATAATTATACGGTCGCCTTCAGTTTTTGCATCACCTTTGGCTTCTTCAACAATTTGTGTAGCACGCTTTTCGGCTTGGCCAATAATCTCAGACGCCTTTAATTTAGCTTCATTAAGTGTTATATCTGATTTTTTTGCTGCTGCTTCTAGGGCGTTTTTACCTTCATGTGCCGCTGCCAAGCCATCTGCAATTGTTTTTTGACGCGTTTCAATTGCGTTTAACAATGGTGGCCAAACATATTGAACGGTTACCCAAATCAATATGGCAAAAGCAATTGCTTGCGCAACTAAGGTTAAATGAATATCCATGTTTACTCCAAATTTTAAGGCTGTTAAATCTAGCTAAATATAGCTTGCGCTATATTCAAGCTTGATTATGCTAATGCGCTTAACAATGGATTTGCGAAGGCAAACAATAGTGCAATACCAACTGCAATAATGAAAGACGCATCAATTAAACCCAACAACAAGAAAACTTTACTTTGTAATTGTGGAATCATTTCAGGCTGACGCGCAGCGCCATCTAAAAAGCTTGAACACATATTACCCACTCCGATACAAGCACCCGCAGCACCAATACCAACCATTAGACCAACACCAATTGCTGTGTAGCTTTGTACCATTGCTAAATCTGCCATTTTATTACCCTCTCTAGTGAAAATTTACTACAAAATTTAAATACATAACTTAATTAATAATTACTTCTTTTACAAATTAAAAATACCAATAACGTCTTATTTTTTAATGACTCTCGTGCGCCATCGATAGATACACAATTGTCATCATCATAAAAATAAACGCTTGTAACGGTACTACTAACAAGTGGAATATTGACCAGGCCGCTCCTAACAATGCAGCCCCAACCATTCCTAATACGCTCGTACCTGCTAGCATGCCAAGCAATAAGAAAATAACCTCGCCCGCGTACAAGTTGCCGAACAAACGTAAGGAATGAGAAAGCGGTTTAGAAATATATTCAATCATATTGAACATAAAATTGGCTAGTAAAAGAAGTGGGCTAGCAATTAATCCGATAAAACCCAACGCGCTTTTTGGCTTAAATAGTTTTGGCCCACCAAATGGCGCATAAAAAATTTCGTGTATTAATCCGCCAAATCCTTTTACTTTTATAGAGAAAAATATCATTAATATCCACACAGAAAGCGCTAATGCAAACGTGGTATTGATATCTGAGGTAGGAACAGGGCGCCAATGTGCATGTGAGCCGCCAAAAAACTCGACAATTTTAGCGACAAAATCAACTGGTAAAAAACTAGTCATATTCATGGCTAACACCCATAAAAACACGGTTAAAGCCGCGGGGGCTATAAACGCGTGACGGTCGCCATGAAACATGGATTTTGCTTGCTCATCTACAAATTCGAAAATAATCTCTACAAAAGCTTGTGCTTTACTTGGTACACCAGCATGCGCTTTGCGCGCAACCCACCAAATTAAACCAATTACTAACATACCCAAAAATACCGATGTAAATAAAGTATCAACATTTATGCGCCAAAAACCGCCAGCATCCGCTACGTTTTGTGTATTAAAGCCCAAATGATGTGCAATGTAATCTGCTGGTTTCAATACTTCTTGTGTGTGTTCAGTTGCCATATTCACTCTTGATAATTTGACTTAAGTACTGTTTTAAACGATTTATAGTTATTTTATTTGTGCTCAATCTTGCTTATTGCCGCGCCTGAAGCCAAAGCGGCTGAAATTAACCCGATAATTAGCGCAACTGGCACTAAACTTTTGTAATGTTTAAATACCATCAGTAAAAAAGCAAATATAAAAATTATTTTCACCATTTCTGACAATAACAAACTTGTTAATATTGATGCGCTATCCTGAACATTTTTTTTCTTACTGTTTCTTATATAAATTAAACTAGCAAACGATGCGCCTAAAACTACTGAAAAACCGCCAAGTAGCGCGGATATAGCTGCACTTTTACCTAAAATAACAAATAAAACCCCACTACAAACGCTGGCAGATATAGCTTGCCATGCCAAGGCAGTCATAAAAACACTTTTTATTTGCATGATTTATTAAGAAGTTTGAATAACAAAATTGATACCTTGCAAAGTCCGCGATTTTGAATTGTTTCACTAATTTAGTCAAGCCCAATTAAGCACTTATAGCCATAATCAAATCGTTCAAACTTTACTTACAACTTAATTCCATTGCCACTTAGCGCGATAACTTAAAAATAATATCATCTAGTTGATCTAAATTGCTGTAGCTTATTTTTAGCGTTCCTGCGCCATTTTTTTTTGCTGAAATGTTAACAGTAGTGCCGATTTTTTCACTCAAGCTGTTTTGTAGCGTTAAAACGTCATTATTTAAGGTATTTTTATGCGCTTTTGTGTTCGAGTCTATCAGCAGTCGTTTTACGGCACTTTCCACTTCACGCACCGATAAATGTAGACTAATAATTTTATTGGCCAGCATAATTTGTTGCGCTGCATCTAATCCGATTAATGCACGTGCATGGCCCATATCTAGTTTATTGTGCATCAGCAAATCCTGCACATGCGAGCTTAGTGAAAGCAGTCGCAATAAATTAGAAACCGCCGCGCGCGAGCGACCAACCGCATCTGCCGCTTTTTCGTGCGTCATGCCAAATTCGTCAATTAAGCGTTTTATGCCTTGCGCTTCTTCTAACGGATTTAAATTTTCGCGCTGAATATTTTCAATTAGCGCCATTGCAAGCGCAGATTCATCTGCGATTTCGCGCACCAATACAGGCACTTGGCTCAAACCCGCTATTTGACTGGCACGCCAGCGGCGCTCACCCGCGATGATTTCAAACTTATCTGACACTGTATTTGAAAATAATTTACGCACCAAAATCGGCTGCATAATGCCCTGCGATTTAATCGAATCTGCCAGCGTTTGCAGCGCTACATCGTCCATGTAACTACGCGGCTGGTATTTGCCAGGTTGCAATTGCGATACATTAAGCATTTGCTGTATATCTGCGCTCTGCGCTTCGTCTATATCATTTGCTAACAACGCGTCTAGGCCGCGCCCTAATCCTTTTTGTTTAACCATGCGCAGCACCTTTAACTTGTTGATTTTTATGTATAATTTCTTTTGCCAAATCACAATAAGCGGTCGCGCCTTTAGATGTTTTATCGTAAATTAGCACTGGTACACCGTAGCTTGGTGCTTCAGCCAAACGAATATTTCGCGGAATAACTGTATTATAGACTTTATCGCCAAAATGACTGACAAGCTGCGCAGATACTTGCTGTGCAAGCATATTACGATTATCAAACATAGTGCGCAGCAGGCCTTCAATCTCTAACGTTGCGTTTAAATTAGCGCGTACTTTTTTAATGGTGTTCACCAAGTCCGATAAACCTTCTAACGCGTAGTATTCGCATTGCATGGGAATCATCACGCTGGTTGCGGCAGTTAAGGCATTTACCGTGACTAAATTTAGGGCAGGGGGGCAATCGAGCAAAATGTAATCATACTTTTGATCTAAATTTGCTAGGGCTTTTTTTAGCCGCGTTTCACGTGCTAATTCGTTAACTAACTCAACCTCTGCGCCCGCCAGCTCGCGATTAGCTGGCGCAACGTGATAACCGCCTTTTTCGCTGGGCACGATGACTTCGCCAAGTGTTTTTTCACCAATTAGCACATGATAAATGCTGTGCTTTAAATGCGCTTTATCGATGCCACTGCCCGTGCTGGCGTTGCCTTGCGGATCCAAATCGATTAACAATACTTTTTGGTAATTGGCCGCCAAACTGGCAGCCAAATTAACGCAGGTAGTGGTTTTGCCCACACCGCCTTTTTGATTGGTAATCGCTAATATTTTCATCCCTGACTTTCAAAAGCAAACGATTATTAATTTAATTTTTTAACTGCTTTTATTAAACTAGCGAATTTTCTCTAAAATCAACAAATGCCGCTGCGCTTTTAAATCAGCTACCATTAACGGAATTATATTTTTAATACTTGTTGCATGATTTTCTACTAATGCCAAACTCGCCAACTCTTCATGCGGTACTTGACCTTTCATTGCCAGCCATTGTCCGTTTAGCACGAGTAAATGCCGAGTAAACTTGATGAATGAACTTACATCCGAAAAAGCGCGTGAAATAATCACTTCAAACTGTTTATTTGGCTGATAATTTTCTACTCTTGCATGCACCACCGTTAAGTTATTTAGGTTTAACTCGCCTTTTACTTGTCGCATAAATATAACTTTTTTTTGCACCGTATCAATTGTTGTTACTTGTAAATCGGGCTTGCAGATTGCCAATACAATGCCTGGTAAGCCACCGCCGCTGCCCACATCTAGCAAACTACTGCCATTTATATGTGGCAACACGCTTAAGCTATCTAACAAATGCAGCGTAACCATTTCAAGCGGGTCGCGCACCGCGGTTAAGTTATACACCTTATTCCATTTATGCAGCAAACCTAAAAAAGTTAGTAATTTTACTTGCATTTCAAATGAAACATCCAATCCCATTTCTGCAATGCCGCTGCCAAGTAAAGCCGTTTGCGTCATACCGCCACTATATTAGGTGATTGCATTTGCTTTTTATGTTTACGTTTCAAATACACCAATAATAGTGAAATTGTTGCTGGCGTAATGCCCGAAATACGGCCTGCCTGACCAATTGATTCGGGCTTGTGCAGAGTAAGCTTTTGACGAGCTTCAATGCTTAAACCATGAACATCAATATAATCGACATCTGTTAACTTGATGTTTTCGCTACCTTTTTGTTTGGCAATCTCTTCTTTCTGGCGGTCAATATAGCCCTGGTATTTTGCAGCAATTTCTATTTGCTCTCGTACATCTTGCGCAAGCTCACCCATGCCAAATTCACCTAAGCGTAACATGCCTTCATAACTTACTTCGGGGCGACGCAGCAATTCAAACAGACTATATTCATGCTCTAATGCTTTGCCTAATATTGTCATTTGTGTTTCACGTGAAACATCGTCAACCGCCACTTGCACAAATGTGTTTTTTAATCGCGCTTGCTCGCGAGAAACCGTTTCTAGCTTTTGTTCAAAAGCTGCCCAGCGCGCATCATCAACCAGACCTAACTCGCGACCTTTGGCGGTTAAACGCATATCGGCGTTATCTTCGCGCAGTTGCAAGCGATATTCAGCGCGCGATGTAAACATGCGATATGGCTCGGTCACTCCAGTGGTAATCAGGTCGTCAACCAACACGCCTAAATAAGCCTCATCACGGGCGGGGCACCAAGATTTTTTCCCTTGCACATAAAGCGCGGCATTGGCGCCCGCAAGCAAGCCTTGTGCGGCCGCTTCTTCATAGCCAGTCGTACCATTTATTTGACCTGCAAAAAATAATCCTTTAACCGCTTTTGTTTCTAAGCTGCTTTTTAAAGCGCGTGGGTCGTAATAATCATATTCAATGGCGTAACCAGGCCGCAACACATGCGCGTCTTCTAAGCCATTAATGCTGCGCACCAGCGCCAACTGAATATCAAACGGCAGACTGGTTGAAATGCCATTTGGGTAAATCTCGTGAGTGGTTAAGCCTTCTGGTTCTAGAAATATTTGATGTGAATCTTTATCTGCAAAACGGTGGATTTTGTCTTCTACACTTGGGCAATAACGTGGACCAATACCTTCAATCACGCCAGTATACATAGGCGAGCGATCTAGGCCGCTGCGAATAATGTCGTGCGTGCGCCCGTTGGTATGGGTTATCCAGCAAGATACTTGTTGTGGATGTTGCGCACTATTTCCCATAAACGAGAATACTGGCGCTGGATTATCCCCTGGCTGCTCTTGCATAACGCTGTAATTGATGGTGCGGCCGTCAATACGCGGCGGTGTGCCTGTCTTTAAACGGCCAGCAGGCAAACCAATTTCGCGCAATCTGGCCGCAAGGCTAGTCGCAGGTGGATCACCGGCGCGGCCTGCACTGTAATTTTGCATGCCCACATGAATTAAGCCGCCTAAAAAAGTACCTGCTGTTAACACAACAGACTTTGAATTGAAGCGTAAACCAATTTGCGTAATCACGCCAGCAGCGCGTTCACTACCATTATCATTGGTTAATATAATGTCATCTACTGCTTGCTGAAAAAGCCATAAATTAGGCTGGTTTTCAAGCTTATGTCGAATGGCTGCTTTATACAAAATACGATCAGCTTGCGCGCGCGTAGCCCTTACTGCAGGGCCTTTACTTGAATTTAAAATACGAAACTGAATGCCACTTAAGTCGGTTGCTTGCGCCATTGCGCCGCCAAGTGCATCTACCTCTTTAACTAAATGACCCTTGCCAATGCCGCCAATACTAGGGTTGCACGACATTTGGCCGAGCGTTTCAATATTATGACTTAACAAAAGTGTTTTTTGTCCCATACGTGCGGCTGCCAGCGCGGCTTCAGTACCCGCATGGCCGCCACCAACAATTATCACATCAAAAACATTGGGGTAGTTCATCGATAATATTTATTACTTTTTATATAAACTTCAAAGAATATTATTTTACTGCAATCATCAAACTAAGTCATGTAAAAGGTCATATTAAAAGTATTTTTTGATATGTTTCACGTGAAACAAGATTAATAAATCTTTACAAAATCCACTATTGACGAATGGGTTGCAACGGGCATATAGTGGAGTTAGCGATGGCGTATAACCATTTAAAAGCCTGCTTTACGGTGAATTTGGGAATGGTTTTTTCAGTTGTACCTAACGTTGCATTAATAACGGCAAATAACTTTAAGGAGAATAGTATGGCTGATTTACAAGAACACAAAAACATTGCAACAAAATATGCTGGAACAGTACATCAAGGTGCATTGGATGGCATGGCGAAAACTTATGCGTTAGTTTTAACGAACAAAGATTCGCAGTTTGTATCGTGCGGTGACACTTCAGAGCGTGACACAGTGCGTAAAAACTTTTTACAAAAAAAATTAGGCTTGGCCGACGGCGATGATAAGTTAAATGCAGCAATTGAATCAGTGTGTGTCACTATGAAAGAAGATCGCTTTAAATCACGTTTAGCGTTTTACTATTTATTGGCAGCATATTTTGGAAAATTAGAGTCTTTTGTTAAATAAATCAATGATTTAATATAAATTAAATTTATAAAGCGCCTGTTATTAACCAAGGCGCTTTTTTTGAATATTTAAAAAATGCTGTGCCTGTATTATTTACCAATACAAAATTTGCTGAATATTTCACCTAATAAATCATCTGGAGTAAATTCGCCAGTAATGCTACTTAAGCTCAACTGTGCTAATCGAAGCTCTTCTGCTACCAGTTCTGCCTTGTTTATTTGAAAGGTTGCATTTTTTAAACAATTGCTTACTTGATTTAAAGCATTAATGTGCCTTGCCCGCGCCATAAATACGCCTTCCCCTAATGCTTGATAACCCACTAATTTTAACAATTGCATTTTTAATAAATCAAGTCCAACGCCAGTTTTTGCAGAAAGGTAAATATGTGTTTGGCTATCAATTTCTTGTATAGATGCAAGATTATGGGACACATCGATTTTATTATGCACCCATAACTTGGTGATTTGTTGCGGCAAGCGCCCTAGAATCGATTTTTCTTTATCGGTAATACCTTTAGTTACGTCTAACAATATTAATGCGATATGCGCGGTTTCTAAGGCTTGAAAAGTGCGCGCAATTCCAAATTTTTCAACTTCATCCTCAGTTTCACGCAAACCTGCAGTGTCAATAATATGCAGCGGTACGCCTTTAATTTGAATTTCGTTTTTAATGGTGTCACGGGTGGTGCCTGCAATTGCTGTTACGATGGCAATATCTTCACCAGCAAGTGCATTCATTAAACTTGATTTTCCCACATTGGGCTGGCCGATTAAAACAACCTTAACGCCTTCTCGCAATAAACTGCCTTGTTTGGCTTTTTCAAAAACGCTATTTAACTCATCGCTAATATTAGCCAGCTTAAGCGCCACCTTGCCTTGCGTTATAAAATCAATTTCCTCTTCAGGAAAATCTAGGCAAGCTTCCACATACATGCGCAAATCAACTAATCTAGCCAAAACAACATTAATGCTATTTGAGAACTCGCCCGATAATGAACGCATGGCGCTACGCGCAGCTTCAACGGTTGATGCATTAATGACATCAGCAACCGCCTCGGCTTGCGCTAAATCCATTTTGTTGTTGAGATAAGCGCGGCGTGTAAACTCGCCAGGCTCGGCTTGACGCGCACCCAAAGCAATACAACGTGCCAATAGCAATTGCATTAAAGCTGTGCCGCCGTGCGCTTGCAACTCAAGCACATCTTCGCCCGTGTAAGAATGCGGGTTAGGATAAAAAATCGCGATGCCGCGATCAATTAATTCATTATTGTCTGATTTAAAATCAAGATACGCCGCATAGCGCGGGGCAGGGCAGTGGCCTAGAATTTGAATGGCAATGATAGATGCTAGCGGCCCTGAAATCCGCACCACACCAATGCCACCAGCACCACTTGCAGTAGCAATGGCAGCAATAGTATCTATTAATAAAACGCTGTTATTTTGCATTGCCTTTTTTAAGTAGGGCAGCGGCGTGGATAGTCTTATTCACATACCATTGCTGTGCGATGGACAGAATGTTATTCACAAGCCAATACAACACCAAACCCGCTGGGAAGAAGAAGAAGAACACACTAAATACAATTGGCATGATTTTCATCACTTGCGCTTGAATCGGGTCAGTTGGTGGTGGATTGAGAAAAGTTTGAATAATCATGGTTGCGCCCATTAAAATCGGCAGCAAACCAATTGGCATACCGCCAAGCAAAGGGATGCTATTCGGGATAACGCCAAACAATGTATCAGGCGCTGCTAAATCTTGAATCCACCCAAAAAACGGCGCATGGCGCAATTCTACAGAAGCCGATAACATCCAATAAAAAGCAATAAAAACAGGCACTTGTATTAAAATTGGTAAGCAGCCACTCATGGGATTAATTTTTTCTGTTTTGTATAGCTCCATCATTGCTTGTTGCATTTTTTGCTTATCGTCGCCAAACTTTTCTTTCATGCTTTGCAGACGCGGCGCCATCTCGCGCATTTGCGCCATCGAACGATAACTTTTAGCAGACAGCGGGTAAAATAGCGCTTTTAATAAAATGGTGACAATAACAATTGCTACGCCCCAGTTGTGCACCAGTGCTTCAATTTTAGAAAGCACCCAAAAAAGTGGTTTTGCAACAATGGTCAGCCAGCCGTAATCAACCGCAAACTCTAAACCTGGCGCCGCTGCAGCTAAATCAGTGTGGTTTTGTGGGCCAGCAAACAAACGCGCGCCAAATTCCGCTTTAGCCCCAGCTACTATACTGGCGGCCGGCACTACTGCGCCCATCGCAAAGGTATCGTCATTGAGTTGTTTGGTGTAAAACTCACGCTTATCACCCGCTTTAGGAATCCACGCACTGGCAAAGTAATGCTCTATCAAGCCAATCCAACCGTCCTGAGCGTTTAGAGAAAGCTTGTCCTTAGCCATATCGGCAAACTTCACTTTTTTGAATTTAACAGCTTCGGTATAGTAAGCGCCGCCTGTAAAAGTCGGCATCATTTTAGAACCTTGTTTCGACTCATTGTCATGCACAACTTGATAATACGCGGAAGGGGTAATGGTTTGGCTACCACCATTATTTATTTGATAACGAACATCAATCACATAACTGCCACGGTGGAAAGTGTAAATTTTATCAACCGTAATTCCATTTGTAACATCGGAACCCGCCCAAGATAAGCGTACTTCTTGGCTTGCACCGCCATCCGTCATGGTGTAATTAGTTGCTTTGCTGGTAAATGTTGATTTGTGGTTAGGCAGGCCCGCGCCTAATAAACCCGTTTGCGCCACATATAACAAAGGCGTTTTTGCATCATCCATCAATACATAATTGCCATCTTTTTCATTAACTGCACGATGTTTATTTAATACCAAATGCCGTAGATCACCGCCAACTGTGTCAATTTCAGCTGTAAATATATCGGTACTAACTTTGATGCGCTGGCCTTTATCAAGCTTAAAACTGCTATCGTTGTTGGCATTATCTGTCGATACAGTGTTTGTGGACTTAGCAGCGCTATTTGCTGGAATATCGTTAGATGCAATTTGTGCACCTTGTTGTGCAGGCACAACTGGCGCATGTTGCTGCTGCCACGCATCCCACAACATCATGATAGAAAATGAAAATATAACAAATAAAACTAAACGGCGAGTATCCATAAATTCTTTATATCTAATAAGTTAATGGTGACCAGCGTTACAACATGACTTGGGTGCTGGTTTTAAGTCTGATTTAAAATCTGCGCTAGGTACGGCGTCATAACCGCCCACATGCCAAGGATGGCAACGCGACAATCGTTTAATCATCAGCCAAAACCCTTTAAAAAAGCCGAATATTTGCAAACTTTCAATCGCATAATGTGAACAAGATGGCGTAAATCGACAATGCTGACCAAAAAACGGACTCAAAGAAATTTGATAGAGGCGAATCAATGCAATTAAAATTTGTTTCATTTTATCAGCTAGATGTTATCTGATCATCAACAGTTGCGGTTTTTGTAGCAAGCTTGCGCACAAATTGTTCAAACTCTTGTTGTACTTGCAAAAAATCAGCTTTTTTAAAAGGTTTTTGTACTTGAATCACCAAGTCAAGAAATGGCAATTGATGTTGATTTAAACGAAACAACTCACGTAGCACTCTTTTCATATAATTACGCCACACTGCCAATTTTGCTGTTTTTTTACCTACAATTAAACCCAATCGCGGCCTGCCTAAAATATTGGGTTTATAACGCATGACTAGATGTGGACTTGCAATGCGCTTTCGCAAGTTAAAAACGGATGAAAAATCATCCGTTTTTACAATTTTGGCTTGTTTAACAAATTTAAACGACACCTAGATTAATTACGCTAAGGGTTATGTTTGATGTGTTAATAATGTGTAAAACGACGTGATTATGGTCGTTATAACAAGTTTAGTTACAAACCTAAGCGTGTACGACCTTTAGCGCGACGCGCAGCTATTACGGCGCGGCCACCTTTCGTTTTCATGCGAACTAGAAAGCCGTGCGTGCGTGCGCGGCGCGTATTTGAAGGTTGATAGGTGCGTTTCATAGAATTCTCCAGCTAAAATATATAACAAAGTCCTCTATTAAGCCTGATAACAGCCTCTCTTGTCAACGCATATTTTGCCATTAAATCAATTATTGCCTGTGGATAAGTCTGCTAAAACCCGCTAAAATGATAGAATGGTTAATAAATTATTTAACTTTATACTTTTATTTTTATGCACAAATGTGTATAAATTTTAAAACAATTTTATAACGAAATATTCAAGAGATCTTAAGTAATTGATGGAAAAATTTTGGTTAACCTGCTTAAATCGCTTTGAACAAGAACTTTCTGCGCAGCAATTTAATACGTGGATTAAGCCCCTGCAAGCTGAGTTTGATGACAATTTGTTGCGCATTCTTGCGCCTAATAAATTTGTATTACAATGGATAAAAGACCGTTTTTTAAGCAAAATTGAGGCAATCGCAATCGAGTGTTTACCGCAAAATATTTTAATTGAATTATCGATTTCCAAAAAAAATGGTTCTGAGAAAACCAGTTCTGAAAAAATTATCATTAATAAGCAAATAAATGGTAACGCCAGCAATAATATATATGTGAGTCGTGATGCAACACCACTAAATAAAGTAATAGGTTTACATAGTCATTCCACAAACGCCTCGGCCGCGCCCAATACGCGCAATTCTGGCTTAAATCCTAGTTTTAATTTTAACAATTACGTGACTGGACGAGCCAACCAATTAGCACGCGCAGCGGCTATACAAATTGCAGAAAACCCGGGGCAGGCCTACAACCCTTTATTTATTTATGGCGGCGTCGGGCTGGGTAAAACGCATTTACTACAAAGTATCGGTAATCATTTAAAACAACTTAAACCAGAAGCTAATATTCGTTATTTGCATGCTGAACGTTACGTGTCTGACGTGGTGAAAGCTTATGAAAATAAAGCGTTTGATGAATTTAAACGTCAATATCACTCGCTGGATTTATTATTAATTGACGATATTCAATTTTTCGCCAAAAAAACCCGCACGCAAGAAGAATTCTTTTACGCCTTTAACACGCTAATTGAGGAAAAAAAGCAAATCGTCATCACCTGCGACACCTATCCAAAAGAAATTATCGATGTGGATGAGCGCCTTAGAACAAGATTTAGTTGGGGGTTAACCGTGGCGGTGGAGCCGCCTGAACTTGAAATGCGTGTGGCTATTTTGCTGAAAAAAGCCGAAGAATCTAAAGTAAATATCAGCGAAGATGTGGCTTTTTTTGTGGCCAAACAAATTCGCTCTAGCGTGCGCGAGCTTGAAGGCGCGCTTAACCGCATTATTGCGATGGCTAAGTTTACTGGTCATGCCATTGATATTCATTTAGCTAAAGACGCGCTGCGCGATTTAATTGCAGTGCGCGGCCGGCAAATTACCATCGAAAATATCCAAAAAACAGTGGCTGATTACTATAAAATTAAAGTTGGTGAAATGCATAGTAAAAAACGCTCGCGTAATTTTGCGCGGCCGC
The DNA here is from genome assembly GCA_043735225.1 of Methylotenera sp. Taxonomy (GTDB): domain Bacteria; phylum Pseudomonadota; class Gammaproteobacteria; order Burkholderiales; family Methylophilaceae; genus Methylotenera_A. The sequence goes on along the minus strand of JAYTEL010000092.1, from coordinate 637 downwards.
GCCAAGTTGCCATGAGTTTAGCGCGTGAGTTAACCAATCACAGCTTTCCTGAAATTGGCGAGGCCTTTGGTAGCCGCCATCACACAACTGTGATGCACGCATGCGACGAAATTGAGCAATTACGGTTAAACGATCAAGCAATTGCGCGTGATATTGGCTTTTTAATGCAGGTGATTCGTGATTAAACAGTACAAAATAGCTGTGATTAAAGCCTTATAATGTTGTGGATAAAAATAGAATAAAACTGTGTAATTTAAATCTTTAATTTTAATGCACATTTAACCCGCAGTTTTTGTTGGGCTTTATAACAGTTTAAAATGCAATACAAGTTAATGATTAATAACATATAAAATGGTTTACCCACAGAAAATACGTACATTATTATTACTATTAGTTTTATATATTAAATAAAAAGTAATTAAAAAAATGTTTTGCCGTTTTATACATAAAATTTTTAGGTAACTATATATAAATTTACACTAAATTAAAATAATGGTGTACTTATCTACTAAATGTAGTATAATACATTCATGATAATTGTTGAATTTAACACAATATTAGACCTAATTAAGACTTTCCCTGATGAGCAATCATGTATTGATCATCTTGAATCACTAAGATGGGTAAATGGTAGCGT
>JAYTEL010000091.1:0-12037 GCA_043735225.1 Methylotenera sp. | reverse complement strand
ACGCGTAGTACAGGCATCTCCCAAAAGTTACAGGGTTCTCGTAGCGTATAGCCAAATTTTTGTGAAATATGCGCTATGGCTTCCGCATTTGCGTACAGCGGTATTTGTTGGCGTTGCAGAACGCAAAATGCACGTAAATCATCAATGCCGTGTAAATGATCAGCATGTGTGTGCGTGTACAGTACAGCATCTACGCGATTAATATTTTCGCGCAGGGCTTGATTGCGTAAATCTGGGCCAGTATCAATGAGTATGTTTTCACCAGAATTAAGCGTAATTAAGCTTGAACAGCGCGTGCGTTTGTTACGCACATCGTTAGATAAGCATGTTGCGCAGCGGCAACCAACAACTGGCGTGCCTGCGCTGGAACCCACGCCAAGCATGGTGAGCTGCATTAATTCGCTGCCCTAGAATTAACCGCTTTTGCATGCTTAAATAGCGTGAAAAAATTCTGCGTAGTAGCTTGCATCACGGTATCTAAACTTATGCCGCGCAAATTTGCGATTTCTTGCGCAACGTATTTTACATACGCAGGCTGATTAGTTTTGCCGCGAAATGGTATTGGCGCAAGGTATGGCGAGTCGGTTTCAACTAGTATTTTATCCAAAGGAATGGCTTGCGCGACGGTTTTTAGTTGGCCAGCATTTTTAAAGGTAACAATGCCTGAAAATGAAATATAAAAGCCCATTTCAATGGCTGCAAGGGCAACGTCTAAGCTTTCAGTAAAGCAGTGCATCACCCCGCCTACTTGTTTTGCGCCCTCCTCGCGCATGATTTTTAACGTATCTTCTGCGGCGCTTCTTGTGTGTATAATCAATGGCTTAGAACATTGTATTGCGGCGCGAATATGGGTGCGAAAGCGTAACCGTTGCCATTCTAGATCACCAGTAAGCCTAAAATAATCTAAGCCAGTTTCGCCAATCGCCACGATTTTTGGATGTTGCGCTAATGTAATTAATTGCTCTACAGTCGGCTCTTCAATATCTTCATAATCGGGATGGACGCCAACCGAAGCGTAAAAATTGTCAAAGCGCTCTGCCAAATCTAACACTTCAGGAAATTTATCAAGTGTAACTGACACACACAACGCATGACCAACGTGCGCTTCTTGCATATTCAACCTAAGCGATTGAATATTATTAACAAGTTCAGGAAAATTAAGGTGACAGTGAGAATCAACTAGCATAGCATTATGACTAACATAAAAGTAATACGTGCAATTTTACAGCGTTAAATCAGTTAATTATGCAGATAATATTACATGGTGTGCGTGGCGCGGTTAGCTTTAAGCGCGCCACCTAAAATAGCTTCAATTTTATTTTTAACTTCTATGCCGCCATCTTTTTCGCTAAATTGCACGCCAATGCCTTGTGGGCGATTGGCTTGCGCCACAGGCGTAATCCACACGACTTTGCCCACCACTTTAAGCTTCATTGGGTCGTCAACCAAGCTTAATAACATAAACACTTCTTCGCCAATTTTAAAACTTTTATTGGTAGGAATAAACAGGCCGCCACCTTTAACATAAGGCATATAAGCCGCGTATAGGGCTGATTTTTCTTTAATGGCCAGTGACAGCACACCAGGCTTATTACTGGCTTCTTTAATTTGGTCGGTAGTGGCTTGTATATTCAATTAACAGCTCTTTTCTAACTTAATTATTGTTTATCTCAATTTAACTGGTTTAAACAATTTTGTGTATTGTAACAATATATTTTCAAGCTGCAATTCATTATTTAATGGATGATTCACTAATTTTTTAGCATCTAGCAATTGTTGTTGAAAACGCAATAGTAAGTTCAAGTTTACGCTTTTGCACAAAGCTTGCAAAGCGTTGCTGTGGCTTAAATGATAATGGTGCTGCTGCGCGAGCTTACAAGACGTTAAATCGAACACCCATTTTTGCAAAGTATCAATACCGCGCCCCATGCCGAGGCCCGCCAATAAAGGCGCGCAGGCAAACGCATCTAACTGCGCGCCTTGGCTTAAGTGCTTGGTAAGCGTGGCAATGACATCGCTCTCGTCGGCTATTTGCAGCGCAAATAAAGGCGCGCCGCCTGCTAAATTAAGTGCATGTTCGGCATTGATGATGTTTTGTTGTTGCAGCCAGTGTAGTGATTCTACTTTGGCTGGCAACGGCATATCAATCGCCTGACAACGGCTTATTATGGTTGCCAATAGTCGCTGAGGTTGGCTTGTGACTAATAAAAATACGGTGTTAGTCGGCGGCTCTTCAAGCATTTTTAATAATGCGTTTGCCGAAGCTAAATTAAGTGTTTCGGCAGGTGAAATCACTATTACGCGGCGGCCACTAACTTGATGTGAAGAAAGGCTCAAATAATCAATGAGTTGACGAATTTGCGCGACTGAAATTTGGCTTTTTTTGCCAGTTTTCTTTTTTAAAGTGCTAGTTGTCGCCTCGTCACTCGTTTCTGCATCTTCTGGTGAAATCAGCTTAAAATCTGGGTGGCCCTCTTCTGCAAACCACACGCAGTTTTGGCAGGTGCCGCAAGCAGTTTTATCAACTTTTGGCGCTGCGCATAATAAGGCTTGCGACAATTCAATAGCAAATTCATGCTTGCCAATACCAGCTCTTCCACGCAATATCAGCGCGTGTGGCAGACTGGTGCGCTGCGTAATTTGTTGCCATTGCGATTGTTGCCAGCTATACATAATTTTTAATATAATAGTTTTTAATTATCATATAGTTGAGATAAATTCTTCAAGCTTAATATTAACTTCTGTTTTAACTATTTCGAGTGCTTGATTTGCATTAATTACGCGAAAACGCAGTGGATTTTCTGCGGCGCGCGTTAAATATGCAAGGCGCAATTTCTCGAAAAACTGCGCATTTTCACGCTCAAATTTATCGGGTTCGCGCGCATAAGCTAGTCGCTTTAAACTAACTTCAACTGGCACATCAAATAATAGCGTTAAATCGGGCTGCAAATTGCCTTGCACCCATTTTTCAAGCTGCTTAATCTTGACTTTGGCAACGCCTTTAGCGCTACATTGGTAGGCATAAGTGGCGTCAGTAAAGCGATCTGATAGCACATAAGCGCCTCTTTTAAGGGCAGGCTCAATCACCGTTACAATATGCTCACGGCGCGCGGCAAACATTAGCAACGTTTCGGTTTCAGGATGCATAGCTTCAAGCAGTAATAGTGCACGCAACTGCTCTCCCAGCCTTGTGCCGCCTGGCTCGCGCGTAGAAACTACCTCTATACCACGCAAATTTAGCGCTGCAATAATATTAGGGATATGCGTACTTTTACCTGCGCCATCCATGCCTTCTAGCGTGATAAATTTGCCGCGTTTTTTTGTTATATTTTTACTTTGCGTCGCCATTTAATCAATCTATTATTTTGCTTTATGCTTAAGCTGGTATTTTGCCACATTGTGATTATGCTCAACTAAGCTGCCAGCAAAAGCGTGACTGCCATCGCCTTTACCTACAAAATACAGTGCTTTTGTTGTCTCAGGATGCAAAGCCGCTTCGATTGAGGCTAAGCCAGGCATGGCGATTGGCGTCGGTGGTAGTCCAGCGCGTGTATAGGTATTGTAGGGTGTATCACGCTCTAAATCTTTTTTACGAATATTGCCATTGTAATTGTCACCCATGCCGTATATCACGGTTGGATCGGTTTGCAACCGCATGCCGATGCGCATGCGGTTTAAAAAAACGCCCGCAATCATTGGTCGCTCAGAGGCTTTTCCCGTTTCTTTTTCAACGATAGACGCCATAATTAGCGCTTGATAACTATTTTTATAAGGCAAATTTGGCGCGCGATTAGCCCAGGCGCTGGCTAGTCTGCTTTGCATGCCTTCATAACTACGTTTTAACATCACAATGTCGGCTGTGCCACGGTTAAAATAAAAAGTATCAGGAAAAAACAAACCTTCTGCATGCGGTTCACCATCGCCCACTACGCGCATCACTTCAGCATCCGATAAATCTTGAATCGTACTTTTAATCGCATCGTTTTTGGCAAGCTTTTCACGCATTATTTTAAAGGTTTTACCTTCTATAAACGTAATGCTGCCTTGCGTGGCCCTGCCGTGATTAAGCGATAACAATAATTGATATGGTGTGATATTTTTGTTAACCGTGTAATTGCCCGCTTGCAAGCTAGATTCTTTATTAGTAACGCGTGCTAACAACACAAATGGCAACGCTTGCGGCAACACTTTTTGCGCCACTAATTGATTAGCAATGCTTTTTAAGCTGCTTTTTGGTGCAACGGTAATTTCTTGCGCTTCTGGCGTCAGATGCAGCGGCGTTTTGGCAAAATTATATAGCCAAGCACTTATGCCAATAACAGCTAAAAGGCAGATTAATAACAGTATTTTTAGTAAACGCATTAAGCTTTTAACGCCCCACGTATGCTGGCTGCTAAGCCATCGGTTTTTAATGCGGTCTCTAAACCGTTACGCGCTTGAACACTTTTAACCTGCCAAGCACCATATAAACTATTGCAAATAATGACTGCATCAGCACAAAGCAATTTCTCTAAATCAAAATGTTGCTCAACCACTGTAAGCGAAAGTGTGTGCGCAATATTAAAAATACGTTGCCGCGTAATGCCCGCAATGCCGCAACTAGCAACGCTTGGCGTGATTAATGTATTAGAAAAGCGTGCAAAAATATTTGCGGCCGTACATTCAATTACGTTGCCGTGCGTATCTAACATAATGCCATCGGCAATTTCATTTGAAAGATTAGAGCTACACCACTCCATACGCGCCAACACGTTTTCTAAGCGATTAAGCGTCTTAATACCCGCCAATAAAGGTTGTGCAGCCAAACGTGTCTCGCATATGGTTAAAAGTACGCCTTCACTCAATCTTTCATGCGCATATTGCGGCATGGGCGATTTAGTCACAACCCGCATTGGCGCTGTAATAGCGGGCGGCGTGTAGCCACGATTGCCCTCACCGCGCGTGATGATTATTTTGGCGACGGCGACAATTTTTTCAACGTTATTTTCTTCCATTTTCGCATCAGGCGTAAATAATTGCTGCAAATCGCTCATTAATAAATCGGCACTGGGGCACACAATATTAATGGCAGCGCAATCGGACACCAATTTCTGATAATGTAGCGGCCAGCATTCTGGCAAACCATCTACCATTTTCATGGTACGAAAAACGCCATCACCATAAGCAAAACCGCGGTCAAACGGCGAGATTATGGCGTTAAAATTGCCGTTAATAAGGTATGAGTTTGAAATTGCCATGAGCCAACATTAAACCATAGCCAAAGCATTTTAAAAAGAAAGAAAAGTATGGAAACGAAAAGTATGGAAACCAAAAGTATAGTAATACTATTAATTTGATGCAGTCATCAAATTTCTAATTAAAGTTAGTGTATCTTAATTAATTTGTGTTTTACCTTTTAGCTGTTTTGGCGCTGCTGCCAAGATGAACCTATTATTTCTCGAAAAGTCTAGCAACTGTTATTTGCTATATACTGTTTGGTATACCTAGGTGGTATCAGTAAAAAAAAGCAACCCTTCTCACAATATGAGCAAAAACTCTATGAATAAGTACCACACAGTTGTTATTGGCGGAGGATGTCTTGGCACAGCAAGCGCTATTGCATTAGCTAACCACTTAAAAGCGCATAACAAAAACCCTGAATCAATCTGCTTAGTTGAAAAAAATGTGCTAAGTAGTGCGCTGTCAATTAGACATTCTGGCATTGTTAGAGCTGCTAATGCAGATACTAATGCAGCAACATTAGCTAAAATATCGACCGATATGTGGATGAATATTAAGGATTTTTGGGGTGTTGAAATAGAACCTGAACGCACTGGCGCATTGTGGGTGACCAAAAAAGATGCCAACGGCACCAATCTAAAATGGGATAAATTAGCCAGTGACCTTAAAAATGTGCCAGTCAATTTTAAAAAAATAACACTAGAAACTGCCCAAAAACTATGTCCAGATTTTGTGAGCTTGCACGAAAGCGAGGTTTTTTATCACGAACCCGATGCATTACAATTTGAGCCTTCGCACGTAAGGCTTGCACTTTATCAAAGCATTCGCGCCTCTGACGCTACACTGTTTGAAAATGAAGAAGTGATGGGTTTTAAAAAAAATAAAGCCAACAAAATTACCGAAGTTATTTTAACCAACCGCGTCATTAAAGTGGATAACGTGATTAACGCAGCCGGGGCATGGAGCCCAAAACTATTTAAAAATATTGGTGTGAGTGTGCCAGTGGGCGCCGAACCCGTACTAGTTGCTAACTGGCTTAATAGTCTGCCATCTGAAAAAAAATCTATGCCAATTATTGCCGATTACACCAATCGCGCATACTTTAGAACCTGGCGCGATGGTGAAGTACATATGCACCAACCTAGAAATCGCTGGTTAGATGAAACCAGAAGTTTGTTTGCAGACAACCACTTAGATATTATTGGTGCAGATTTTATCAATAACCCCGTGTACCAAATGCAAGGCTTATCAAACTTACATAATTACAAAGATATTGCCAATAAACGCTTTAATAATTTACAAAATACTGTTTTTTCGTCTGGTCATCAATCTTATTTTGATATTACGCCTGATTTAAAATTTATATTAGGGCCAGATTCTAAAATAAGCAATCTATTGCATTGTTTGGGTTCTGGCCAAGCGTTTAAATATGCGCCAGTGTTTGGCGAGATGATGAAACAATATATTTTTGGCGCAGGTCAGTTATCTGATTTAGGCAGTAATTTTTCTATTAATCGGTTTGATGGCAGCTTTATGAAAAACTTTTTAGATAAATATGCTGGTGTTAATCACACATTAAATCAAAATAATAATTCGTTGTAATTATTTCGACAAAAAAATAATGCTCTGGAAGCCAATATCTAAGCGGCCTCCAGAGCATTGATTTAATTAGTAATGATTGTTGTGAGTTTTTTGTGCTTTATATCCGCTTAAAAACGAGGCTGCCGTTAGTGCCGCCAAAACCAAAATTATTTTTTAGCGCGTAAGTAATTTTCATATCCCGCGCAGTATTGGCACAATAATCCAAATCGCATTCGGGATCTTGGTTAAAAATATTAATGGTTGGCGGTGAAACTTGATTGTAGATGGATAGCACGGTAAATACAGATTCTAAGCCGCCAGCGCCGCCCAATAAGTGACCAGTCATCGATTTAGTTGAATTAACAACCAACTTGTAAGCGTAATCTCCAAAAGTTGCTTTGATGGCGTTAGTTTCATTGGTGTCACCTAAAGGAGTCGACGTGCCGTGCGCGTTCATAAACTGTACGTCAGTTGGATTAATGCCTGCATTGTTAAGCGCATTTACCATGCTGCGACGCGGGCCGTCCATATTTGGCGCTGTCATGTGGTAGGCGTCAGCGCTCATGCCGTAGCCGCTTAGCTCGGCATAAATGCGTGCGCCGCGGGCTTTTGCGTGCTCGTATTCCTCAAGCACCATTACACCTGCGCCCTCGCCTATTACAAAGCCGTCACGGCCGCTATCCCACGGACGACTGGCAGTGGCGGGGTCGTCATTGCGATTAGATAATGCGCGGGCTGATGCAAAGCCGCCAACGCTTAACTCAGTAATTGCTGCCTCCGCGCCACCTGCAACCATTACATCGGCATCGCCGTATTCAATCATACGCGCCGCGTCGCCAATAGAATGTGTGCCAGTGGTACAAGCCGTGACAATTGCCACATTAGGGCCTTTTAAGCCAAACATAATGCTTAAATTGCCCGAAATCATATTAATAATAGTGCCAGGTATAAAAAATGGCGAGATTTTGCGCGGACCGCCTTCGTCATACGTATCGTTGGTGCTTTCAATTAAGCCTAAACCGCCAATGCCAGAGCCTATAGAAACGCCAATGCGCTCAGCGTTATGCTCGGTGACTACTATGCCAGAATCTTTAAACGCTTCTATGCCAGCAACCAAGCCAAACTGGATAAATTTATCCATACGACGCGCTTCTTTTGCCGATAGATAATCTTCTGCAATAAAGTTTTTAACCTCACCTGCAATTTGGCTGCTAAATTCAGTCGGGTCAAAATGGGTAATGCGCGTAATACCCGATTGCCCTTTAACAATATTTTGCCAAGCGGTTTGCGTGCCAATGCCCACGGGCGAAACAACGCCTAAACCAGTAATTACTACGCGGCGTTTATGCATGTTTAATCAACGTCATGGTAAAAAACTCGTAAAAAATAGAGAATTAAATAGCAATCAGCCCTCTTTTGGAGGGCTGAGAGACTGTTTATTTGAGGTTAGTATTGATGTAATCAATCGCTAACTGCACTGTGGTGATTTTTTCTGCTTCATCATCTGGAATCTCGCAGTCGAATTCTTCTTCTAACGCCATAACCAGCTCTACAGTGTCTAGAGAGTCGGCACCTAAGTCATCCACAAATGATGATGCGTTTTTTACATCTGCTTCATTTGCACCTAGTTGTTCAGCAACAATTTTTTTAACACGTTGTTCGATGTCAGACATCTATTTACCCCTTTAATTAGAAATTAGTGACTTCATTTAAAATCAGTCAAACTAAGTGCATATTCTATCAAAACTGCGCAAAAATTCATAAGAATTTTAGTTTTATGCATTAATTAATTTTATTAAAATGACAACGCAAAATTTAGATAATTGTGATTAAGGTTTAATTACCTTCTGATAAAAATTTGATAATGTTTTATCCCACAAAACTGACAATAAAACGCCAAAGGCGACAGTCATCATCGCTAACCTAAGACCTTTTGGCAAAAATGGTATTGTTAATAAGTAGTTAGCCAAGGGCCAATGCACCAAATAGATAAACATGGACGACGATGCTACCAAATTAATTGGCCGTGATGCCCAAAAAGGCAATTTTAAGACTGGCATAAACAGCATTAATGCCACTGCAAATGTTGGAAACCAGGGAACGCCATATTTTACCAGCATTAAAAAGCCAGTTACAGGAAGCCATAGCAAATATTTACCCGCTATCCAAACACCAGTAGTCATTAAAAAAGTAGTTGCTAATACAAATAATTTTTGTTTATAGTTATTTGCATAAATCATGGCCATGCCTAAAAAAATTTGCCAAATTAACATATGAGGCAACATGTTAAATGGATAAGGCTTGTTTAAGAAAAATGCGCCGATAAATGCAAGCGCAAGACTTAACAGCGAAGCATAAATGCAAAAATTAAATTTATTTTGAATGAATAATCGTTTAATAGCCACTACCTTAAACAGCAACATAATGATTAACATGCATTGAACTAGCACGTAAATAAACCAATAGTTAACCGTGTAATCAAAGGTGGGGTCAACAATATTTGAAATAAAAAACAATGAAGGAAAATGTAACTCCCGTTTAAATAACTGTATTACAACGCTAATGACCAAAGTAGGCAAAACGATATTTTTTATTGTTTTTGTTAAATCAATGTTGTTTTCAGCATCACGTAATTGACTAAATTGATATTTAGCTAGGCTTGCGCCTGAAATCATTAGTAAAACGAGTGTGGTTAATGCAATATCAATTGAGTACAAATGTTCTAGCACAATCAATAATATGGATGCAGCCCTTATTAAAATAGTCGTATTTATTTGGCTGTAGCGAACGTTTCTTTTAGCTAAATTGTTCAGATGATGAATGCTGGTATTTTCCCAATTATTGGGTAAATAGCCTAATTTTTTTTCCAACATAGTTGATAGTTGAATAAAAGAAAGTGAATCTCCGCCTAGCATGTTAAATGACTGATTTGATTCAATTGTTTTTAAACCAAGGATTGCACTAAATTCGTGATCCAAGCTGTTATTTGGCTGTATTTCGTTACTAACAATGCTGGATTGAGTACTTATTTGTTGTTGAAAAATATTAGATAATTGGCTTCTGTCGATTTTACCATTGGGCAATAATGGTAGTTTATCTAGCCAAATATAATGTTGTGGTTGCATATAGGTGGGCAAAGTAATCGCTAATGCCTTTTTTATCACATCAGTGTTAGTCTCATTATGCAGTGGCGTAATTTGGCAAAATACAACTATAGCGTTTTCTTGATTTTGAGTTTTCTGTGCTAATACAATAAAATTTAACGACGAACTGACCGATTCAACCGCTTTGTGCACCACACTTAACTCAACCCTAAACCCTCGAATTTTAACTTGATCGTCTAAACGGCCATTAACTACCAAAGCGCCGTCATGCTGTTTATAGCCATAGTCACCTGTTAAATAGGCCTTAACTAAGCTATTGTTTAATATAACAAATGATGAGGCTGTTCTAGCTGTTTCTGACCAGTAACCTTGCGATAAGTAATTAGTTTCAATTACAATTTGGCCTTCTACACCATTGTCCACTTCAGTAAAGTGATCATCAAGCACGCGCAGTTTTACGTCATCAATTGCATAACCAACTGGTATGGCATGTTGAAACAGTTTTGTAGAATCAACACAATAAAAAGCCATGGCCTGAGGCGTTTCGGTTGCGCCATAAAAATTAACTAATTCGCAATTAGGGCTTATTTTATTTAAATCATCGACATGCGCTTGTCTTAGAATGTCGCCACCACTCATCACATATTTTAAATGCGGTAGAAAATCTCGTTGATTATTTGCGCATAACACTCTTAATAATTGTGGAGTTACATGAGAAAACGCAATCTGCGCTGCACTAAACCATTCAATCAATAACTTACTGTTAAATAACGTTTCTTGACTGGGTATGCATATTTCTCCGCCACTTGCCAAAGGTACAAAAATATCGCGTAAAAGTGGATCATGACTTAAGCCAGATAGCATGGAAAACTTCGTGCCAGCCGTTACTGAAAATTGCTTAATATACCAATTAACAAAATGACAAAGCGGTGCATGGCTTGTTTTTATATATTTTGGCTCTCCACTGCTGCCAGATGTCATTAATAAATAGGCAATGCGCTCATCGTCTATTGCTAAAGAATCTCTTAAAGAATCTCCAGAACTGTCAAATTCAAGATTTTTTGTAACAACACTATCTCGACTATCATCATCAAACAGTCCACTATCATTATCAAACAGTCCATTATCAACAACAATTAAATGTGGATTTAACTGTTTATCCACCAATTGTCTTAAATCGCCGAGCAGACAATCAATACCCACTATCAATTGTGGTTTTATTTTTGCGATAATCTTTTTTTTGTATGCTAAAGGATAAGCATCATCAATAACTATAAAGGTAATTCCCGCATTGCAACAGGCCAATATGCTTGCGACCAAGGCTGGTGAGCGGCGCGCTAATAGTGCAATTGTCTGGTTGCATGCATGGTTAGATACGTTTAAATTTGAGCTTTTATCAGCGGCTTGATTGTTGCTACTAGAAAATTGGATGCTGAGTTTGCGTGAAACAATCCACAGCTGGCGATAGGTTACGTTTTGATTATTAAAGCGGATAGCAATAAGCTCAGCATGTTTGCTAATTCTAGAAGAAAAAAGTGAAGAAATTGATATTTGTGTATTCACTGAGACGAAATATCCTGTAAACATAATGAACCACTTTAAAGTGGTAGATAATCAGCCGAGCTTAATTATGGGATTTTTTATTGATTTTTTTAGTGATATTTTTTAATTTGTATATTTTTTTTAATTTTGCAACCCTGATTGTTGAAATGTGCTGTTTGACAAAATATGTATCATATATAAATTTACATCATATACATCCCACCATTTACATGAATGGTCTCACCTGTAATGTAAGCAGCGTTTGCGCTGGCCAAAAACGCCACAGTTGCAGCAATTTCATTGACATTGCCAAGTCTACCCAGCGGCACGCGCTCTAGCATTTTGGTTTTGACGTTTTCGGGCAGTTCGGCTGTCATGTCAGTTTCTATAAAGCCTGGCGCCACGCAATTAACGGTAATATTGCGCGATCCAACTTCAGCCGCTAGCGATTTCGTGAAGCCACTCATGCCCGCTTTAGCGGCGGCGTAATTGGTTTGGCCAGCGTTGCCCATGTGGCCAACCACGCTAGAAATATTAATAATGCGCCCTACACGCGCCTTCATCATTGGCCGCAAAACCGCTTGGCTCAT
>JAYTEL010000090.1:0-3738 GCA_043735225.1 Methylotenera sp. | reverse complement strand
GTGTATTTATCTGCAATTACAGAGCCTGATGCGCTGTCATCTATTCAGCTTACTTTTATTGCTGCGCTTATAGCTGTGCCACTTAATTTAGTTTTTGGTGTAGCTGCTGCTTGGGCAATTGCCAAATTTGAATTTAAAGGTAAAAGCATATTAATTACTTTAATCGACTTACCATTCGCCGTTTCGCCAGTAATTGCAGGCTTAATTTATGTGTTGATTTTTGGCCTGCAAGGCTGGTTTGGTTCAAGTTTATTAGATAACGATATTAAAGTGATATTTGCCATTCCTGGCATTGTATTAGCCACTATTTTTGTCACTTTTCCATTTGTTGCGCGCGAGCTTATACCCTTAATGCAAGCGCAGGGTAAGGATGAAGAAGAGGCAGGTTTGGTGCTAGGTGCCACTGGCTGGCAGATTTTGTGGCGTATTACCTTGCCAAACGTGAAATGGGGTTTGTTGTATGGTGTAATTTTAACTAATGCACGCGCTATGGGTGAATTTGGCGCGGTTTCTGTGGTGTCTGGACACATTCGCGGCTTAACCAATACGCTGCCACTGCATGTAGAAATTTTATATAACGAATATAACTACGCCGCAGCGTTTGCGGTAGCTTCTTTGTTAGCTTTGCTGGCGCTGCTTACTTTGGTACTGAAAAGCTTTGTAGAATGGAAGGCAGGACGCGATGCCCGCGTTAACGAGCTAGCCTAATAAATAAACTTAATAACAGATATAAACTTGACCATTAAACTGGAATAAAAATGAGTATAGAAATTCGCAATATCAAAAAAAACTTTGGCAGTTTTAGTGCGCTAAATGATGTCAGTTTAGATGTGCCTAGTGGCGAGCTCGTGGCCTTGCTAGGCCCATCTGGCTGCGGAAAAACTACCTTGCTGCGCATCATTGCTGGTCTAGAAACGCCCGATTCTGGCAGCATTCATTTTTATGGAGCCGACGCTACAGCACGCCAAGTGCGCGAGCGCGAAGTCGGTTTTGTGTTTCAGCACTACGCATTATTTCGCCACATGACCGTATTTGAAAATGTGGCGTTTGGCTTGCGCGTGCGCCCTAAACAAACGCGGCCAACCGATGCTGAAATTAAGCGCCGTGTGCATGAGTTGCTTGAATTAGTGCAGCTTGACTGGCTGGCCGACCGCTATCCACCACAATTATCGGGCGGGCAACGGCAACGTATTGCCTTGGCACGCGCGCTAGCGGTAGAGCCAAAAGTGCTGTTGCTCGATGAGCCTTTTGGCGCGCTAGACGCAAAAGTACGTAAAGAACTGCGCCGCTGGTTACGCCGTTTGCATGATGAGCTGCATATCACCAGTATTTTTGTTACACACGATCAAGAAGAGGCGCTTGAAGTGGCCGATAGAATAGTGGTGATTAACAAAGGCAATATTGAGCAAATTGGCAGCCCGCAGGCCGTTTATGATCACCCTAACTCACCATTTGTGTATCAATTTTTAGGTAATGTGAATCAATTTAACGGTCATATTCACAAAGGCGAAGCAAAATTTGATGGCATCGATGTAAAGCTAAATGATCATCATGCAACCCAACATGGTGCAGTTGTAGCCTTTGTGCGGCCGCATGATATAGAGATTCATAAAGAGCGTACTGGCGCACAATCTTTTGAAGCGCAAATTAATTACATTCACGCCATTGGCCCACTAGTTAGATTGGAGTTACAACGTCTTGGTGATGGGTTAGATGAGTCAGAATCTTTAAAGCGCAATCTTATTCAAGCTAAGCCTATTCAAGCTGAACCGATTCAAGCTGAGTTAACGCAAGAGCGCTTTCGCGAGTTAAATATCAGTCAAAGTGAACGCGTTTTTGTCACGCCGCGCAATATTAAGCTGTTTTTATCATCAATTTAAGGCAATAGATGGGGTAACTAAATGTAATAACGCCTCAATATTTATATAGCATTTTGTTAACTGAATTATCTTCATGCGAGTCTGTCATATGAAATTGTTTAATATGCATCAATATGCCTTTAATATGCCTTTAATATTCCTTTAATATGCCTTTAATATGCCTTTAATATGCTTAGTTGCCTTTAAAAAATGCGTGTTTAAGGTTATCATATTTAACTAAAATCAATAATGATAAGTTTGTGCGGAGACTTTTGTGGCAGCAGCTTTAACAGAACAAAAATTAATCAAAATAAAGGCGCACATTGCGCAGCACAAATCAATGCCAGGCGGCTTGTTGCCTCTATTGCACGCTATTCAAGACGATATCGGCTATGTGCCACAAGATGCCTACTTGCCTATTTCAAAAGGCCTGGCTTTATCGGTTGCAGAAGTGCACGGAGTTGTCACGTTTTACCATCATTTTCGTACGCATCCCGTTGGTAAACACATTTTGCATGTGTGCCGCGCAGAAAGCTGCCAATCAATGGGCGCTGTTAAGTTAGAAGCCGAAATTAAAGCCAAACTTGGCATTGATTATCATCAAACAACGACTGACGGCGCCATTACTTTAGAACCCATTTATTGCCTAGGCAATTGCGCTTGCTCGCCCGCTGTGATGTTGGATGATGAGGTGTACGGCCGCGTTAATATTGAAATGGTGGCTGAGTTGATTGCAGAGGCAAGCGCATAATGTCTATTCAAAACCTTCCAATTAAAGTTTTTGTCCCGCGCGATTCCAGCGCGATTAGTTTAGGTGCCGATCGCACAGCAAAAGCCATTGCTGCAGAAGCAGCAAAACGCGGCCTAGCAATTGCGCTTATTCGAAATGGTTCGCGCGGCGTTTATTGGTTAGAACCAATGGTAGAAGTAGCGACCGAAAAAGGCCGCGTAGCATTTGCACCAGTACAGCCCAAAGATGTGGCTTCGCTTTTTGATGCAGATTTTTTAAACGCACTTTCAGACAAAGCAAAAACGCATCCGCTAAACCTTGGATTAACTGAAGAATTAATTTGGCTCAAAAAACAACAGCGTTTAACTTTTGCGCGCGCTGGCATTATTGATCCAGTTTCGCTGAATGATTATCTAGCTCATGACGGCTACAAAGGCCTGCAAACTGCACTTAAAATGACGGGTGCAGATATTGTAAAAACGGTCACCGATTCTGGTCTGCGCGGACGCGGCGGCGCGGCTTTCCCCACAGGCATTAAGTGGAACACGGTGCTGGGTGCTGGTGCAGCAGGCGTACAAAAATACATCGTTTGCAACGCAGATGAAGGCGATTCTGGCACCTATTCTGATCGCATGATTATGGAAAATGACCCGTTTGTGCTAATTGAGGGCATGACGATTGCGGGCGTGGCGGTTGGCGCAACGATCGGCTATATTTATTTGCGTAGTGAGTACCCACATGCGCTAAAAGTGTTGAACGAAGCCATCGCCAAGGCCGAAGTAGCAGGTTATTTAGGCAAAAATATCCAAGGTTCAAACAAAGATTTTCATTTAGAAGTACGGCGCGCAGCAGGGGCCTATATTTGCGGCGAAGAAACCAGCTTAATAGAAAGCCTAGAAGGCAAACGCGGTTTAGTGCGTTTTAAGCCGCCGTTACCTGCTATTGAAGGCTTGTTTTGCAAGCCAACGGTGGTTAATAACGTAATTTCGCTAGCAACAATACCTATTATTTTGCACAAAGGTGGCCAATATTATGCCGATTTTGGCATGGGTCGTTCACGCGGCACGCTGCCGATTCAGCTGGCGGGTAATTTAAAACAAACTGGCTTGGTAGAGCTAGCTTTTGGCGTAACCTTACGTGAGTTGTTGT
>JAYTEL010000089.1:0-2389 GCA_043735225.1 Methylotenera sp. | reverse complement strand
TTCTAACGCTGATTTTGCTGATTGCTTAATCGAACGCTCAGCAAATTATGCCAAATGCAAATGCACCATGACGTTTGACGATAATGCTGCTAAAACAGCTGGCATGGTTTTAATCGCTTAAATACTTTAAGTTACATTTCTAGTACCACCCTCTAACACCAACGCTTTAAAGCCATACTGTGCCAATATAAACGCGGCTGCGCTGCTGCGGCGGCCTGTTTGGCAATACACGATGTATTCTTTGCTGTCATCTAACTGCGATATACAACTGCGCAGCTCGTGCAGTGGAGCGCTAATGGCGCCTTCAATATGGTGATAGGTATATTCTGATTCAAAGCGCACATCTAGCCAAGCTGCGCCAGCGGCGACTTTTGCAATTGCTTCTGGCATGTTAATGGTGCTGACGATGGGGGCTTTTAATAGCTCGACAAAATCTTGTTTTTTAAGACGTAATAATTGGCCAGCAGTTTTCATGGTAACGGTGGCATTACGTTTAGTGTCTGATGCCAATGCTTCTTCGCCAAAACCTGCGCCGTTGGCAATTTCTGCCAGCAAAACAGGCGGCTGGCTAGGGTCTTTAATGCGCGTAACTTGCGCACTGCCTTGCACAATTAAATAGTAATAATCGCCCTCTTGCCCTTGCGTGATAATGGCTTGATTGGCTTGCACTTCCATCGGCGTCATGCGCGCAAACATGGCCTCAATATTGGCTGGAGGTAGCCGGCTAAACACGCCATTTTGCAATTTAAACGCGTTAAAACTAGCTTCGTCTAGCTTCCAATCTGGTTTACTCACTTGCACATTAAGCATTTTTTGCGTTTGCGCTGGCGGATACCCAGAAAGCTGATCCCACGTCATCATAATATCGAGCAAATCTAAATCAATACGCACAATTTCAATGGGTGTTAGCGCAATGGTGTCTTTTATTTTTAAGCGATTGGCATCAATTGGGTGTTTGGCGGCATCGGTTGCACCGCGCAAAATTAATTTGTTGCCCGACTCATAACGAATGCCCAAATCGCCATGCACTAAATACAGCGCTTGATTGTGCGATTTCATGCGCGTTGGGTCTAAATTTCTACTGATATATTCGGTATAACACACCGCCGCCAGCTCCTCTAAGCGATTAGGCGAAAGCCTTGCCATGGGTTCAAACCGCGACAATAGCGATTGTGCAATGGGCTGCGGAGCTTTGTTGCTGTTAATTGGTGGTGTTTGCATCCGTTTGTTGGCCCGTTACAGCACAAATACCTGTTGGTTTTGCAACGCTTGACAATGCTTTGTTGCAGGGTTGGCGGCTATTTCACGCATAATGGTGACATCTTCACCTGGTTTTAGGTGGGTAATAAACACCTTTGGCTGGCTTTGCTCGGGGTTGAGTTCTTTGGGGTTAATATTTAAGTGTAATAACTCATCGGCCAATGTGTTGGGGCATAAATGTTTGGAACGCAGCGCCAATACCGCTTCAGCATTACTAAAGGCGGTTTCAATAATCAAATAACTTAGGTTGTTAATGGTGTTCACCGCTTGCCAAAAATTGCTTCCGCCAGCGGTATCCCCTGTAAAAACAAGGCTTTGCGCACCGCTATTAATTTGATAACCAACCGCCGGCACTACATGATTGGCTGGCAATGCGGTAATGGTTTTATCATTGATAGTTATTTTATCGCCAACAGACAAAGGCTGATAGACCAAAAAAGGTTTATGCCGATTAGGAATTTGATTAAAATCTGGCCAAATGTGCCAATTAAAAATGTGTTGTTTTAACGCATCTATTACTGCTTGCGGCGCGTGCAAAATGACTGGCTGTGGGCGCAAGCCCATCGCGGTATCAACCAATAGCGGAATAAACGCAATGTGATCAAGATGCGCGTGCGTCACAAAAATATGGTCAATTTTTAGCAAGGCATCGAGCGATAAATCGCCCACGCCCGTGCCAGCATCTATTAGCACATCATCGTCCACCAATAGCGATGTGGTGCGCATACTGCCGCCAACGCCGCCGCTACAACCCAATACTTTTATTTGCATATATTCGTTCTATTTACTTTTTACTAATTAATTTTAAACTTATTTATTTTCATGGTTAAAAACGCCATCCCAATCGTTGGCAGGCGGCGCTATTTTAAATTGTGCGATACGCTGATTATATAACATGAGCAGCGCCGATTCATCAGATTGCGGCTGCATTTCAGTTAAGTTGGCTAATTGTTTTTCGGCTAAAGCCCAATTGCTGGCGCGATAACTTTGCAACATTTCGTGATGCAAAGTAAGCGATTCTTTCGACTCTTTTGTCAGAGAATCGGCAGTGCCAATTGGCTCATAAATGGCCACAGGCTTATCTTTACCTTTTACCCGCACTAAATCAAGCTCGCGGTAGCGCATATTA
>JAYTEL010000088.1:0-4465 GCA_043735225.1 Methylotenera sp. | reverse complement strand
CAGCATGGAAGATATTGATTTAAGTTTGGACGATTTTGTGGCGCGGGTGAATAGTGATTTAGTGGGTAAATATATTAATATTGCCAGCCGCACGGCGGGTTTTATTAACAAAAAATTTAATGGTGAAATTAAATTAAGCATTAAAAACAGTGTGATAGACGAAATAAAAGCGGCAGCTGACAGCATTAAAGAATCATTTGCCAGCCGCGAATACAGTAAAGCGCTACGTGAAATTATGGCGCTAACCGATAAAGCCAACGGTTTTGTTGCTGCAAGCGCGCCGTGGGTGATGGTAAAGCATGATAGCTTTAAGGCCGAGTTGCAACTGGTTTGTTCTGATGCGCTAGAAATGTTTAGACTGCTGACTTTGTA
Organism: Methylotenera sp.; assembly: GCA_043735225.1. Classification (GTDB taxonomy): domain Bacteria; phylum Pseudomonadota; class Gammaproteobacteria; order Burkholderiales; family Methylophilaceae; genus Methylotenera_A. The sequence goes on along the minus strand of JAYTEL010000088.1, from coordinate 4,093 downwards.
TTTAAAACCTGTTTTGCCAAAATTGGCGGCAGAAATTGAACGGTTTTTGAATATTCAGCCAATGCTCTGGGAGGCAGTAAATACGCCATTGCTAGCTCAACATAAAATTAACGAATACGTACATTTAATTACGCGCATTGACCCGAAAGCGATTGAAGCCATGACTGAAGCGAATAAAGAAAATCTTGCCCCCTCTCACCAGCCCTCTTCCTCGAGGGGAGAGCAGGCTAAAGCGCAGGTAGCATCTAAAAGTGATGCCAAAGCGGCTGGCGCTAGCAAAATCATCTCCTCTCCCTTGATGGGAGAGGGCCAGGGGGAGGGTGAAGACGAATACATTAGCATTGATGATTTCACAAAAATCGATTTACGCATCGCTAAAATCGTCAATGCCGAACATGTGGAAGGTGCGGAAAAACTGCTTAAACTCATGTTGGATATAGGCGAAGTAGATAATGCAGGCGAATCAACTACGCGCCAGGTATTTGCAGGCATTAAATCTGCTTACGACCCAGCACCTTTAATTGGGCGAAATACGGTTATGGTTGCTAACTTGGCGCCGCGTAAAATGAAATTTGGCATGAGCGAAGGCATGGTGCTTGCAGCTAGCGATGAAAACGGCGGGCCGTTTATTTTATCGCCAGATGTAGGCGCACAGCCCGGCATGCGCGTTAAATAACTACTAACTTTTTAAAGTTATTAAAAATTGATGCAAGAATTTTTCTTGCATTTATATCAGGGCGTCTAACCAGATGCGTTTTTAAATCAAATAAAATGTGATACTTAAACACATATTTTTCTATAAAAAGGATGTCAAATTGAAGTTAATCAACGGTTCAATATTAGCAATGGTATTATTATCTGGTCATGTAATGGCTGAAGACAGTAACGCCAAAACGGCAGTGGGTGGCGGTTTAGGTGCTGCAGTAGGTACTGCACTTGGCGGCGTAGTGGGTGGCAGCACAGGTGAGGTATTGGGAGGTGCAGTTGGCGGCGGCGTAGGTGGTGCAGTGACGACAAAAGGTGAAGGCCAAACTGGCGCAGTCATTGGCGGAGCTGTCGGCGGTGCTGGCGGCGCTGCAGTTGGACGAAAAGTAAGTGGCAGTGGTACAGGCGCTGTTGTTGGCGCTGGTGTCGGCGGTGCAGGTGGTGCGGTAGTTGGTAAGGTAATTGCAGAGCCTAGAAAATCTTCTCGTAATGGAAATTATCGCGAGGGAAAGTATAAGCAAAAATATAAAAATAAACACGGTAAAGGTCATGCCTATGGCCATGATAAACACCATGATGAAGATCGTGATAATTAGTATTTAGAAGAATTATAAAACAACAAAAAGCCCCGCATGCGGGGCTTTTTGTTGTTACTAGAAAAACTAAGCAGTGTTAACTATTTTTTCTCAGCTTTTGCTTTAGCTTTTTCTGCTTTTGCAGCGGCTGCATCAGCTTTTTTTGCATCAGCAGCAGCTTTTTTCTCAGCTTTTTTGGCGTCTGCAGCGGCTTTTTTATCAGCTTTGGCAGCATCTTTTGCCGCTTTGTCATCTACTTTTGCTAGGTCTGCAGCAGCAGCTGGTTTTTCTGATTTTGCATTTTTAGCAGCGGCTTTTTCAGCGGCAGCGGCTTCTTTAGCAGCTTTTTTGTCAGCTTTCTCTTTCTCTTTTGCAGCTTTAGCAGCGTCTTTATCATCTACTTTAACTGTTGCGGTAGGTGTTGCAGCCGCATCTTTTTTAGCCATTTCTTTTACTGGTGCTTCTTTTGCGGCTTTCATATCTTTTGCTGGCATGTCTTTTTTCATGTCTTTGGCAGCTGGTTTGTCAATTGATTTAGTTGTGCCTGCTGGCATTGTTGTCATGCCGCTTACCGAAACGTCTTTTTTAACATTGGCTAACGTTACCGCGCCAACGCCGTCCACTTTTTCTAACTCATCCACTGATTTAAATCCGCCATTTTTCTTGCGATAATCAATAATTGCAGCAGCCTTAACAGGACCGATGCCGTTAAGGGCTTCAAGTTCTGCTTGCGTAGCGGTATTTAAATTTACGGCTGCAAAGGCGCTGAAACTCAATGCCAATGATGCCAATAAAGCGATTAATAATTTTTTCATTTTTTGCTTCTCCATTTATGTACAAAAAGTTGTATTGCTGAAAGTTTTGAATTCAAAACTAGTAAAACTCTTAAAACTGGTTAATTTAGATGGCACATTAAAAACTGCAATTATCATAGCTCATATTAACCAAAAATTACAATTTTCAATCATTATTTTATAGATGAAAGCTTACATTAACCTTACATTTATAAGTTTGTATATGCCAGGCATTGTGCAGTGATTGCTTCCAAAGCCTGCAAAGGATTTTTTGCTTGCGTAATTGGCCTGCCAATCACCAAGTAACTAGCGCCATTTCCCAAAGCATCTGCAGGCGTAACAACGCGGGATTGGTCGTCCCGGTTTACTTGGTTCGAGTTAACTTGGTTTGAGTTGACTTGGTTCGAGTCGACTTGGTTCGAGTCGACTTGGTTTAAGTTGGCTAGCTTAAAGTTGGCTTGATTAGCGTGGAATTGATTTAAGTTGACCTGACTGTTAATTTGCGCGGAGCGTATGCCAGGCGTAACCAAGCAAAACGTTTCGCCAAGTTGCTTGCGCAGCAGTTGCGCTTCTTGCGCAGAGCATACCACGCCATGCAAACCCGCTTGCTGAGCAAGTTTCGCTAGCCTTAACACTTGATTTTCTAAGCTTGTTTCTATGCCAATCTCAGTTAAATTGCTTTGATTCATGCTGGTCAGCACGGTAACGGCGATTAAGTGCGGCGAATTTGCGCTTTTATTCACGCCTTCTAACGCAGCTTGCATCATGTCGTGGCCGCCAGATGCATGTACATTTAGCATCCACACGCCAAGTTGGCTCGCCGCTTCGCAAGCTTTAGCGACAGTGCTGGGAATATCATGAAATTTTAAATCCAGAAAAACCTTAAAGTTTTTGGCGACTAAGGTTTCTACTAATTGTGGCCCAGCAGCTGTAAATAACTCTTTACCCACTTTAAGTTTGCATAAGCTTGGGTTAAGTTGATTCACTAATTGTAACGCGCTGGCTGCGTTTGCGTAGTCAAGTGCAACTATAATCTTAGAATCCAAAACATTAGAATCAAGAGCTTTAGAATCCTGAATTTTAGAATCCTTAATCTTAGAATCCTTAATCTTAGAATCCTGTGTGTTAGAGTCAGATAATGTAGCATTCTGAATTTTAGAATTCTGAATATTTGAGTCACCGCTCACGTTGTTTTTATGTTGCATTATTTTTTCTTAATGGTCATTTCACGAGAGACGGTTTCACTGGGTTCGGCTGGAAGCGATTCCCATGCGTTGCAAGCGGGGCATTGCCAGTGGTGTTGTTTAGCGCGAAATCCGCATTGGTCGCAGTGATACACGGCGCGATTGCCAATGGCGTTACGCACCGTTTGCTGCATTAGTTGAATATCTTGATTGCTACCTTGCGTTTGCGTTTCGTCGACCATGGCGCGCGCTTGCAGTAATTGGTCTAGCGTGGTAAGGCTTGGTTGGCGTATTAGCTCATTTCTTGCGAGTTTTGCGGCTTTTTCCGCCCCTTCCTCATATAGGGTCGCTTCATATAAAACTGACATTAATAATGGCAATTTGTAGGTTTCTAAATAAGTATTAAGCTGCGTTAAGCCATCTTTTAAATGCCCGCCACTTTCACAATCAAGCGCGCGGTAGCTTTTAAGCAATTTACCAGCAACTAATCCCAAATATTCGGGTTGCTGAAACTCAATGCGTTTCCAATGTGAAATCGCCGCTTGATGCGCGCCTAGACTTACTTCTAAATCACCTAGCAGCACATTAGCGCGTACACAATTTTTATTGGCATCCAAAGCCATGCTTAAGTAATTGCGCGCTGCATCTTGACGCTGTGCAATGATGTCATTCATGGCTAGCTCGCAATAATACTGGGCAATTTCAATTCTAAAAGGCACGCCAGATAAGCGTTCCAGCTCGGTTGCGGTGGCAATTGCTTGCAACCATTCGCGCTCGCGCCCATAAATTTCGAGTAAAGCCCGTAGCGCAGGTTGGCGATATCGCGTGTCATCTA
>JAYTEL010000087.1:0-10566 GCA_043735225.1 Methylotenera sp. | reverse complement strand
TAGGTTTAGAGCAAACTGGCAAGAGTATTATTACCAAAACCAATCATCAACTTTATTTGCCGCAAGATCCAATCGCCAGCCTAAGCGCAGACGCGAAAGTTAAATTGCTAGAGCGTTTAGAGCAATTTGCTAAAGCGGCTGATTCGCGCGTGACGCAAGTAATGGCCAGTATCGCAGGCGAGTATGAAGTCGTCATGGTTGCGCGTAGCGACGGCGTCATGGCGGCCGATGTGCGGCCATTAGTGCGCGTATCGGTGCAAGTGCATGCCGAGCAAAATGGCCGGCGCGAGCAAGGCTCATCGGGCGGCGGCGGACGTTTTGATTACAGTTATTTTACCGATGAAATTTTACAAGATTACGCCAAAAAAGCTGTGCATCAAGCGATTGTTAATCTTGACGCGCGCCCTGCCCCCGCTGGCAGCATGACGGTGGTGCTGGGCGCTGGCTGGCCTGGCATTTTGTTGCACGAGGCAATTGGCCACGGCCTAGAAGGTGATTTTAACCGTAAAGGCAGCAGCGCATTTGCTAACATGATGGGTAAACAAGTCGCCGCTAAAGGCATTACCATTGTGGACGATGGCACGATTGCCGATAGACGCGGTTCACTTACCATGGATGATGAAGGCAATCAAACCCAAAAAACCGTACTAATTGAAGACGGCATTTTACGTGGCTATATTCAAGATACGCTTAACGCACGCCTAATGAACATGCCTGTGACTGGCAATGCACGGCGCGAAAGTTACGCGCATATCCCCATGCCGCGCATGACCAACACTTATATGCACAATGGCGATAAAAATCCCGAAGAAATTATAAAATCGGTTAAAAAAGGGTTATACGCGGCCAATTTTGGCGGTGGCCAAGTGGATATTACCAGCGGCAAGTTTGTGTTTAGCGCGGCTGAGGCCTATATGATTGAAGACGGGAAAATAACTTACCCAGTAAAAGGCGCCACTTTAATTGGCAACGGGCCAGATGTATTAACGCGGGTTTCGATGATTGGCAACGACATGCGCCTTGATAGCGGCGTTGGCACATGCGGTAAAGAAGGCCAAAGCGTGCCTGTGGGCGTTGGCCAACCGACGCTTAAAATTGATGGCCTGACGGTTGGCGGAACTGCATAAATTGAGGATGTTAAGCTGTAATGGGGTTTTTTGTAACCACAAATAGATAAATTTTATCAATCAAAAAAAGGCGCTATAAGCACCTTTTTTTATATTATAAACTGCTCTATTTTATTACTAGACGCGTTTATTACTAGACGCATCTTTTACTAGACGCTTTTATTATTGGTCGCGTTTAATATTAATCGCGTTTATTATTGGGCGCGTTTATTATTAATCGCGTTTTTTAGTGGGGATAATTTAATCTAACTTCTTCTCAATAACTGCATTTAATGAATAGTATTTAATTAACCGCACTCAACATTGCCGCGCCTAACATACCCGCTTTGTCATTGGCATTAGATATTTTTACCTGAATAGTGCTGCGCAAAACCGGAATTAAATCGGCTTCAAAACGTTGCATAAATGCCACTTTCATTAGTGGCCAAGCGCTTGCAACGCCGCCACCAATCACCACACTTTTTATATCTAACACTTTTGTAATGCTGGCCAGCGCTTGCGCTAGGGTGCTTGCCGCTAACAAATAAGCTGCAATGGCGTATTTATCGCCCTCTCCCGCTAGTTTAGCTATTTGCGCGGCGGTTAAATTTTGTTGTGTTGCATTAAAGTAACTAATGGCAATACCGCTGGCAGAAGCGTATTGCTCCATACAGCCTTTGTTGCCGCAGCCGCATTGCCTGCCACTAGCTTCAAATGCTGGGCGCTCTACAATAATATGCCCCACCTCCATCGCGAAGCCGTGCTGACCAGCAAAAATCTTGTCATTTATTACCAGTCCGCCGCCTACGCCAGTGCCAAGCCCTATATAAATCAAGCCGCCTTGCGGCTTACCCGCTAAAATATATTCACCATAAGCAGCACAATTGGCATCATTTTCTAACGACAATGGCAAACCTAAAATTCTAGATAACTCTTCTGCCAAGTAAAAATAACGTAAACCTGGCAAATTGGGTGAGGCGATAATTTTCTTGGAATCTGGGTCGATAAAGCCAGGAAAACCGATGCCAACCGATTGAATAACATGGCCTTTTTCAATAAGGCTAATGATGCCACTAGATAATATACGCACAATTTCATAGCTGGCATGCTCTGGCAAAAGATTGCTGCACAACTTGCAAAGATTAGCTTCTAACCTTATTTCATCAAGTAACTGCGTTTGGTTAAACACGCCAAAGCGAATATTAGTGCCACCTACATCGATGCCAATGGTTAATGCCATTTTTAAGCCCGCGTGGTTTGCGTGATTAAATTTTTAAAATGTTGTTGCACTGCATTATTTAACATGTTCCAGTCCAATCGCCATTGCCAATTACCAACGATAGTGCCGGGTGTATTCATGCGATGTGCAGTATCTAAGCCTAAAATATCTTGCATAGGAATGATCGCCATATCAGCGTTAGATGCCAGTGCAAGCGTGATTAAATCTTGTGGCATTTCTGGTGTGGGCGTTTTAAGCAACGCATGCAATTGGTTTTTTGCGTTTTCATCTAACGATTGATACCAACCCAAACTGGTGTCGTTGTCGTGCGTGCCAGTATAAACCACGCTGCCTGGTTCAATATTAGCAGGCAAATAAGGGTTATTGTCATCACCGCCAAAGGCAAATTGCAAAATTTTCATGCCAGGCAGATGATGTTTTTTGCGTAGCGCGTCAACTTCTGGCGTGATAATACCTAAATCTTCGGCAATTAATTGCAACTGTGGAAAGCGTTTACGCAGCACGCGCAGCAAATCATCGCCAGGCGCTAGTGCCCAGCTGCCGTTAATAGCTGTTTCATCACCTGCTGGAATCTCCCACGCGGATTGCACGCCTCTAAAATGGTCAATGCGCACCAAATCGAACATACGCTGCTGGGTCAGCATGCGCCGCTTCCACCAGCTAAAGCCAGTGGCTTGCATGGCAGGCCAGTTATAATGCGGGTTGCCCCAACGCTGACCCGTTTCAGAAAAGTAATCGGGCGGCACACCCGCGACGACTTGCATGTTTTTATGCGCATCTAACTTAAATAACTCAGGCTTTGCCCATACATCGGCGCTGTCGTACGCAACAAAAATAGGTATGTCGCCAAACATGGCAATACCTTTTTTATTAGCGTAGTTTTTAAGCGCATGCCACTGCCTAAAAATCAAAAATTGAGTAAATTTAATTGCCGCAATTTCGTGCGCATAGCGCAGTTTTACGGATGCGATTTCCACTGGCTGTTTGTTTTTATAAGCAGTTGGCCAGTCGCTCCAACTGGCGTGTTTAAACTTTTCTCTTAACACCAAAAATATAGCAAAATCACCCAACCAAGCAATATTTTGACGACAAAATTCTCCAAACTCTTTTTGCAAATCTACATGTTGATAATGCTTAAAATTAAAATAGGCCTTGGCGAGAGCCGCATGCCTATTGGGTTTTAGGTATGGAGTACTAGCTTCCGCAAGACTATTTTTCGCTGATAACTCTTGCGCTTGAAGATTCGCCTCTGGCTGGCTACTCGTTTGCGGTCTTGCGACTTGTTGCGCTATTGTGTTGCAAATCAAATCGTCAACGCTTAATAAATTTTGATTTACTAAATTTTGCAAACTAATAAACGCTGGGTTGCCTGCATGCGCACTTAAACATTGATAAGGCGAGCCATCATCATGTGGCATATTAAGCGGTAAGGTTTGCCAAACGCTCGCGCCAACATCTGCTAAAAAATCAATGAAGCGAATCGCGTCTTCACCAAAATCCGCCATTGGTAGCGAACTAATATGCAGCAAAACTCCCGCACAACGCTTTTTAGTAAGGTTTATGTTAACTGTTTTGTGCTTTGGCGGGGCTTTAATCATTGATCTTAATCGTTTTTAATGGGTGTGGATGCGCTTAATCAAAATTATCAAGTCGAATTTATAAAATTGTACTTATCAAGTTGCAGTTATCAAGTTGCAGTTATCAAGCTGCAGTTATCAAGTTGTAGTTATCAAACTGTAATTAGCAAACGCTTGAATTATTGGGGTTTAATATCAGAATATTAACTATAAAGTTTGTCAACTTTCTTGCCCGCGCTTCATTGTTCCACTTAACATTGCATTGTTTAATTGCGCTAATACTTCTTGATTAATCGGTTTTGATAAATCGGCAGGTATCGGCTCTGCCAGCAATATGTATAAATTGCTTAAATTGCGGCGATACAGTTGATCAAAACTATTTACGCTGGTTGCCGAGTTGTAATCGCCCAACCACCAAAACCAATCCGATCCTTCGCAAATTGCCAATTGGTTTTCACATAACTGCTGTTGTTTTTCACTTAAATCGCCTGTTGCTAATACGCTGTCATACACTTTTTTGGCTTCGCACAGTAAATCCCAGCCGCGATTTTTGTCATTGCTACCTATCCAAGTGCTAAAACTGCCGTATACCCAGCTGCCAGCGGCAATTTCTGGCAAATTACCACAAAGCACCTTATAAAGGCTTTGTTCAGGCGTGTTAATCGCTTGACAAATTTCCGATTGGGTCACCATCTCAATGTTCGGGTGGTTGGCTAGAGCCTGATACAGCTCTGTTAAAAAATAATAGCCATTGTAAGGATAGTATTCCCATGCGTTTTCGCCATCTAAAATCACGCTTACCACAGGATTTTCTGGCTTTTGATAACTTGCTTGAATATGCTCTAACTCTCTCACAAAATCGCGCACGGCGTCGGTGCTATGCATCTTGCTGTATTCAAAACCAATCTTGTCAGACAATCTATCGTCTCTAAAAAAACAGAGTATTTCATCTTGCCCGTTGCTTACTTTGTAAGGTTTGTACAAATACTCTGTGCGAGAAATTAATGCTTTCTCAGGATAGGATTTATGCAGGCTATTAGCTAACACGCCTTCGCCCGAGGCTGCCCATTGCACGCCTTGCTTTGCCATTAAAAATAATGCAGGCTTAGATACCGCGCCCTCTGCTGGCCACATGCCAACTGGTTTGTGTCCAAATCGACGTTTATGCGAGGTTTGCGCATGTTTAATGTGACTAATTGCGCGTGCTTCACCGCCATTATATTGTGCATTTGACGGTAGCGCTGCGCCAGGCATGGCATCATGCGTGCTTTTAAAATCTAACAGCAGCGGCAATATGGGATGCTCATGTGGGGTAGATGAAATCTCAATTTGGCCTTTTTGTTGCAAAGCTTTGTAACGCGGAATTAATTGACTAATTATTTCGCCAATTAATGCAAATAAAGCCAAGCGATCAGCAGTAGTAAATTGACTGCCTTTTTCAATTAGCGATATTACTAAGGCATTGTTTTTCTTAATACTTTCGCCCATCCAAGCCAAATGATACCAAACCAATAAATCAGTTTTATATTGCGCCGAAAAATATCGCAAGTTTTCGTCGTCACTTAACTGGCTGGCTACTTGATATAAATTGAATAAGCGCTGATATTGCGCATATGGCGACAGCATTTTTTCGTGATGGCTTTTAAAACAGCTATCGACGATTAAGTCGCATTGGTCAATGGTAAGCGCAGCTAAACTTGGGCCGCCAAGCAGTGCGAGTAGCGGATCGCGTATCTGCTTGCTGTTAAATTGATCAACATAATCTTCTAATTGGTCTAGCAAAATGGGCACAAAGTTAAAGCTGGTGCGCGCTTTTACGTTATTTTCCAAGTGAAAAGCCATATCAGAATAATCTTTTATGGCGTGCAAATAAGTCCACGGCAACACATATTCACCTGATATTAAATCGCGGTAATCGGGTTGGTGCATGTGCCAATAAAGTGAGATTAAAAGCTTGGGTGGTGTGGTTGGGTGCATTAATTTAATTTCTTGTTACGATTTTAATTTTGATTTTTATTTTGATTTTGCAGCCTTAAACTTGCAGCTTAAAGTCTGCGGTTTTAGTATTGTAATAACCTATGATTTGCCATAAGTAACGGGATGATATTGCCCTAACATTTCACGCGTTACCAGTACAATGCCTTTATCTGACACATGAAAGCGTTTTTTGTCTTCTGCTAGATCAAAGCCAATTTCCATGCCTTCTGGCACGTGTACGCCTTTATCAATCACCACATTGTTTAATTTTACATGGCGGTGCACCACCACATTAGGCATGATGACGGCGCCTTCAATTTCGCAATAGCTATGTACACGCACATTAGAAAATAATACCGAACTGGTCACGCAAGATCCGCTAATTAAGCAGCCGCCCGATACAATCGAGTCGGTTGCTTTACCCATCCTATCTGGGTCATTAAATACAAATTTTGCGGGCGGCAATTGCTCCTGATGGGTCCAAATTGGCCACACATTATCGTACATATTAAGCTCTGGAATCACGCGGGTTAACTCCATATTTGCCTGCCAATAGGCATCCACTGTGCCCACATCGCGCCAATAGTGCAAATTATTTCTAGCGCCCACACAGCTATCTTCAAAACGGTGCGCATAAACGCGTGCGCGGGTGATTAAATACGGGATAATATCTCCGCCAAAATCATGTGTAGAGTTTGCATCCGCCGCGTCGCGCATCAGCTCATCATATAAAAAACTGGCATTAAAAACATAAATTCCCATGCTTGCCAGTGCTTGAGTTGCATCGCCAGGCATGTGTTTTGGGTTGGCAGGCTTTTCGGCAAATTCGATTATTTTGTCATTATCATCCACCGCCATCACGCCAAAACCTTTAGCTTCTTCAAGCGGCACATTAATGCAAGCTACCGTCATATCGGCATTATTTTTAACATGGCAGGCTAACATTTGACCGTAATCCATTTTATAAATATGGTCACCCGCCAAAATCACCACGTACTCGGCTTTACCTGCTCGCAAAATATCTAAATTTTGATACACCGCATCGGCCGTACCTTTATACCATTCTTCAGTATCACTTTGCTGCGAAGCTGGCAGCAACTCTATATATTCATTAAACTCACCACGCAAGAATCCCCAGCCGCGTTGAATATGGCGCATTAAACTGTGTGATTTATATTGGGTCAGTACGCCCACTCGGCGAATACCCGAGTTGATGCAGTTAGAAAGTGGAAAATCGATAATTCGAAATTTACCGCCAAATGGCACGGCTGGCTTTGCGCGATGGCTGGTTAAATCTTTTAAGCGACTGCCGCGCCCGCCTGCCAAAATAAGCGCAACTGAGTTTTTAGTTAGATTGCTAACAAAACGGGTTGAATTGATCTCTTTTTCCATGAGGTATTCTCTATTAAAGGCGTTAATGAATGGTTATTAATGCGTCAATATTTACCGCACGATTTAAAACTGCAAAACTATCTAAAAACATCTATCTAAACAAAGTTTAGCTATGCAAAAGCTGACGTCGCACCTTCAACACATTATAATCACAATAAAGCGTTATAATCTATTACACAAATACTTAATTTAAGTTTACCCACATTATATTTTTTAGACACTCATCTTGAATACGCAAACCGAACTCAAACAACTTAATTTAATATTAGGTGCCCAGCATCACGACCCATTTCATTTTTTGGGCTTGCATACTATCGAAAAAAAACAGTCTGTGTTTCGTGCTTTTTTGCCCGATGCCAAACAAGTTTGGTTAAAACTTGGCGCGAGTTGGCAAGCTCTCGACAAAATCCATGACGCTGGTTTGTTTACTTGGCAAGGTAAAACGCAGCCCAGCTTGCCGTGTTTGCTCAAAATTGAATATAAAAATGCAACGATTGAAAAGTATGATGCGTACTCGTTTGCGCCATTTATTAGCGACGACGAATTGCATTTATTTGCCGAAGGTCAATTAAACCATGCTTATAACACGCTTGGCGCACATGCTTGCACACTGCAAGGTGTGGCAGGCGTCAGTTTTGCGGTTTGGGCGCCAAGCGCAGAGCGCGTAAGTGTTGTTGGTAATTTTAATTGCTGGGATGGCCGCGTCAACCAAATGCGTGTGCGCGGTGGCAGCGGCGTGTGGGAGATTTTTATCCCACAACTAAATGCAGGTGAGTTATATAAATTTGAAATTCGCAATCGTCAAACGGGGGCGGTTTTTAGTAAGATTGACCCTTATGGACGTGAGTTTGAGCTGCGTCCTGGCACCGCGTCGCGCGTTACTACCACCAATAATTATGTATGGAATGACAAAACTTGGCTTAAAAATCGCGGCGAGGCTGATTGGCTACACGCGCCGTTTAATTGCTATGAAGTGCATTTAGGCAGCTGGCAACGTAAAGATGGGAACGCATTATTAAGCTATCGTGAGTTGGCCGAAAAGCTGGTGCCGTATGTTAGCGATATGGGCTATACGCACATAGAATTGTTGCCAATTACAGAGCATCCACTGACTGAATCGTGGGGCTATCAAACCACAGGCTATTTTGGGGTGACTAATCGCCACGGCACGCCAGATGATTTGCGCTTTTTGATTGATGCTTGCCATCAAGCCAATATTGGCGTTATTTTAGATTGGGTGCCAGGACACTTTCCTAAAGATGATTGGGCGCTAGCGCGTTATGACGGCAGTGCGCTGTACGAGCACGAAGACCCGCGACTTGGCGAGCATCAAGATTGGGGCACGCTGATTTTTAACTACGGCCGTAATGAGGTACGCAATTTTTTAGTGAGTAATGCGTATTTTTGGCTAGAAGAGTTTCATATTGATGGCTTGCGCGTTGACGCGGTGGCATCAATGCTATATTTAGATTACTCACGTAAAGCTGGCGAATGGCTACCAAATAAATATGGTGGTCGTGAAAATTTAGAAGTCATTGATTTTATTAAACAATTAAACACAATTGTGCATCAAGATTTTCCTGGTGCGTTGACAATTGCCGAAGAATCAACTGCTTGGCCAGGTGTATCGCGGCCTGTTTATTTGGGTGGTCTTGGCTTTAGCATGAAATGGAATATGGGCTGGATGAACGATAATTTAGCCTATATTGAGCAAGATCCAGTACACCGTAAATACCATCACGATAAGCTTACTTTTGGCCAGCTATATGCTTACAGCGAAAACTTTGTGCTGCCTTTTTCACACGATGAAGTGGTGCACGGCAAAGGCTCTTTAATTGGAAAAATGCCGGGTGACGAATGGCAAAAATTTGCAAACTTGCGACTGTTATTAACGCTACAAATGACTAGCCCAGGCAAAAAACTTAATTTTATGGGTAACGAGATTGCCCAAGGTGGCGAGTGGAACGTCAATCGCAGTTTAGATTGGCATTTACTTGGCAGCAGCCTGCATCAAGGCGTGCAGCGCGTTTCTAGCGATTTAAATCATCTTTATCGCAATTTAAAATGCTTGTATGAGTTAGATTTTCAGCATGGTGGATTTGACTGGATTGATTGTCACGATTCTGATCAATCGATAATCAGTTTTGTGCGGCGCGCTATTGATGGCAGTTTTGCTATAGTTATTTTAAATTTTACGCCAGTGCTGCGGCATAATTATCGCATTGGTGTGCCAAAAGCTGGCAGCTACACTGAAATTTTTAACAGCGATGCAGCAACCTATGGTGGTAGCAATAAGGGTAATGGTGCAGGCTTAGTAACTGAAAGTATCGCGTGGATGAATTGTAGCCAATCCATGACGATTACGTTGCCGCCGCTGGCTGGGATAATAATAAAGCTAAGTTAAAGTCTAATAAAGTTTGATCAGTCGCATTTTAAATTACAGTGTAAATTACACAGTAAACTTCATTAAATATAAATTAATACTAATTGTTTTAAATAATAAATGACAACACTCACTCAATTTCCAACTTGGCAAAAACTTTGTGCGCACCAAAAGGTCGTGGCGCCGCTGCACATGCGCGATTTGTTTGCAGCAGACCCAAAACGTTTTGAAAAATTTAGCCTAAAGTTCGACGATTTATTATTCGATTACTCCAAACATCGCATGACCGATGAAACGCTGCCGTTGTTATTACAAATGGCGCGCGAAGCAAACATTGAAAACTGGCGCGACAAAATGTTTGCGGGCGAAAAAATCAATATCACCGAAAATCGCGCTGTGCTGCACACTGCTTTGCGTAACCGCAGTAACGCGCCAGTCTATGTGGATGGCAAAGATGTGATGCCTGATGTGAATGCGGTACTCGCACAAATGCGCGAGTTCTCACAAAAAGTACGCAGCGGCAATTGGTTAGGTTTTACAGGCAAACGTATTACCGATATTGTGAATATTGGCATTGGCGGTTCTGATTTAGGCCCTGTGATGGTGTGCGATGCGCTTAAACCTTATGCCAGCCCCAATTTAAATATTCACTTTGTGTCGAATATCGACGGCGCGCATTTGATGCGCGCGCTAGAAAAATGCAACGCGGAAACCACGCTATTTATTGTGGCTTCTAAAACCTTTACCACACAAGAAACCATGACCAATGCGCTTTCTGCGCGCACCTGGCTCTTGGAATCGGCGTCTTTAGAAAGCGCAAAAGATAATAGCCATGTCGCCAAGCATTTTGTGGCGCTTTCTACCAATGCCAAAGCGGTTGCCGAGTTTGGT
>JAYTEL010000086.1:0-1505 GCA_043735225.1 Methylotenera sp. | reverse complement strand
ATGCAGATAATACGGTCGCTGGCTGCTGCGATTTCTTTAGCGTTTAACACCGCAATTGGGCTTTCTATCATCACCATAATTGGCATGTGGTTGCCACCAGCAGCATCAAGCAATTTTAGCGCGGTGTGCACATGCTCGGCCGATTCAATATTGGGGAATAAAATCGCGTCTGCGCCAATATTGGCAACGGCTTTAATGTCTTCTGCGCCCCAAATAGAATCTAGGTTGTTAACGCGTACAATCACCTCGCGCGCGCCGTAGCCACCTTGTTTAACTGCGGCAACTACATTGTCGCGCGATTCAATTTTGGCTGCGATTAAAATTGGGTCGCCCAAATCGAGAATCACTGCATCGGCTGGCAATGTACGTGCGCGATCTAAATAATACTGATTGCAACCAGGCACATAAAGTGCAGAGCGACGAGGGCGAAAACAAAGCTCCATAATTAAAATAATTCCATATTTGATTTGCTTGTGTATTAAGTGATTATATAGAGCGTATAGTTTTGGTGTCAACAACTATCTTATATCTTATATAAGATAAGTCTTGTATAAGATATATTTTACTAGACTATTTATTTTGAGTATGTTTTAATAAATGTAATGACACCAAATTTAATAATGTTTTAATATGATGATGGACAAAATCCACAGCTCACCTAGTTACAGGCCACTTTACGACCAAATTAAAGTCTTGCTTACGCAAAGCTTAATTGGCGGCGAGTGGCGTCCTGGCGACATGATTCCTAG
Organism: Methylotenera sp.; assembly: GCA_043735225.1. Classification (GTDB taxonomy): domain Bacteria; phylum Pseudomonadota; class Gammaproteobacteria; order Burkholderiales; family Methylophilaceae; genus Methylotenera_A. Next base: position 756 of record JAYTEL010000086.1, on the reverse strand, counting down.
CGAAATTGATTTAGCAGGACGTTATAAAGTCTCACAGGGTACGGTGCGTAAAGCGATTGATAGCTTGGCAGGTGAAAATATTTTAATCCGCCGTCAAGGCAAAGGCACTTTTGTTGCCACGCACAACGAAGAGGGTATTAAGCTACGTTTTTTACGTTTAACGGCTGCCAGCGGCCAAAAAGAAGTGTTATTGAGCGAGCTAATAAGCTGCACCAAAACTAAAGCAGATGCCAAAATGGCTGCAGTGTTAGAAATTAAAGCAGGCGCCGCATTAATAGAATTAAAGCGATTATTAACTTTTTCTGGACGCCCGTTGATTTATGATCATATCGTCATTCCTGCCGCGCCATTTAAAGGTTTAAACGCCACACGCATAGAGGAAAATCAAGGCTCTATGTACAGCATGTACGAAACTGAATACGGCATTCGCATGATTCGTGCAGAAGAGCGTTTGACGGCAGTGGCGGCTGATGCAGAAGTGGCCGAAGCGCTAAATTTAAAGCTGGGTGCGCCCTTATTAAGCATTGAGCGGGTTTCTTACACTTATGGCGACAAACCAATGGAATGGCGCTTGGGTCTTTGCATAACCGATGATCCCCATTATATGTCTGAGCTAGAGTAAAAATGATAACTTCATCTCAACTACTGCGTGTGAATTTTTTTTATTGCTTGTGTATAGACACATACACGGCGCGGCCAAAAAAATTTCACGCCTTGTATTTGAGCGAACTAATCATTTTTATGTTGCCCTCTGCA
>JAYTEL010000085.1:0-4381 GCA_043735225.1 Methylotenera sp. | reverse complement strand
ATTGGGCTTGTCGCGCGGCAATACCCAAGCTTTAATGTGCGAAGCCATTTCTTTTTCATGCACCGCAGCTGATGCAGTCAGCACCAAAATTTGCTCAGGTTCATTTTGCTCATTCGACACCACCGTTGGCGCAATATCGCTCACTTGCAAACTATAAAGCCCAGGCACATTAATGCTTTGTGTGAGCGCTGTTTCAAACGGCTTGCCGCCGCGCACTGCTTTTAAACCCTCACTAATCGTCACATCCAACAAGCTATCGTCTTTAGGAATATTCAAAGTAGCGCTGTGAATATAGGCGTTCAGTTTAAGCTTATCAAAGCTCACCACAAATGGCGTTTTATCGCTGGTAAAATCGAGTAAGCTTTTTTGCGCACTACGCATTTTTAATGTGATGCTTTTCTCTAATTTTACGGTGTCAACAGGATGGCTAAAGTTAAGATTAATCACCGCTTTTTTCATGGCGGGGTTGGTCGGGTCTTGGTAGAATTCGCTACTTGTGATGGTAGCTACAAACGACGGCGCGGCAAACTCAAGTTCAGATTTTTCGAGCAAGGTTTTAGGCTTGAGTGATTTTGCAGTTAAGCTTACTTTGTGTGTAATGCCCACTGGCCAATCGGTTTTTGGCTTAAACGTCAGCGTATTTTCGCTATCCCAATGCCAACTACCTTGCAATGCAGGCAGTAAGCTAATGCCTTCAGCCACATCTTTGCCAACCAAATTAATCGGTGCAACCGAGTGATCGAACACCATAACCAGCGGGTTTGGCGGCAAATTTTCTTCAAGTACCGTTCTAGTGGGCGCCGTTAACACAATTTTAACCAATTGCGGCTTTGGCCGCGCCTGATATAGTTTGTAGCCGTGCCAAGCACCCACGCCAAGCGCCACCAGCACAGCCAACGCACCTAAACTTTTAAGCGGTTTAGCATTTAATTTTGCGCGAAAGTTGGCGACATTACCGCCTAATTTAGCAATAATCCAGCGCATCCAAACGGGTGCTTGGTATTGAATTGATCCAAAAAAGAAACCAAAAATAATGCTGAGAATATGCCAAACGCCAACAATAAATCGCTTAATTACATTGTAAATTGCGTTTAAAAACGGCATAGAAATCTCATGACAGATTGAATAACTTATTGAGCAGTTAATTTAATTTTTAAAAGAATAGCTTAACGGCTTACATTATTTTTTCGCTACAACGCGCTGACAAATCATACTACCAATTTAGTTGCGCTAGGCGATTAAACGCAAGGTTTAATGTTAAAATCATGTAAAATTTTTTGATAAAAGGCGCGTCATGCAAACAACAAGTTTACACCAACATTTACAAGCTGAGGTTGTCGTTTTAGGTAGCGGCCCAGGCGGCTATACGGCTGCTTTTAGAGCGGCAGATTTAGGTAAAAAAGTAGTGCTGATAGAGCGCTATAGCACGTTGGGCGGTGTATGTTTAAACGTCGGCTGTATTCCATCTAAAGCGCTGTTGCACACTGCAAAAGTGATTGCAGAAGCAGAAGATTCTGCGGCGCACGGCGTAAGCTTTAGCGCGCCCACAATTGATTTAGTAGCCTTAAAAAACTGGAAAAATAACGACGTTGTAGCCAAGTTAACTGGCGGTTTGGCGCAAATGGCTAAACAGCGCGATGTGACCGTAGTGGTTGGTCAAGGACAATTTACGTCACCTAACTCTATCGCCGTGACTGGTGCAGACGGCGTTATTACAACGATTAATTTCGAGCACGCAATTATTGCGGCAGGCTCGCAAGCGGTTAAGTTTCCAAACGCGCCAGATGACTTTCGCATTATGGATTCGACAGGCGCGCTTAAGCTGGACGATATTCCAACACGTTTATTAGTAATTGGCGGCGGCATTATTGGTCTTGAGATGGGCACTGTTTATGATGCACTAGGTAGTAGAGTTAGTATTGTTGAATTTGCAGATGGCTTAATGACAGGCTGCGACCGCGATTTAGTGCGCCCCTTGCAAAAGCGCATGGAGAAACGCTTTGAGGCGATTATGCTATCGACAAAAGTCACCAATATTGAAGCCAAAACCAATGGTATTTATGTTACTTTTGAAGGGCAAGGGGTTGATGAAGGGCAAGCACCAATTGAGCCTCAAATTTACGACCGCGTATTAGTTTCCATCGGCCGTCGCCCCAATGGCAACAATATCGGCGCAGATAAAGCTGGCGTTAATGTGGATGAGCGCGGTTACATTGCTGTTGACAAGCAAATGCGCACCAATATTAGTCACATTTTCGCTATCGGCGATATTGTAGGCCAGCCCATGCTGGCGCACAAAGCCACGCATGAGGGCAAAGTGGCGGCAGAAGTCATCGCAGGTCATAAAGTTGAGTTTCAAGCCAAATGTATCCCAAGCGTTGCCTATACCGACCCGGAAATTGCTTGGGCGGGCATGACAGAAACCGATGCAAAAGCCCAAAATATTGAGATAGAAAAAGCCAGTTTTCCGTGGGCCGCTAGTGGCCGCGCGCTTGCTAATGGTCGCACCGATGGCACCACTAAACTGATTTTTGACAAAACCACGCATAGGCTAATTGGCGCAGGCATAGTTGGCGTAAATGCAGGAGAATTGTTTGCAGAAGCGGTGCTGGCCATTGAAATGGGCGCCGATGCGCATGATCTGGGCTTAACGATTCACGCGCACCCAACATTAAGTGAAACCATTTGCTTTGCTGCCGAGATGAAGGAAGGCACGATTACTGATTTGTACATCAAAAAACGTTAGCTCAAACTAACAGTAATCTTTTTAGTAAGATGACAATTTGAAAACGAAATTGTTGAAAATATGGTGGCCTAATAAAAAGGTGGGTAAACAAAATTGCCGCATGCGAGGCGAATATAGTTTAATCTGAGCAAGCAGCACTATATGGTTCGTATCGCTTCAAGGGCAAATAGCGCTTACCAGTTCTGTGCCTACAAACTCAGGCTTTACTTTTTGTAATTCGGAGGCCGCATCAACACTAACCGCTTTAAGTAGCAAGCTGGTTAACGATTTACCAGGATTGTGCAGCGATTTTGTCGCGCTTTTTACGCCTTTGGCTTGCAAATCTATTAGCAAATTAGTTGCCAGTTGCTCATCTTGAAACAAGCCAAATGAAATTGCGTTACGCCACTGCGAATCTTGCACAATAAATAATTCAGTTATACCCAGCGCTTTAATTTCTGCGGCTTTTTGCTGCGCCAAAACAGCACTTTTAAGTGGTGGATAATACACCCAGAATCGTTTATCTTGTTGTGCAACGGCCTCTTGATTAATCACACTTTGCAAGCCCAAGCGCGCCAATACAACTTGCGCAGATGGCAGGTTTGTTTTGGTAAAATTTCCCCATTTATAGCAACTAGTTGCAGCTATTTCGGTTGTTTGTGCTGGGCTTTGCACGCTCACTTGCGCCGTGGGTGCAGCCAAATCATTGGCCGGTTGCGCTTGTTTTCTTTGCATTTTTGCAAGCGCGCTATCGTCTAGTATTTTTAATTTTTCTGGCTGAATGGAATGATCAATAGCGGCAGTTTTTGGCAATATAATATCCAAATTAAAATACACCAATAAACTCACATTAAGCAACACTAATAACCATACAAACAATTTCATTGCGATTCTTTCTCTAGTAAGCCTTGAGTAGCAAAACTTTCAGTAGCAAAACATTCATTAGCAAAACTTTAAGTAGTAAAAATATAAGAAGTAAAACTATTCTTTTGCTAACAACACAAGGCCTTGCAACACAATATTTTCCATCATAATAACCTGTTTTAAGTTTAGTTTTAAGGCCTCTGCAATTCTGACTGCATCACCGCCACTTAAAACCAGCTTCGGCAGCCATCCACATTGCTTTTCTAACCGTTTTAACATCAGCGAAATCGCGCCAGCAACCGCATTTAAGCTGCCTGTGGTGATGGCATCTTGCGTATTATTTGGAAAATTTTGTAAAGTACCCTCATCCACGTTCAATTGCGCCGCATTAATGCCAAGTGATTGATGCATCATCCGCAAGCCTGGCATAATGCTGCCGCCTAAAAAAGTGCCTTTTTCGTCTATTGCATCGATGGTAATTGCCGTACCCGCATTAACCACAATAGCTGCGTGCTTAGTACGCTGCCAAGCCGCTACCAGCGCCGCCCAGCGGTCTGCACCTAATTTTACAGGCACTACATAATTATTGGTTACGCCGCAAGCTTGCCGGGTTACAGTTAAAAACTGCGCCTTTAATGGCGACAATAATTGACTTACTTGCTGCGCCATTGCATCCCCCGCCACATTTGCTATTAATGTGTCATTTGCTTTCTGTGCGGCGGCGCTTAAGTTTGCGCTGGCAATATTGGTATTCATACACATGTCAAATTCAGTTAAATCACCAGTTTCACC
>JAYTEL010000084.1:0-7050 GCA_043735225.1 Methylotenera sp. | reverse complement strand
GCAAAATAAATAGAGTGACTACTAATGCCAGAGAGCCTATAGCAAAAGCGAAGCCCCAATTTTCTTGTAAAGCAATTTCAAATATAGATTTTTGTTTTTCTCTTCTCGCCATTTTCATCTTCTCGGTTTGTTTTTGTTAATTCTATATTGTTTGAAAACTCAATAATTATTTAATGTGCACTTTCCCAATTACTTCCAACCCCAACTTCCGCCAGTAATGGTACAGATAGTTTCGCTACATTTTGCATCAACTCAGGCAAAGTTTTCTTCACCAATTCAAGTTCATTATCAGGCACTTCTAGCACCAGTTCATCGTGTACTTGCATGATGAGCTTTGTCTGCAATTTTTCATCTTTTAGCCATTTATCCACCGCAATCATGGCGAGTTTAATCAAATCAGCCGCGGTGCCTTGCATAGGCGCATTAATCGCCGCACGTTCGGCACCGTTGCGGCGTTGCACGTTGGCGCTATTGATTTCTGGCACCCATAATCTGCGGCCAAAGTAGGTTTCTACATAGCCAAGGTGCTTGGCGATTTGGCGGGTGTTTTCCATATACGCTTTTACGCCCGGGTAGCGCGCAAAATAGCGTTCTATATAGCTGGCGGCGGCGCTGCGTTCGATATTTAAGTTTTGCGCGAGGCCGAATGCGCTCATACCGTAAATTAAGCCAAAATTAATCACCTTGGCGTAGCGGCGTTGTTCGTTATCTACGGCGTCCATTTCTACGCCAAACACTTCAGCGGCGGTGTGGCGGTGAATGTCTTCATTATTGGCGAAGGCTTGCAACATGCCTGCATCTTGAGAAAGGTGCGCCATGATGCGTAGCTCAATTTGTGAGTAATCTGCAGACACAATGTGGCTGCCTTTTGGCGCAATAAACGCTTCGCGAATGCGGCGGCCCTCTGCACTTTTTACTGGAATATTTTGCAGGTTTGGGTCTGAGCTCGCCAAGCGCCCCGTAATCGCCACCGCTTGGTTGTAGCTAGTATGCACGCGGCCTGTAGCGGCGTTTATCATGCGCGGCAGTTTGTCGGTGTAGGTCGATTTGAGTTTGGCAAGGCCGCGATATTCCAACAATACTTTTGGCAGCGGATGATCGAGCGCGAGCTCTTGTAGCACGTCTTCATCCGTGCTTGGTGCGCCGCTAGGCGTTTTTTTGGTGGGTTTAATGCCGAGTTTATCGAATAAAACTTCTTGCAATTGTTTGGGCGAGGCCAAGTTAAATGGCTGGCCTGCAAGCTCGTAAGCTTGGTTTTCTAACGCAATGAATTTTAGTCCAATTTCATTGCTTTGCGCCCTTAACATTTCGGCGTCAATCAGCACGCCATTGCGTTCAATCGTAAATAAACAAGCAGAACTTGGCATTTCTATTTGCGAGTAAATAAAATTTAATTTTTCGTCAGCCGCAATAATCGGGTGCATGCCAGCGTGTAATTGCAACGTTATATCGGCGTCTTCTGCCGCATATTCTGCAGCAGTTTCTATCGTTACTTGGTTAAAAGTGACGGCTTTTGCGCCTTTTCCCGCGACAGATTCAAAACTAATTGCCACAATGCCCAAATGCCGCTCTGCCAGTGCATCCATGCCGTGTGTTTTGTGGCTTTCAAACACGTAAGATTGCAACATGGTATCGTGCGCAATGCCGCATAGATTAATGCCGTGATTAGCAAAAACGTGTTGGTCATATTTTAAATTTTGGCCGACTTTTTTGATGGATTCGTTTTCTAAAATTGGTTTAATTTTATTTAGCGTTTCGGCTAAATTAAGTTGTTCTGGTGCATCAAAATAATCGTGGGTGAGTGGCAAATACGCGGCGCTGCCAGCCTCAATGCTAAATGATAAACCGACAATTTTTGCGGTCATTGGGTCGAGCGAGGTGGTTTCGGTATCCACGCAAATAAGGCTAGCAGCTTGTAGCTTGGCTAGCCAAATATCCAATTGCGCGTTGGTTAAAATGGTTTCGAAATTGCGGGTGGTAACTGGCGTATAGTTGATTGTAGTTGCAATGTCTGGATTCTTTGCTTCGCTCAGAATGACGGGAGTGTTAGAGCGAGTTGAATCAAATAGATCTGCCATTCGCCCTAGGTTTGTCGAAGGCTTGATTTGTGGTTCGACAAGTTCACCACGAACGGTGGATGATGGGTTGTCAGAACTCATATTATCCAGCTCGCGGCGCCAGCTTTTAAATTCAAAGCGGTCAAAAAGCTCTGCCAGTTTGGCTTTGTCGATTGGCTGCGGTGATAAGTTGGCCAAATTTTCTTGAATGCCAACATCGCAGCGAATGGTAATGAGTTCGCGCGCGGTGGGCAGCCATGGCAGTGCTTTGCGCAAATTGTCGCCAACTACGCCTGTAATATCTGCCGCATTGGCTACAATATTATCTAAGCTTCCGTATTGCATTAGCCATTTAACAGCCGTTTTTGGGCCCACTTTTTCAACGCCGGGCACGTTGTCAGATGTATCGCCAACCAACACTAAATAATCAATCATCAAGCCGGGCGGCACGCCAAATTTGGCCGTCACGCCTGCAATATCCAGCACGTCGTCCACCCGTCTAAACGCATCGCGCATGGTGTTAATAACGGTGACGTTAGCGTTAACCAACTGCGTGATGTCTTTATCGCCCGTGCTGATAATCACCCGCACGCCTTCACGCTCGGCTTGTTTGGACAGTGCGCCAATCACGTCGTCTGCCTCAACACCATCTTCAACAATCAGCGGCCAGCCTAGCGCTTTAATCGCCTCAAACAGCGGCTCTATTTGCGGGCGTAAATCGTCGGGCATACTGGCGCGATTGGCTTTGTATTGCGGGTAAATATCATCGCGAAAGGTTTTACCTTTGGCATCAAAAATACACGCGCTATAATCACTTGGATAATCTTTGTGCAGGCGGCGCAACATATTTAACACGCCTTGAATCGCGCCAGTGGGCTCATTTTTGCTATTGCGCAAATCGGGCATGGCGTGAAAAGCGCGATACAGGTAAGATGAGCCGTCAACCAACAGTAAAGTTTTCATGATTAGGATGCTTTAAAAAATGACCAATAAATTACCAAAATTAACCGAGCCTGAACTGCGCAGTGGCGATTCAGAAAATCACGAATCGTGGCACGCTTTTGAGATTATGGCAGAATTTGTCGGCGCTACCGAAAAGTTGAAAGAAATTACGCCAGCGGTTTCTATTTTTGGCAGCGCGCGCACCCCACCAAATCACGCTTATTACAAGCTTACTGAGGAAATTGCACGTTTGTTATCCGATGCGGGCTTTAGCGTCATTTCAGGCGGTGGGCCAGGCATTATGGAGGCCGCAAATAAAGGCGCGTTTGCGGGTAATGGCGTGAGTATTGGCCTAAATATTGAGCTTCCGTTTGAGCAAGAAGGCAATGCATTTCAAGATATTGGAATAAATTTTCAACACTTTTTTATGCGCAAAGTAATGTTTGTAAAATACGCCAGCGCCTTTGTGGTGTTGCCAGGTGGCTTTGGTACGCTGGACGAGTTAATGGAGGCGATTACACTAGTGCAAACGGGTAAAACGCGTAAAATCCCGATCATTTTGGTCGGTAAAGCGTTTTGGGGCGGCTTATTCGATTGGCTTAAAAACACGCTGGTAGCAGAGGGTATGGCGGGGACAAATGACTTAGCGCTTGTTCAACTAATTGATGAACCAAAAGAGGTTGTTGAAGCCATATTTAAACACTATGAGGCCACTGGTTTTGAGCTAACACCTGCTGAGCGTAAAGCGCAGTTATATTTGTAACGCAGCGATTAAAGGGCGCAGTTATATTTGTAACGCAACAAAATAAACGCACAACTATATTTTTAAGCGGTATGTTTTATTAATGGGCTTTTTTGTTACTATCACTCAACTTAAATGAAGGATTCAATATCATGCAACAATTAAAATCTTTGGCGGCACTTATTTGCGTTTTACTGATGCCTTATCAAATATTGGCTGCACCAGCCAATGCCCAGCCTTTAGAAGATGTGCCGCCTCCGCCAAAAATTGCTGATGGTGAGGCGCTGGAAGCTGAGCCGCAAGTGACTATTCGCAAAAAAGGCAAAGAAACAGTTGAAGAATATAGTGTAAACGGCCAAGTGTATATGATGAAAGTAACGCCAGAACATGGCGTGCCATATTATTTGCATAAAGAGGATCAAGAAGGCGGCTGGGTAAATACGGGGCCGGTAGAGCCTTTGGCAATTCCTAAATGGGTCATTTTTAGATTTTAGTTGTATAAATTTTTTTGCTAAATGTTGGCAGCGTTGCGTAAGTTGCAATTTTATCAATCCGTCATTCCCGCGCAGGGTGTAGCAGGGGTTTCGCACAGCATGCAGTGCGCCTGCGTAACGCTTGGCTTATGCAAAAGCCAACGCGCCCTGCAAGCGGGAATCCATTTTAAATATTTAAGTCAACGTGGATTCTCGCCTGCGCGGGAATGACGACTAACTCAAAAACTTTACCGCCATGTCTGTTTTTACCACCTTAACATTAGATGAAGTGCGCGACTATTTGCGCGATTTTGCCATTGGCGAAGTAATTGAGCTGCGCGGTATTGCGGCGGGCATTACCAATACCAATTATTTTGTCATCACGCAAAACGCGCGCTACGTGTTAACAATTTTTGAAAAAAATAATATAGAAGAACTGCCATATTTTGTTCATTTAATGACGCACTTGGCAGCGCACGGCGTACCTTGCCCTGCGCCAATTATGAATAACAACGGCGTTGCGCTGCACGCGCTAAAAGGCAAGCCAGCATTGATGGTAAGCTGCTTGCAAGGAAAAGATGTTGCCACGCCAAACGTAGTGCAGGTGGTTGAAGTGGCCTTAACTTTAGCCAAGCTGCATATGGTGGGCGACAGCTTTAAACAAGTTAGCCATAATCAACGCGATCAAGATTGGTTTGTACAGACAGCGCAAACAGTGATGCCAACATTAAATTTGCAGGATCAAATGCTATTGCAAAACGAGCTTAGTTTTCAACAAGCCTTAGATACTGGCAGGCTGCCCCGCGGCGTGATTCACGGTGATCTATTTCGTGATAACGTATTGTTTAATGCTGATATGTTAGGCGGCTTTATCGATTTTTATTATGCTTGCAATGATGTGCTGGCTTATGACGTGGCGATAGCGGTTAATGAGTGGTGTTTACATCATAACGGCGCTGATTTAGGTTATATAGATAATGAAAAAGTGGACGCATTTTTAGACGCGTATCAAAGCGTGAGACCTTTTACAGCTGGCGAAATAACGATGTGGCCTAGTCTGCTGCGCCGCGCCGCACTTAGGTTTTGGCTATCGCGTTTGCACGATTTTCACTTTCCGATAAAAGGCGAAATAACCCACGCCAAAGACCCAAATCACTTTAAAAACATTTTACAAGCACGCATTGCACTTATAAATTAAGCAGCAAAATTAAACAGGAAAATTAAGCATGGCCATTTTACAATCACGCACGCAAACAGGCATTAGTTGGATTAAAGAAAGCATTGCCTTATTTAAAACTGCGCCGCGTAAATGGCTGATGTTGGCCTTGGCTTATCTTAGTCTGTTCGTCATGTTGCCGTCCATTCCTGTGCTGCAATTTTTTTCATTTTTAAGTGTTTTAATATGGCCTATTTTTTTGGCCGTTGCAATCGCGCAATATCGCAATGCCGAACTAAATAAACAAGAGGCAATTGCACAAACTCTGCAAATTATGCAGCCAAAAATGTTGCAATTAATGGCGCTGGGCGGCGCATGTTTGCTATATGCGGTATTAATGAGCATGATTTTAAATAGCGATTTGCAAGGTTTAGCGAATATTGCGCAAAATAAAGACAAGATGACAGAGCCGCAGATGATGGCGCTAATGCAAAAAATGCTGCCAGTCATGCTTAAAATGTTGTTGTTATCTATCCCGCTACTCATGGCCACTTGGTTTTCGCCCATGCTTATAGCCTTTAATAACTATAGTGTTGTAAAAGCCGTAAAATCCAGCATTGCGGGCTCGCTTCAGTTCATCATCGCGCTAACAGCCGCTTGGCTGGCGCTATCGTTTGGCATATTAGGTTTGATGCTGGGCGTGGGGATTTTTGGCGGCATTGTCAGCGCGCTAGTGCCGGCGTTAGGCCAGTTATTAATCCCATTTATATTATTTGGCTGCATGCTACTGGCTACCGCGCTAATGCTGGCGTTTCAGTATGTCAGTTATCGCGATGTGTTTCGCGCGGCTTAAGCTATTTGCAAGCCTGCTAGCTTGCGTTTTTATTCCTGCTTGCGATGGCACAGCTAAAAACTCGTTTGATAAAAATTTAAAAGTCGTGATTATTCGTCATGGTGAAAAGCCTGCTGATCATTCTGATAGTGGTGATAATTTATCTTGCCAAGGCCAAAATCGCGCTTTGCAATTGCCCGCCGTGCTAATTAAAAAAATGGGTAAGCCAGATTACACCTACGTGCCAGCGCTTAAGTTAGATAAATATACCGCGCACAGCCGTATGTTTCAAACTGTTACGCCGTTTGCTGTTAAGTATAATTTAAGCATCAATAGCAAGTATCAAGCTGACGATTTTGCGGGGTGCAGCTAAAAGTGTATTGAAAAAAAATGGAACGGTATTAATGGTGTGGAGCCATAGCGAAATGCCTGATTTAGCAGGCGCACTGGGCGTAAATCATCCACCAAAATTCAATGGCGCAGACTTTGACAGCATGTGGATTGTGACTTATGCCAACGGCAAAGCACAGTTGACTGTAGAGCAAGAAGGACTTAGTCCGTCTGAGACTTGTGGGTTTTAACAAAACCATCAACACCCGTCATTCTGTGCAGAGCGAAGAATCCAGTCTTTTCGTTAGAATGCAATGGATTTTTCGCCCAAGATAAAACCTTAGGCTTAAGATGACGGTTTAAGTTATATTTTTTCTAACTTAGCGTATTCCATCGCCAGCGTTTTTAAGCCGTTGTTGCCAAAGTTAATTTTAATCACTAAGTTTTCTCCGCTGCCTTCGTAGGTCACTACTACACCTTCGCCAAACTTAGCATGGCGCACGCTACTACCAATTTTA
>JAYTEL010000083.1:0-2774 GCA_043735225.1 Methylotenera sp. | reverse complement strand
CCACGTTATCTTTTGCGTTAAGTTTTTGCCCATTTGGCAAGGTAAATGCTGCTTTGGGGTTCGGTTTGGCAATATCAGCATTAATGCCTTTGTGAATCATTGATATTTTTGACTGATACTCGCTTAGATACAAACTTTTTTGCCAGTGCGCTGAACTAATGGCCGCATTACACGCTTGCAAAGCCAATAAATTGATGCTGTTTTAAGTGCGTATTCGTAGCATATTATCTAAGGTATTGGGAAACTCTGGGTCAAACTCGACATCAACGCCTTTGGCTTGATAAAAAACTCAACATAATTCATGAGCTTTGTATTGGGGAAAATATCTTTAACATACAAAGTCTCGCCCCAACCCGCATGCCCAATCACAACATCGGGCGCAACCCTTTTTGCTTAATCGCGTGCATTGTTTTGGCCGTCGCCTGCCCGTTAATCACCGCCGATTTTAACCCCGCGATGTAATGGTGAATATTTTTGTGATTGGTGTTGCAGGCTTGTAAAGCAAGATTGTCTCTTGCGCCAACCCTTGTGATTGTGAAATAGAAATGGCTTGATTGCCCGCTATGCTAGTCAAATACGTCGCAATGTGCGGAAATTGGCCTAAGAAGTTTAGGTGACAAAATATCATGCGCTTTAGCATAAGTAATAACATAAGTAATAATATAAGTGGCGTTTTAGGTATTAAGCATGTAGGTGCTAGGGCTTAGGCAGGACTTTCGGGCGCTTGGCATTTAGGCACTCGCAGAAAATCATACAATTCTGTATAATCTTATTTTGCTAATAAGGATACCTCATGCGTTTGCTGCAACAGGCTCTCACTTTTGACGACGTTTTATTAGTGCCCGCGCACTCCATCGTGATGCCGCGTGAAGTTAATTTAAACACGCAACTTACCCGTAATATCACTCTTAATATTCCGCTGGTTTCTGCCGCCATGGATACTGTCACCGAAGCGCCCTTAGCAATTGCGCTGGCGCAAGAAGGTGGCCTTGGCATCATCCACAAAAACATGACGCCTGCCGAGCAAGCTGCGCATGTATCGCGCGTAAAACGCTTTGAATCTGGCGTGGTGAATGACCCTGTGACTATTGCCCCGCACATGACTGTGCGCGACGTGTTGGCGCTAACAAATAAACATAAAATTTCTGGCTTGCCAGTGGTGGATGGCCATAAAATCGTTGGTATTGTCACCAATCGAGATTTACGATTTGAAACTAATTTAGACCAAGCAATAAGCAACATTATGACGCCGCGCGCGCGCTTAATTACAGTGCGGGAAGGTGCTACTAAAGAAGAAGTCATCAAACTACTGCATCAACATCGCTTAGAGCGCGTTTTGGTAATTGATGATAATGATATGCTCAAAGGTCTAATTACCGTTAAAGATATTCAAAAATCGCACGATCACCCGCATGCATGTAAAGATAAGCTTGGTCGCTTGCGCGTTGGCGCGGCAGTTGGCGTAGGCAGCGATACCGAAGCGCGCGTAGAAGCGCTGGAAAAAGCAGGCGTGGATGTGATTGTGGTGGACACTGCGCACGGCCATTCGCAAGGCGTGTTAGATCGCGTGTCTTGGGTTAAAAAACATTATCCAAAGCTTGATGTGATTGGCGGAAATATTGCCACAGCCGATGCCGCTAAAGCCTTAGTGGATGCAGGCGCGGACGGCGTTAAGGTGGGTATTGGGCCAGGTTCAATCTGCACCACGCGCGTTGTTGCTGGTGTTGGCGTGCCACAAATTTCAGCCATCAGTAATGTAGAAAATGCCTTGCGTGGCAGCGGTGTGCCGTTTATTGCCGATGGCGGTATTCGCTTTTCTGGTGATATTTCTAAAGCCATCGCCGCGGGTGCGTATTGTGTTATGTTAGGCGGCATGTTTGCAGGCACCGAAGAGGCTCCGGGCGAAGTAGAGCTATTCCAAGGCAGGTCTTATAAATCATACCGTGGCATGGGTAGTATTGGCGCCATGCAACAAGGCTCTAGTGACCGATACTTTCAAGACAACCTGACAGAATCTGGCGGCAACACCGATAAATTGGTGCCAGAAGGCATCGAAGGTCGGGTGCCTTATAAAGGTAGCGTTTTGGCAGTAATTCATCAATTAATGGGCGGCTTACGCGCATCAATGGGTTACGTGGGGGCAAGCAATATTTCGCAAATGCGTGAGAAAGCCGAGTTTGTGCAAATTACCAGCGCTGGCATGCGTGAAAGCCATGTGCATGACGTGCAAATTACTAAAGAAGCACCCAATTACCGCATTGATTAACCAATAACAACCTTTGCCATAGAGGACACAGAGGGCACAGAGAAAACCCATTTAATACAATATTCTTAAGCTTGGTATCTACGTGTCTTCTTTGTCAACTGTTGTAAGTTTTTTTATTTTAAAGCCTTATGACTAATCACTCAAAAATCCTCATCCTCGATTTCGGCTCGCAAGTTACCCAGCTAATTGCGCGCCGTGTGCGTGAGGCGCATGTGTATTGCGAGATTCATCCTTGCGATGTTAGCGACGAGTTTGTAAAAAACTTTGGCGCAGATGGCATTATATTGAGCGGCAGCCACGCCAGCGTTTACGAGGCCGAAACCGATAGCGCGCCGCAAGCCGTATTTGAGCTTGGCGTGCCTGTGTTGGGCATTTGTTATGGCATGCAAACCATGGCGCAGCAGCTTGGTGGGCGGGTGGAAGCAGGCACTAAGCGTGAGTTTGGTTACGCCGAAATCCGCGCGCGCGGCCATTCTGCGTTGTTCCGCGATATACAAGACCGCACCAA
>JAYTEL010000082.1:0-7833 GCA_043735225.1 Methylotenera sp. | reverse complement strand
ATTCAAGATGGTAGCGGCGAAAACGCGGGGGCACGTATTCAACTGTATGTGGCTAAAGATATGATTGGCGAGGATGTTTACGAGCAATTTAAGCATTGGGATTTAGGCGATTTTTTAGGCGCGACTGGCTATTTGTTTAAAACCAAAACAGGTGAGCTGTCGATAAAAGTCACTGAAATTCGGCTGTTGGCTAAGTCTTTGCGCCCCTTGCCTGAGAAATATCATGGTCTGCAAGATCAAGAAATTAAATATCGCCAACGTTATGTCGATTTAATTACCAGTGAAGAAACCCGCGCGACTTTTATAGCGCGCTCCAAAGTGGTTTCTGCCATTCGCAACTTTATGATTCAAAATGAATTTTTAGAAGTAGAAACACCGATGCTGCACCCGATTCCAGGCGGCGCATCGGCCAAACCGTTTATCACGCATCACAATGCGTTAGATATGCAAATGTTTATGCGTATTGCACCAGAGCTTTATTTAAAACGGTTGGTGGTTGGCGGTTTTGAGCGTGTGTTTGAGATGAACCGCAACTTTAGAAATGAAGGCTTAAGCGTTCGGCATAACCCAGAATTTACCATGATGGAATTTTATGCGGCTTATACCGATTATCACTGGCTAATGGATTTTACTGAAGCCACCATTCGCGCGGCGGCTATTGCTGCACGTGGAACGGCAGTGCTGTCTTATGATGGCAAAGAGGTCGATTTAAGCAAGCCGTTTGAGCGCTTAACTATTGTGGGCGCGATTCAAAAATATGCGCCGCAATATAGTTTAGAGCAACTAAATGATGCGGTATTTTTACGTGCCGAGATACTGAAACATGGCACCAAGCCATTTAACCATGCGGGTTTAGGCGCATTGCAATTGGCATTGTTTGAAGAAACCGCAGAAAGCCAATTGTGGCAACCTACTTATATTATTGATTACCCAGTAGAGGTTTCGCCATTGGCCCGCGCGAGTGATAAAAACCCAGAAATTACCGAACGTTTTGAGCTGTTTATTACAGGCCGTGAGTTTGCAAACGGCTTTAGTGAGCTTAACGATGCAGAGGACCAAGCCGCACGATTTTTAGCGCAAATGAAAGCCAAAGAAGCAGGCGACACCGAGGCTATGTATTACGATGCCGATTTTATTCGCGCGCTTGAATATGGCATGCCCCCCGCTGGTGGTTGTGGCATTGGTATAGACAGGCTTGTGATGCTCATTACCGATTCGCCCAGCATTCGCGATGTGATTTTGTTTCCGCACATGCGGCCAGAGGTTTTGTAAGAGCGAATTTATTCGCGATCACGCACAATCGCTGTAATAGCAAGTTTATTCGCGAATAAATTCGCTCCTACATTCGCGAATAAATTCGCTCCTATATACTAGTGGCCTAGCAATTCTTTTGCAGCATTATTAAGCGCAATAATGGCCGGGTGATCTATCTTTTTTTGCATGGTGAACGCATAAAACGTTTGCTTAATATCGGTTAAATCCAATAATTTTTTAACATTATATTGGTGTTCAATTTCTTCACTTAATACCGACAAGCCTGCAAAAAATCCAACGCCAGCTTGTCCAAACGCTTTCATCAGCGCGCTGTCATCAAATTCACCCATAATATTGGCGGCTAAATTGTGTTTATTAAGCCACTTTAATAAAGGCTTATGCAAATTACTGTCATCACTCATCAACAAAAATGGCGCTTTTTGCAAGCTGGCGGGGTAATTAGCGCCATATTGGGCAATTAAATCGGGTGTGCCAAAAAGACTTAAATTACACTCGCCCAGCAAATGGTTAACACTTTTAAAATCGGTGGTATTGGCTATTGGTTGGTCGGTTAGCACCATATCAAGCTTATGCACCGCCAGTAAACCTAGTAGCGGCTCTATTTTATTTTCGCGGCATATAATTTTAATTGGCTCATCTAACTTTAAAGCGGGTGCCAGCAATTTGTAGGCAATCGATTTTGGCACCACATCTACAATGCCCACCTTAAAGGTGCGCTTGTGCTGATTTGGGTTTAGTTTTAAGTGCTGCTCTAGCTGATTGCCCGTGCTAAATATATCCTCTGCATATGGCATGGCCAGTTGCCCTGCCTCGGTTAACTCTATGCCGCGGCCAGCTTTTCTAAATAAGGTAATGCCAAGTTCATTTTCAAATAAGGCAATTTGCCCGCTTAGTGTTTGCGGCGATACTTCTAAAATTTCACTCGCGCGTGACATACTCCCCGCTTTGGCAATTGTCCAAAAATAACGCAAATGTTTGTAATTCATTATTAGGCCTTAAAATCTAAGTAGTAAAACAATCATACATCGTAAAAACCGATTTATTAAACACAATTTTTGATATTTTTTAATTATTTAAACCATTTAATATAGTGGCTCTTTAACAAAACTGGATTTGAATATGAAAAAAATAATGAGCTTAAGCGTTGTAATCGCAAGTCTTTTCGTTGCCACGCAAGCCTCTGCCGCAATTCGTGCAGAGCGCTGCGTACCAGTGAGTGATAGCCAAATTGAAAGCTTGTTTGACCGTTGGAATAGCTCGTTAGCGACGGGTGATCCGATAAAAGTGGTCGCAAATTATGCTAAAGATTCTGTTTTGTTGGCTACCGTTTCAAACCAACCAAGAGATACGCCAGAAGAAAAAGTAGATTACTTTACTGCGTTTTTAAAGAAAACCCCACAAGGTGAAATTAATTTTAGGCATATTTATAAAGACTGCAATACGGCAATTGATGCTGGCACCTACACCTTTACGCTGAATGATGGCTCAAAAGTGCCTGCCCGTTACACCTTTACTTACAAATATTTTGGCAAAAAACTGGGTTGGTTAATCACTACGCATCATTCATCGATGATGCCCGAAAAAGCGATTATGATGCCAGAAAAAGCAGCGGCACCTGCAGTACATTAATAAGGTATAAGCTAATTTATTCGCGCAGAAAGTTAGCCTAATAGAAGCGATACCCTCGTCGCGATAATAGCCCCTTGCTATTAGAGCGTCGCAACAACAATAAAGCCGTCTTTTTAGACGGCTTTATTGTTGTTGCAAAAACACCATAACTATTCAAAAAATAGTTCTTTGTCATCAATTTGTCACATTAATGTCTCAAAATTCGCCTGTTGAATATTTTAACCAAACTTTTAGCAGGGGATTTTATATGAACTACAAATTAAGACATTTAGTGGCTGCAACGCTAGCAGGCACTGTATTATTGGGATTTGGCGCAAACGCTGTTGCCGATACAACAGATGATATTGTTAACGCCTTGATTGCAAAAGGTGTGTTAACTGAAGAAGAAGGTCAATTGCTGATTAACTCGCGTGAGCTAGAAAAAACAGCCAAGGCAAAAGTTCCTGCGCCAAAGTTTAAAGATGGTTTAGTGTTTGAGAATGAAGATAAAAGTACCACTTTTCAAATTGGCGGCCGTATTCATGCCGATTACCGTGCCTTTGATCATGGTAATAATGAAAATGTACTTCTTACAACTCCGACGAATATCAATGGAAATTCCCCACAGGAATCAGACACCTTTGATATTCGTCGTGCGCGTTTAGAGTTTAAAGGCCACTTTTATGATAATTTTGATTTCTTATTATCTGCCGATGCTGCAGGGCAAACCAACGGTAATACTGGCGCGATACTCGACCAAGCGTGGTTAAATATTAGCCATTACAAACCTGTGCAATTTAGAGTGGGTCAATTTAAAGTGCCAATGAGTATGGAACGTAAAATGAGCTCTAACGCGTTAGACTTTATGGAGCGTAGCCAACACGACACGATTAGCACCTATGAAGATCGCGGCGCGATGATTTGGGGTGTGCCAAAAGATGGCCTTACTTATGCACTAGCTGTTGTAAATGGTGAAGGCAATAAAAACCGTAACGACTCAGATAGCCGCGTGAGTAAACCAGAGTTTCAAGCCAACGCAACCATTAACTTTGCGCAGTTAATGGATAATAAAGATGCGGTATATCACCTTGGTTTTGGTGCCTCCACTACCGATATATCAAAAGGTAATGGCTCAAATAATCCAGCTGGTGTTAACAGTACTTTCTGGTTTGCAGGTGGCAATACAGCCCGTACCGAAGCGCGTGGCATAAGTTACCTGACTATGCCCAGCATCAATAGTATAAATGGCGTCAGTAACGAGATTAGTCGTCAACGCTACAACTTAGAAGCCGCAGTTGCTTACGGGCCTGTAAAAGTGGTGGCCGAATACCTTAAAAATGACTTTAGCGGTGATCTTAAAACAACTAGTTTTGATAAAAGTGTAAAAGCTTGGTACGCGTCAGCTTTATGGAATATAACGGGTGAAAAATTTGCAGACTTTTACAAAGAAGGCATTTTTACTGCAGTTAAGCCAAAAAATAACTTTGACTTTACTAAATTTACTGGCGGTGCATGGCAATTAGGCGCACGTTATTCTAAATTTGATGCCAGTGATTTTAATAGTTCTGTTTTTGCAACAAAAGTAACCCCAAATAACCCTGCTTTAAAAGACGATGTCGCGCGAACGGATACAAATAGTAATACGTTTGAAGCAGATGCTTACACGATTGGTTTAAACTATATTCCAAACCCAAATGTTCGCTTTATGCTGAACTATATTAAAACAAACTTTGATACGCCGATTTTAATTGAAGGCGCTAAAGAAGATTCTGAAAGTGCGATAACTGCGCGTGCGCAATTTACGTTTTAATTTAGTTTAACTTTGCATCATAAATTAAGCCCGCTTTTAAAGTGGGCTTTTTTTTAGCGCCATTTTCGCGCGCTGTATATCTTGGATTTTATGGGCTTAAGGTATAATTTGCGAAGTCGGATTTAAGGATAAATCGCATGTATAAACACCCATTATTAGACCGCGATAAAATGTCGCCGCAACAAGCCTTGGATATTTTAATTGAGGGTAATTACCGCTTTGCCAACAATTTAATTGGCAATAAAGATATGCAAAGTTTGGTTGAAAGTACTAAAAACAAGCAGCATCCATTTGCGGCATTTTTAAGTTGCAGCGATTCGCGCGCGCCAGTAGAGTTGCTGTTTGATCAAGCACTTGGCGATATTTTTAGTGTGCGTTTAGCTGGCAATATTGCCTCAGATAAATGTATTGGCAGCTTAGAGTTTAGCAGCAAATATTTAGGCAGTAAGCTAATTGTGGTGATGGGCCACAGCAGTTGCGGCGCGGTTAAAGCGGCGTGCGATGATTTTAAAGATGGCCACATTGGCGAGATTGTGAATATGATTAAGCCAGCAATAAGGCACGAAAAAACCGTGTTATTTGAGCGAAACTCTAATAACGAAGCGTTTGTGCAAAAAATTTGTGCGCTAAACGTGCGCTATCAAATTGACCAGATTATTCGCACCAGCGATATTATTCAAGACATGATAACGGCCAAACAAATAGGCGTAGTGGGCGGCGTTTACGATTTAAATACGGGCAAGGTTGAGTTTTTAGAAGATTCTTTTATCGCTTAAATGTTATAGATTAATTCATATTGTTAATGTGGATAGTATTTTTTGGCGCGTTTTGCAACAATGTCTCATCAAAGGTTAAATTATTATGATTGATGTTGTTATTCTATTTTTTATATTGGGTTTAGCGGCTGGGCTGATGCGATCTGAGCTGCGCTTGCCTGCTGCTTTGTACGAAACATTGTCACTTGTTTTATTGCTAACCATTGGCATAAAAGGTGGTGAAGGCCTTGCCAAGCAAGCATTGGCGCCGCTTTTGCCGCAACTGGGCATTGTGATGTTGCTGGGCGTTGCGCAAACCTTAATTGCTTATTTTGTATTAAGCCGCGTGGGCAAATTAAGCCGGGCAGACGCGGCGTCAACCGCGGCGCACTATGGTTCTGTTAGCGTGGCCACATTTGCAGTGGCAACCAGCTGGTTAGTCAGCCGTAATATTGCGTTTGAGCCGCAATTAATTATCTTTTTAACCGTGATGGAAGTGCCTGCCATTATTGTTGGCATTGTGCTGGCGCGCGGCTTAAGCACGCAAACTGATTGGCCCGCGTTGGCGCATGAAAGCTTTTTGGGCAAAGGCGTAACTTTATTAATAGGCGGCATGGCAATTGGCTGGGCGGCTGGCCCAGAAGGGTTAGCGCCCATTAAAGCCTTATTTTATGATTTATTTAAAGGTGCGCTGGCGCTATTTTTGTTAGAAATGGGCTTAATCGTGGCGCGTCAAGCGGGCGAGCTGCGTAAACGCGGCTTTTTTATTATTGCGTTTGGTTTGCTTATGCCTTTACTTTCCGCCATGCTGGGTACGGCCTGCGGCATTGCCATGGGGCTTTCAGTTGGCGGCATTACGCTACTAACCACATTGGCGGCCAGCGCATCTTACATTGCCGTGCCGGCCACCATGCGTTTGGCCGTTCCTGAGGCCAACCCAGCCTTGTCTCTTGCGGCGGTGCTTGGCGTGACATTTCCTTTTAACATATTAGTGGGCATTCCGCTCTATTATTGGCTTGCCGTTAAGCTTGTAGGCCTAAATTGAAAGACTTAAATTAACCAATTTAAATTAACTGATTTAAATTGGTTGGCGTAATTTAACTAGATTGAATTAACTGTATTGATTTAATTGCATTGATTTAATTGGATTGAAAAAATGTATTGATTTAACAGGGACGATAACATGACTTTAGCGACAGAAAAAAGAACGCTGTTAACAGTAATTACCGAAAGCGCGATTGAAGAAACACTGTTAAAAGATTTAGATAAACTTGGCGTGCATGGTTACACGGTTTCAGATGCGCGTGGCCGCGGCGGCCGCGGTGTGCGCGATGCAATGTGGGGCGAAGTTTCCAATATTCGACTTGAGGTCATTTGCCAGCGAGATTTGGCGGAAGCGGTACTTGATTATATTCAAAACCATTATTACGATAATTACGCAATGGTGGCTTTTTTGCAAGATGTCGAGATTTTGCGGGCTGAGAAATTTTAAATATTTTTTAGCGTAAACTCAAGTTTTAGCGGTGACCTTCTTTAGCCATATTAATGCTGTATTTTGGTATTTCAATCACTAAATCGGTTGTGCCAACCAAGGCTTGGCAAGATAGTCGTGAGTTTGGTTCTAAGCCCCATGCTTTATCCAGTAAATCATCTTCTTTGTCTTCTGATGCGTTCAAGCTTTTAAAGCCTTCGCGAATAATCACATGACACGTTGTGCAAGCGCAAGCTTGATCGCAAGCGTGATCAATATCAATATCGTTGTTTAATAAAACATCGCAAATGCTTTCACCCGTTTTGGCCTCAATTGCCGCGCCCTGTGGGCAAAGCTCTACGTGTGGTAGTACAATTATTTGTGGCATTTTGTTTCCTAATCTTTAAACTTTTAAAATCTTATCGTTATTGCATCTAACTGGTAGGAGCGAATTTATTCGCGATTTGCAATGCTTGTCGCGAATAAATTCGCTCTTACGTGTTGAATTGGTTCACATCACGAATAAATTCGCTCTTACTTTTGCTGTGCGATTCTGCGCGAATGAATTCGCTCTTACATGTTCCGCTGCTGTTTTTTCGCGAATGAATTCGCTCTTACATGTTGCTTGGTACACAGCGCGAATAAATTCGCTCTTACAAATTTAAATCTTCTACATTTTTACCTGCCAGCGCGCGGCTTACGCTGGCATCCATACGTTTGGCAGCAAAATCTTCGGTGGCCACATTTAAGGCTTCGGTTGCTTCATGAATTGCATGCGCATTATTACCCGATAATAATTGCTCAAAAGCGGCCACTTGTTTTTGTATGCTTTGCGCCTCTGCGCCGCTTAATAAATGCGCATCTTGCTGCATAGCGGCCTTAATAGCTTGTATTAAGCTTAACGCATCTACTTT
>JAYTEL010000081.1:0-2767 GCA_043735225.1 Methylotenera sp. | reverse complement strand
AAACATTTTACCTTGGCCGAATAAATCACCCACCACGTTCATGCCGTCCATCAGCGGGCCTTCGATGACGTGAATTGGGCGGCCGCCACTTGCTTCAACATCAGCGCGGGCTTCTTCGGTATCTTCTACAATAAAATCGGTGATACCATGCACCATCGCGTGTTCTAGACGTTTTTTTACATCTATAGGATGTTCAGCCGTGCCGCGCCAATCAAGCGTTGCGACTATTTTTTTGCCGCCTGAAACCAGCGTACCAGCAATTTCAATCATGCGTTCAGTCGCTGCTAATGGGTTACTTTCGTCTACATGGCGATTTAACACCACGTCTTCCACACGCTCTTTTAGCTCTGCTGGCATATCATCATAAATACCCATCATGCCCGCGTTGACAATGCCCATGGTCATGCCCGCTTTAATGGCGTGATACAGAAAAACCGTGTGAATCGCCTCGCGCGCGGGGTCGTTGCCGCGGAAGCTGAAGCTGACATTACTCACACCGCCAGAAATTTTTGCATGCGAAAGGTTTTGCTTAATCCATCGCGTGGCCTCGATAAAATCTACCGCGTAATTATTATGCTCTTCAATACCCGTGGCGATTGCAAAAATGTTCGGGTCGAAAATGATGTCTTCTGGCGGGAAATCTTGCGCGACCAATAAATCGTAAGCGCGTTTACAAATTTCCGTTTTGCGCGCAAAAGTATCGGCCTGACCTTTTTCGTCAAATGCCATCACAATCACTGCCGCGCCATAACGTCGGCACAATTTAGCTTGGCGCAAAAATTCTGCTTCGCCTTCTTTCATCGAAATGGAATTAACAATCGATTTGCCCTGCACGCATTTAAGCCCAGCTTCGATGACGCTCCACTTGCTGGAATCAATCATAATCGGCACGCGCGCAATGTCTGGCTCGCTGGCAGTTAAGTTTAAAAAGTGCGTCATGGCTTTAACGGCGTCTAGCATGCCTTCATCCATGTTTATGTCAATCACTTGCGCGCCGTTTTCCACCTGCTGACGCGCAACCGACAATGCTTCTTCGTATTGCTCGTTAATAATGAGCTTTGCAAACGCCTTACTGCCCGTGACGTTAGTGCGCTCGCCCACGTTTACATAAAGTGAGCTTTCATCGACAATAAAAGGCTCAAGCCCTGCAAGGCGCATGGCTATTGGTGGCTGCGGCACTATGCGCGGCGCAATATGTTTAACTTGCTCATAAATTGCAGCGATATGTGCAGGCGTTGTGCCGCAGCAACCGCCTGCAATATTAACAAAACCGCTTTGCGCAAACTCTTTTAACAAGCTTGATGTAACATCGGGTGTTTCGTCAAAACCCGTATCAGACATTGGATTTGGCAGGCCAGCATTTGGGTAAATACACACAAACGTATCGGCAATATTTGATAGCTCTAGCGCATAAGGCCGCATTAAGGTTGCGCCCAGCGCGCAGTTTAAACCGATTGTTAACGGCTTAGCGTGGCGAACAGAGTTCCAAAACGCAGTCACCGTTTGACCAGACAAAATGCGGCCAGATGCATCGGTTACTGTGCCAGAAATCATCAGCGGTAGCGTATAGCCAACTTCTTCAAAAAACGTATCAATGGCAAATAAAGCCGCTTTACAATTTAGCGTATCAAAAATGGTTTCAACCATTAAAATATCCGCGCCGCCTTCAACCAGTGCCCGCGTTTGCGCTAAGTATGCGCTCACTAATTGGTCAAAATTTACGTTACGTGCGGCGGGGTTATTTACATCGGGTGAAATGCTGGCAGTTTTGGGTGTTGGGCCAAGCGTACCCGCCACAAAGCGCGGCTTTTCAACCGTGCTGTATTTATCGCAAGCAGCGCGAGCAAGCTTGGCCGATTGCACATTCATCTCATGCACTAAACTCGCCATGTGATAATCATCTTGGGCTACGCTGGTTGCGCCAAACGAATTGGTTTCAATAATATCTGCACCCGCAGCTAAATATTGCTCGTGAATTTCTTGAATGATTTGAGGCTGGGTTAGGCTTAGTAGCTCGTTATTGCCTTTTACAAATAGTTCGCGTTGGCCTGCTGGCGCAGCAAACGTTTTAAATCGTTCGCCGCGATAGTCCGCCTCAGTCAATTTATATTGCTGAATCATCGTGCCCATCGCGCCATCTAAAATAAGAATGCGCTGGCTGAGTAGATTGCGGAGTTTTTGCTCGGTTAAACTAGCTGGTATCGACATTGGAAAACTTTTAAAGATGCAATTAAAAGTCTATTTTATCATGTCGCAGGCCTTGATATGATGGTGAAAAACATTAAAAACAATGGCCAAGAAAAAGCGATGCTTAGGGTAGAAAGCATCGCTTAATGTAAAGCCAAAACTAAAAACTAATTACTTAGCTGCTGGTGTTGCGGCTGGTGTTGCGGCTGCTTTTTTGTGGGCTTTATGGGTTTTGTGCGCTTTGTGCATTTTTGTTGCGTGCATTGGTTTAGCTGTATCTGCAGCTGGCGCGGCAACAGCTGGCGCTGCCGAAGGTGCTGCCATGTCGTCCGCTGCATAAGCGCCGATAGATAAAGTTGCTGCAAAAACACCTGCTAGTAATGCTGCTAATAATTTGTTCATGTTTAATTCCTATCGTAAATTGAGGTTTGATTTAAAAGTAATTACTTAATTTTTACTGCTACTTTATTAGTGCTTGGTGTGTCTGATTTTTTTACTGATGCTTTAATGGCTGAATCTTTTTTAACTGCAACAACTTTGCTCGCCTCTACTTTAGCGGTTGCGGTAACTGCTGGTTTTG
>JAYTEL010000080.1:0-3747 GCA_043735225.1 Methylotenera sp. | reverse complement strand
TTGCAGGGCAAACACATCTTTCAGTTCACGGTCAAAACGGTCAGACCAGACTTGCGCGTTGCCCTGCGTGTCTACCAATTGCGCGGTCACGCGTACTTGATTGCTCGCGTGCTGCACGCTGCCTTCTAACAAATAACGCACGCCAAGTTCAGTGGCAATTTGTTCGGACGTTTTGCTGGTATTTTTATAAGAAAATGACGATTGCCTAGAAATCACAAATAGACCCGATAACCTTGATAGCATTGAAATGAGGCTATCTACCACACCATCGGCAAAATATTCTTTGGTGTTATCACTGCCAATATTGGCAAATGGTAATACCGCCAGCGAGGGTCTGTCTTCTATCAAGCGCGGCGCATTCAGCGGCGTGCTACTACTGGTGCGTCTTTCTAGCACTGGCGCGGACTGCAGGCTAATTTCTAGCGTATAACTGCCTTTTGGGAAATCAATGCGAATATCATCAAGCTTACCTAAAGTATCGTAATACTCACGCAGTTTATTGCGTAGCCGCGTCGCTTCTACGCGCACAATGGCATCTAAACTCGGGTCAAAATCATCTTTGCGGTCAAACACTTCTAGCGCAATGGTATAGCCTTTTAGCCTCTCCGCATCGCCAGTTAATGTATTGCTAACCAAGTAATCTAAAAATCGTTGTTGGCGTGGCGAGCCTGCAAACAAAGGACTCGCCAGCATATTTTCAAGGCTGGCTCTAATGTTGGCTTTTTCAGCATCTGTCCAATGTTGTACAGCGGCATCCATGTGTTGTGCTCTTATTTAGCTAGTGATATTAGCTAGCGCTTATTTAAGTTACTAACTGTATCTAACTTCTTATCATCATAACAAAAATCTACATTGTGCATACACATCTGAACGAACATTAACCGAATGCTCTGGATGCCACAAATTATGAGGAGATTTAAAATGTTTACACTTAATCAACGTGTTATCGCAACAACAGTATTTACTTTATTTTCACTGGCGGCTTTCAACGCCAATGCAGAATCAATCGCAGGACAAGGCAAATGCACTTACAAACCAACTGCTGTCAACGTTGCCAATACCGATGGCTATGCAGTCATGTTAAGCGAAACCACTTGCACATCTAGTGGAGGATTTATTGAAGGCGCAACGGTTTCAAACCCAGAAATCGCCAATCTACATCAAGGCACAGGTGAGCATTCAGGCTATTACACTATTACTAACGGCACTGATTCCACTATCGCTAAATGGGCTGGACGTGTGAATACGGTGATGAAAGACGGCAACCCGATGACCAGCTTTAAAGGCCAATGGGAATACGTGGCTGGCACAGGCAAATACAAAGGCATTAAAGGCAAGGGCGAATACAACGGTTACTTTAATTCTGCCAGCGAGTACATCGTGGATTGGAAAGGCAAAAAAGATTAATTTAGAAAATAATAAATAAGTCCGTCATTCCCGCGCAGGTGGGAATCCTTTTTAAGTGTATGATTTGAATAGATTCCTGCCAGCTAGAGATGACGCTATACACTTATTTTTATACAAAATTTAAGGAGTTATCATGAACACCCAAACACTCGACCAATTTCGCGAATTTTCTAGCTATCCAACACCTGCCAAAGCCACTGTTCCGTCCGCCTCTAGCCAAGCCAAGCTAGACGAAGCGGTGCTACATTTACGCGAAGCAGCGTGGAAATTTGCCACACTCAGCATCGAAAAACGCATTGAGCTTATCACACAAATGCAACAAGGTTTAATGAAAGTGCTAGCGCCTATGGTACAAGCGGGTTGTAAGGCAAAAGGTATTCCATTAGGCTCTAATTTAGAAGCCGAAGAATGGGCGGCTGGCTATTGGGGCGTGGTGCGCCAATTGCGCTTGGTGCGCGAAAATTTGCAATCTATCGCCAAAACAGGCAACACAAAAATAGGCAAAGTTAAACGCACGCAAGCGGGCAATTTAGCGGTGCAGGTTTACCCAAATAACGCCATTGATGGCATCTTGTTTAAAGATATTACCGTTGATGTTTATATGCAAAGTCACGTCACCGAACAAACGCTTGAAATCGACCGCGCCAGTTTTTACAAGACTTCTTCTAATCAAGACAAAAGACACCAAGGAAAAGTGGTGCTGGTGCTGGGTGCTGGCAATATCGCCAGCATTGGTTTGATGGATGTGATTACCAAACTGTTTAACGAAGGCAAAGTATGTTTGCTGAAAATGAACCCTGTTAACGCCTACCTTGGGCCATACATCGAAGAAGCCTTTAAAGCGGCGATTGAGCAAAACTTTTTAGCCGTGGTGTACGGCGGCGCAGAAGTCGGCCGGCATTTGGTCTATCACCCCAAAATTGACGAAGTACATTTAACGGGATCAGACAAAACTTATGACCAAATTGTGTGGGGAAATAATGGCCAAGAGGCCGATGAACGCCGCGCACAAAACCAACCTTTGTTACATAAACAGATTACTGCCGAGCTGGGTAATGTGACGCCGATTATCATCGTGCCAGGGCCTTATTCTGACAAAGAAATTCGCTTTCAAGCCGAGCAAATTGCCACCGCGTTTACCATGAATGCCGCGTTTATGTGTTGCACGGCCAAGGTGCTGGTGCTGCCTAAAAATTGGGACGGCAGTACAAAATTTATGAAAGCCTTGCAAAAAGTCTGTGCAGAAATATCAGCAAGAGCCGCCTATTACCCAGGCGCAGAAGACCGCTGGCAAGCCGTAGTCAAAAATCGCAACAATGTCACCAACATTGGTAAGCCACAACCTAATGAACTGCCTTGGACATTTATCACCGATTTAAACCCTGACGATTTAGATGAATCGCTGTTTACAGAAGAATCTTTCTGTTCAATCATTAGCTCAGTACAACTTGGCAGTGCTGATACGATTGATTTTTTGCAAGCAGCGACTGATTTTGCCAATAATAAACTGTGGGGAACGCTCAATGCGACGCTGATTGTGCATCCAAAAACATTTAAGGATGCCGACAATAATGCGGCGTTTGAGCAAGCCATCTGCCAGCTTAAATATGGCGCAATTACGGTAAATACCTTTATTGGCTTGCTGTTTTGCACAGGCGCGCCTTGGGGTGCCTACCCAGACTCCACATCGCAAAACATTCAAAGCGGTAACGGCTTTGTGCATAACGCCAATATGTTAGAAGGCATTGAGAAAACGGTGCTTCGTGCGCCGTTGATGGCATTTCCAAAGCCCGCTTGGTTTGCCAGCCATAAAAAAGCCAAAGTTGTCACGCAAAAATTAGTCGCGATGGAAGAAAATGCCAGTTGGGCAAAAGTACCAAGCATTGTATTGGCGGCAATGCGAGGCTAAAGTCAAAAAGTTGCCACTGGACTAAATCATTCCAGTGGCATTTATGTTTAGCAACTATTTAAGCTAAAATGGACTTACCCCAAGTACCATTAAAAAATAGCTCGCCAAGTGGCTTGCGTTTGCGCTCGGCCAATTCACGCGTTTTTAGCTCATCGGGCAAGTTATTTGCATCACCTTCATAACCCACAGCTAGCATGGCCATTGGCGTATATTGTGCGGGAATCACAAATTTTTCGCGCGCTAAATCACTATTAAAACCGCCCATTTGATGCACCGCTAAACCCATACTACTTGCTTGCAGGCATAGATTTTCGGCCGCTGCACCTGTATCGTGTTGCCCCCAGCGGTTAGGTTGTTGATTATGTCCAAATAAAGTATCGGCGCAGGTGAGCATGAGTATTGGCGCGGCTTTCACCCAAGTTTGGTTGCTG
>JAYTEL010000079.1:0-15016 GCA_043735225.1 Methylotenera sp. | reverse complement strand
AAGTTCACGCGCCAATACTGCCTCTGGCATGCCTGTCATGCCAACGATGGTTGCGCCGTCGCGCTCTAAACGATTAATTTCGGCCGCCGTTTCAAGGCGCGGGCCTTGCACACAAGCATATACGCCGCCGTCATGCAAATTTTGGCCGATATTTACAGCGGCTGCTTTACAAATTTGTTGCAGTTTGGCTGAATACGGTTCGGTAAAATCAATATGCTTTACAGGTAGTTCAATGCCATCATGATAAGTATTATTTCGGCCGTGCGTGTAATCGATGATCTGGTGCGGCAACACAATATCGCCTGGCGTTAAATCGCTGCTAATACCGCCCACTGTGGCTATTGCTAATAAATGTGTAACACCAACAGAATGCAACGCCCAAATATTGGCGCGATAGTTAACTGCGTGCGGCGGTATAGTGTGCCCTGCCCCGTGGCGCGCTAAAAAAACCGCTTCTTGGCCTGCTAGTTCGCCAAAAATAAGTGGTTGCGAAGCTTCGCCATAAGGCGTGCGCGCAATTTGTCGCCGCGTGATGTTTAGATTTTGTAACTGTGCCAACCCTGTACCGCCAATAATGCCAAGCATTGTTATCTTTCGTAAAAATGTGTGATTATTGTAGCGCAAGGCAGTCGCTTACGCTGTAGGCTTTAACACTTTTATGGCATACTTGAGTTTATGGTAATCAACTTTGACATTTTTTTATGGTAACGCACAAAAACAAAATACAAGATTTAAGAAAAGACAGCCTCGAACTAGAAGACTTTGAATTAAATGGCCCTGAATTAGATAGCCCTGAATTAAATAGCCCTGAATTAGATGGCCTTGTTTTTGATGACATTAAAATAAATACGCTTAAGTTCTCGCAAGCGCATTACGAGAACTTCCCTGTGGCTTCCATCGTGTTGCCAAAGCACTTGCGCGAGCCAATTGCGCTAATTTATACTTTTGCGCGTCAAGCCGATGATTTTGCGGATGAAGGCTTGCAAAAGCCCACATGGCGATTGGCCAAGTTACAAGGTTTTAAAGATGAGCTTGATTTAATTGGCGCAAATTCCCGTACTAAATCACCTTTTTTTACCGATTTAGGCAATATGATTCGTCAGCACAATCTACCGCTTTCACCATTTTACGATCTGCTCGATGCCTTTAGCCAAGATGTTATTAAGGCACGTTACGCCAATTATTTTGAGCTGCTAGATTACTGTCGCCGCTCTGCCAACCCAATAGGCGCGCTGTTGTTGCATTTGTTTAACAAAGCCACGCCAGACAATATTATTTATTCCAACAATATTTGCACGGCCTTGCAGTTGATTAATTTTTACCAAGATGTGTCAATTGATTTTGAGCATGCGTTTCATAAAAGCCGCGTGTATTTGTGCCAAGATGAGATGAAACGATTTAATGTCACCGAAGCGCAAATTGCCAGCAAACACGTTAATCGGCATTGGGAGGCATTTATGCTGTTTAATATTGAACGCGCAGAAGTTATGCTCAAAGAAGGTAAGCCGCTTGGCCATGTGCTGCCAGGACGCATGGGGCTTGAGATGCGCATGATTATTGGCGGCGGCGAGCGGGTAATTTACAAGCTTAAAAACGTACATGGCGATATATTTAAGCACCGCCCTGCCTTACAAACATGGGATTGGCCGGTAATTTTGCTTAAAGCTTTATTAACTTAATTTTGATTAGAAACAGCGCATGTCGCTATTTAATTGATGACTGCTTGTGAATGATGACTGCTTGTGAATGATGACTGCTTTTGAATGATGACTGCTTTTGAATTATGACTGCTTTTGAATGATGACACCCTTGGAATATTGCAAACAAAAAGCCGCGCAAAGCGGCTCTAGCTTTACTATCAGCTTTATTTTTTTGCCAAAAATGCAGCGCGAAGCCATAACCGCTTTATATGCGTTTTGTCGCGAGGTAGACGATGTTGTTGATGAATGCACCGATTTTAGCGTGGCGCAAACCAAGCTTAATTGGTGGAAAAGTGAAGTCGCCAATTGTTATGCTGGTACGCCGCAACACCCCGTCACGCGTGCCTTGCAGCCATTTATCAGCCAATTTAATCTTGCGCAAGAACACTTTTTAGAGATTATTGACGGCATGGAAATGGATTTAAAATTTAACCGTTATGAAGATTTTAAGCAATTGCAATTGTATTGCTACCGCGTCGCCAGCGTGGTTGGGCTA
Organism: Methylotenera sp.; assembly: GCA_043735225.1. GTDB lineage: Bacteria > Pseudomonadota > Gammaproteobacteria > Burkholderiales > Methylophilaceae > Methylotenera_A. The sequence goes on along the minus strand of JAYTEL010000079.1, from coordinate 12,820 downwards.
CTTTCTGCCAGTATTTTTGGTTTTAAAAACCGTAAAACCCTAAAATATGCCCACGATTTAGGCATGGCGTTTCAGCTGACTAATATTATTCGTGATGTAGGTGAAGATGCGCGCCGAGGCCGTATTTACTTACCGCTTGACGAGTTGCGCAAGGCCAAAGTAACTGAAGAAGATATTTTAGCATCGCGCGAATCGCCGCAAGTTAAAGCGCTAATGGAATATCAAATCGAACGTGCAGAAAGCTACTACGATAAAGCCTTGCGCGAATTGCCAGCCGAGGATAGAAAGCAACAGCGCACAGGACTCATGATGGCGGCAATATACCGCACACTGCTGCGAGAAATTAAAACAGGGAGCGCAGAAAAAGTGTTGACTAGCAAAACTAAAATTCCGCCTTTAAGAAAATTTATCCTCGCAATGCAAACGTATTTTAAATACGCTTAACTTAACGCATGACTAGTTCAAAAAATGCCTTGTTTAAAAAATGCCTTGTTTAAAAAAAGCGTTGTTTAAAAAATACTTTGTTTTAAAAATGCCTTGTTTAAAATATGATTGGCTTTAAGCATGCATAAGCACGTAGTGGTGATTGGCGCGGGCATGGCGGGCATGGCCGCGGCCACTAGCCTCGCTTCCAGCGGCATTCAAACCACACTTATTGAGGCCGCAGCACATTTGGGTGGCCGCGCACGTAGCGTGGCGATTGAGCATAATAGCCAAGTGATTCAGCTAGATAACGGCCAGCATATTGCATTAGGTGCTTATAGTGAAACGCTAAAATTGCTGGCTACTATTGGTGTGCAAGAACAAGACGCTTTTTTGCGAACGCCTTTGCATCTTGACATGCGCGACGGCCGAAAGACTGCGTTTAAGCTTAAAACGCCCAGCTGGTTGCCTGCGCCGCTTGATCAGTTGGCTGGCTTTTTAAGCTGTAATGGTATAAGTTGGCGTGAACGCGTAACGGTAATGAGCTTGATGTTGCAGCTTAAAAAAGCCAATTACCAGCTTAATGATGATGTGTCATTAAGTATTTTTTTGCAACAAAATCAACAATCTAGCCATGTTATCGCTCTGTTATGGGAGCCGCTTTGCCTCGCCGCGCTTAATACGCCAATCAAGCTGGCCAGCAGCAAAATATTTTTAAATGTGCTAAAAGATACGTTTGCAAGTAAACACAATAGTGATTTTTTGTTGCCAAAATTAGATCTGTCGCAGTTATTTTCGCAGCCAATTGCGCGCTACCTATTAGCCAATCAAGGTAACGTGATGTTAAACCAACGCGTTATAAGTATTGCACCCAGCAATCATGGTTATCAAGTTGTAACTAAAGAAAATAGTGTTGCGGCTAGCCACGTTATTATTGCCACGTCGCCTGCACGGCTACGCAATATAATTGGCGATTTACCTAAACTTAATGAAATCGCCGAACAAACGGATGGCTACAATTACCAACCGATCGTCACTATTTATTTGCAGTATGCGCAAGATGCAGCATTGCCAAAACCGATGTTGGGCTTGGTTGGCGGCGTTAGTCAATGGGTGTTCGATCGCGGCATTTTATGCGGCCAAAATGGCTTAATGGCAGTGATTATTAGTGCAGAGGGCAAACATCAACAATATACGCAAAATGCGCTGGCTTTAAGGGTTGCGCAAGAACTGCGGGGTGCGTTTCCACATTTAACCAAACCGCTTTGGCATAAAGTGATTGCCGAAAAACGTGCGACCTTTTCATGTAATGTTAATTTAATAAGACCTGCACACGTGACGCCATACTCGAATTGTTATTTGGCGGGCGATTACACTTACGCCGATTACCCTGCCACCATAGAGGGCGCGGTGCGCAGCGGTATTGCTTGTGCGAATTTAATCATTTAAAAATATAAGCTGCACCAATAATACAACTTAATCAATAAATACAGCTTACTCAATTAATACAGGTTACTCAATGAGCGTACAAAAACAACATTATTACCCTTGGTTTGATTGGCTGCGCGGCATTCTTGCTATTTGCATTATGCTTAAGCACGAAGACCTAATTGCTTGGGGCCTTTCAGGCAACTTTGCCGTGCAAGTATTTTTTGCTTTAAGTGGCTGGTTGATTGGCGGCATATTAATCAAATTAAAGCCTGAACAAATGACCAAATTCTACTTTAACCGCGCAATTAGAATATGGGTGCCCTACTACTTAGCGCTTATTTTATTGGTTTGTGCGAGCTTGCTGCACGACCCCATCACGGGCAAGTGGCTTGAAATTGTGTTTTATAAGTTAAGTTTTGTTTATAATATTTTTGGAACTCGGCAGTTGGCGGATTACCATTTGGCGATGCCGTTGCAAGGTACTGGCAATCATTTTTGGAGTGTGAATGCTGAAGAACAATTTTACCTGCTTGCACCGTTAATATTGGTATTTATTCGACACTCATTTGCCCGCAGCACCCTGCTTTGGCTAGCGATTGCGGCATTTGCTTATTTTGCCAATGTTTATGCCAGCATTGTGTTTGGCGTGCTTGCGGCGGTTGCGGTTAATCAATATGGTAGTTTTCATGAAAAAATGCCTGCAAAAATCATTTTTGGATTAGTTTTATTTGCATCAATTATCGGATTTTATCAACACTATAGTTATGAAAAAATTGTGCCTTTTACCGCCATTGCCATCATATTATTATTGTCGCATAAAGGTGCGCAAAACAAAGTGGGCGCTATATTTGGCGGCATGTCATACCAACTTTACTTAAATCATTGGATAGGTGTATTTATCGCCCATGCACTGCTTAAACCTTACGGATTAAGAGATTCAGCCTACAGTCATGTGATAAGTTTTTGCCTTAATATTGCAATCGCAGTCGCGTTATATTGGTTTATTGATAGGCGATTATTGGCAATTAGAGGCGAATTATTGACAAAGCAGCGTGGAATAATCACCACAATTATTGCATACAGCATGGTGATTGTTGGCTGTTTAGTTGGATTTACTCTAATGAGCGCTTAAGCATTGTGAACGCTTAACTATTGCGTAACTGATTAAGCGCCTGCTCTAGGCGTTCCACCGCTATCACTTCCATGCCTACTATTTTTGCTTTTGGTGCATTTGCTTTTGGCACAATGGCTTTGGTAAACCCAAGTTTCGCAGCTTCTTTTAAACGCACTTGGCCGCCTTGCACGGGGCGCACTTCTCCTGCTAGGCCTACCTCACCAAACACAATAAGTTTGTTATCTAATGGCTTGTTTTTTAATGAAGAAACAATAGATAAAAGCACTGCTAAATCAACCGCAGGCTCGGCAATCTTAACGCCGCCGACTGCATTAATAAACACGTCTTGGTCGAAACATGGAATGCCTGCGTGACGGTTTAGCACCGCTAATAACATGGCTAAACGGTTCTGCTCTAAACCTGTCGCCAAGCGTTTTGGGCTGGGCGCATGACTTTCATCCACCAACGCCTGAATTTCAATTAACAACGGCCGGGTGCCTTCCATGGTCACGGTAATGCAGCTACCAGCCACTTGGGTTTCGTGGTGCGATAAAAACAGTGCGCTAGGGTTCGCCACTTCTCGCAGGCCATGTTCTGTCATCGCGAATACGCCAAGTTCGTTCACCGCGCCAAAACGATTTTTAAAGGCGCGGATTAATCTAAAAGCCGAGTTTTGGTCGCCTTCAAAATATAAAACGGTATCAACAATATGCTCTAGCACGCGCGGCCCTGCTAGCGTGCCTTCCTTAGTGACATGGCCGACTAAAATCACCGTAATGCCGAGTTGCTTGGCCAGCCGCGTTAATTGCGCTGAACATTCGCGCACCTGCGCAACCGAACCAGGCGCGGATTGCAGCGCCTCAGAATAAACCGTTTGAATGGAATCAATCACTGCAATATTGGGTTTGTGCGTCTGCAATGTGGCAAGAATTTTCTCTAAGTTAATTTCGGCTAATAACTCCACTTCACTGGCATCTAACCCTAGCCTTTTCGCGCGCATGGCAATTTGCTGTGGTGATTCTTCTCCGCTCACGTAAATCGCCTGACTAGACTTTTTATCAAAACCTTTGCCCAAATGACACAGCACCTGCAACAGTAAAGTTGATTTGCCAATACCAGGATCGCCGCCAATGAGCACCACGCCGCCTTCTACTAAGCCACCGCCCAATACGCGGTCAAATTCCGCAATGCCAGTCGGTGTGCGTTCAATCTCAGCCGCTTTAATGCTGCTAATTTTTTGCAATTGGCTAGATGCCGCCAAGCCTTCAAATTTGTTGGCATAACGGTTGGTTGATGTGCTGGATTCTTCAATTGCTTCAACTAAGGTATTCCATGCGAGGCAAGCTGGGCATTGACCTTGCCATTTCGGCTCGGCAGCGCCGCATTCTGTGCAACTGTAGATGGTTTTTGTTTTAGCCACAGAAATTGTTAGTAATTATCTGGCATGTAGCCTGCATTTGCGAAGTTTTCAAAGCGGGTATGTTCGCCAATAAATGTTAAGCGCACTTTGCCAATTGGGCCGTTACGTTGTTTGGCGATAATAATTTCAGCGGTACCTTTGTCGATGCTATCCGAGTTATATACTTCGTCCCGGTAGATAAATAAAATCAAATCCGCATCTTGCTCAATCGCGCCCGATTCACGTAAATCGCTCATTACAGGCCGTTTATCAGGGCGCTGCTCTACGCTTCGATTAAGCTGCGAAAGCGCAACTACTGGACAATCTAGCTCTTTTGCCAAGGCTTTTAATGAGCGTGAAATTTCAGATATTTCAGTCGCGCGATTTTCGCCCTGCTTGCCAGCGGGCGCCGACATTAATTGCAAATAATCGACCACAATCAGGCCAAGCTTGCCACATTGGCGATGCAGGCGCCTTGCACGCGCGCGCACGTCAAAACTGCTTAAACTTGCACCCTCGTCAATAAAAATCGGCGCTTCATTCAGTTTGCCTAATGCCGTCGTTAACTTTTCCCAATCTTCATCTTCCAGCCGCCCTGTGCGCATGCGATGCTGATCGAGCCGCCCAACTGAGCCAATCATGCGCATGGCGAGCTGAGTTGATGCCATTTCCATCGAGAAAATGGCGACTGGCAAACCAGTTTGTAATCCACCTAGTCCTAAGGCCACATTTTCGGCAATATTAATCGAAAACGCGGTTTTACCCATTGAAGGCCGCCCTGCCACAATAACCAAATCACCACCTTGAAAGCCAGAAGTCATTGAATCTAAATCAGAAAATCCTGTGGGTATGCCCGTAACATCACTTGGGTCATCGCGCGAAAACAGCATGTCAATGCGCTCGGCCACTTGCGGTAACAGCTCTTTAATATCAATAAAACCTTGGCTACTACGCTGCCCGCCTTCGGCAATTTGAAATATTTTTGCTTCGGCTTCATCCAATAATTGCTGCGCATCGCGCCCATTCGGGCTATAAGCACTTTCTGCAATGCCGCTGCCTACAGTTACCAATTTACGCATAATGGCGCGCTCGCGCACAATTTCGGCATAGCGCCTAATATTGGCCGCGGTGGGCGTGTTTTGCGCCAGTGCGCCTAAATAAGCAATGCCGCCAATTTGGCTCAGCTCGGCCGTGCTTTCTAGCGATTCTGCTACGGTGACAATATCGGCAGGACGATTGCGCTCTATTAGTTTACCAATATGCTGAAAAATAGTTTTATGATCATGCTGATAAAAATCTTCAGCCCGCAAAATATCGGCGATTTTATCCAGCGCCTCGTTTTCTAGCAGTAAACCGCCGATAACCGATTGCTCTGCCTCAATTGAATGTGGGGGAAGTTTAAGTGAATCTAGTTGTTCATCTGCCATGAAAAGATTATACGCAACCTTACAGTGCTGCTGTAGCCATTTTTAAGCATTTAAGCTTAGCTTTAATTGTGTTGATAATCTGTATTATGAATTTCTGCCGAATAAGAAAATAATTGTTTTTAGAAGCTTATAAATTTTGCTGGATATTTTTAACGTGAACAATATATTCTGACAGTTAAAGACTAAAAAAAATCTAAAACTAGAAGCCCTATATCACAGCAGTGATTCTTTATTATTTTCCAACTTAAACTGTCGCCAAAACTAATTAAAACCGCAAACTGGATTATTTATATCTGGTTAAATTAATTTACACCAGCACATAAAAAATCTTACATTTTAATTGATTTTAAATAGTTTGATGTCCAGTCTATTGAAGAATATCTTGTCTGCATATGGTTAAATATTTTATACTTAAGCCGTATAAATTGTTTTTAAAGTTTTTTGTAAAAAGTTTAAGGAGTTTTAAAAAATGAATGAAGTTGTAAAATTTTCGCCAGTTGGATGTAAAGAGTGTAGAGATAAAACACAACTTGGCATCGATTTTACAATGGCTTTTCAACCTATTGTCGATGTTTCCGATCAGTCAATTTTTGGTTATGAGGCACTCGTTAGAGGTATTCATAATGAAGGTGCTGATTATGTACTTTCGCAGCTAAACGATAGCAATCGTTATCGGTTTGATCAGGCTATTCGCGTAAAAGCAATTGACCTAGCCAAAAAACTTGATTTGCAAGGAATGCTAAGTATTAACTTTTTGCCAAATGCTGTTTACAAGCCAGAAACTTGTATTCGCGCCACATTAGAGGCGGCAGCTGAGATGGATTTTCCAACCGATCGTATTATGTTTGAGGTAACAGAGGGCGAAAAAGTCATTGATAACGATCATTTGCGCAATATATTTAAAGAATATAAAAAGCATAAATTTACAACCGCTATTGACGATTTTGGGGCAGGTTATGCGGGCCTAAATTTACTGGCTGACTGGCAACCAGATATTATCAAACTCGATATGTCATTAACCCGAAACGTCAACAGCGACAGAGTGAGGCGCGCTTTAGTATTTGGTATTATTTCAATTTGTAAAGAGTTAGGCATTAAGGTAATTGCGGAAGGCATTGAAACGATTGAAGAGTGTTTAACATTGGTTGATGAGGGTGTAACATTATTTCAAGGTTATCTTTTTGCACGGCCTGCATTTGAATCACTACCAGCTATATCTGGAGAAATATGGCCGCTTGTAAAAAACAGGCGCACTAAAGACCGTCGATAGTTATCTAGTTTTTAAGCTATTAAACTTTTTTTGCACCTTATCAATTATCTGTGTCGAACATGAAAAATGCAATTTTATCTACCGAAAATCAAGTGTTAACATTTACTGATGGCTTAATTAGCATTGATGACATTATCAATATTTCGGAAAATCTAACCACAGTTAAACTTTCAGAAGATTCAGAATATTTAGCTTTTATTCAACGCGGCGCCGACTTTGTCATGCAAATTTTGGCAGATGGTGAGCCTGTTTATGGCATTAACACTGGCTTAGGTGATTCATGTGATGTGCTGATTCCCAATCATTTAGCCTTAGCACTTTCTGCACATTTATATACGTATCATGGTTGTGGCTTAGGCCAGCACTTTTCCAGCAAACAAGTTAGAGCGATTATGGCGGTGCGAATCACCTCTCTGGCAAAAGGTTATTCTGGAGTAAGGCCGTTATTGCTGCAGCAATTAGTTGCATTTTTAAACAGCAATATTAGTCCAATCATTCCATCTGAAGGCTCGGTAGGGGCAAGTGGCGATTTAACGCCGCTATCGTACTTGGCGGCAGCGCTGTGCGGCGAGCGCGATGTAATGTATCAGCAGCAGCGTATGGATGCGCAAACAGCATTAGGTTTATCAGGCTTAAAACCGCTAACTTTGCAGCCAAAAGAAGCGCTAGCGCTAATGAATGGTACTTCTGTGATGACTGCCCTAGCCTGCGAAGCGCATAAGCGCGCGCACTATCTAATGCAGTTGGCGTCAAGAATTACATCAATGGCTTCTTATGCGCTGGACGGAAATGCTAACCATTTTGATGCATTTTTATTCTCACTAAAGCCACATGCTGGTCAACAGCGCGTTGCCAAGTGGATACGCGAAGATTTAGTGATTGATGCCTATATTAATAGCAGCCGTATTCAAGATCGCTATTCGATTCGCTGTGCGCCGCATATGATTGGGGTGCTGGCAGATGCGCTGCAATGGATGAAAACCGACATTGAGCATGAATTAAATAGCGTTAACGATAACCCTATTATTGATGCTGAACATAAAAAAGTGCTGCACGGCGGTCATTTTTATGGCGGTCATATAGCCTTTGTAATGGATAGCCTGAAAAACCAAGTGGCCAATATGGCTGATATGCTGGATAGGCAATTGGCCTTATTAGTAGACACTCGATTTAGCAACGGCTTGCCTGCTAATTTGTCTGGCAGTATAGGCGCAAACAATGCTATAAATCATGGTTTAAAAGGCTTGCAGATTAGCGTAAGTGCTTGGACAGCGGAAGCCTTGAAATTAACCATGCCGGCATCCGTTTTTTCACGCTCAACTGAGTGCCATAATCAAGACAAAGTGAGTATGGGCACTATTGCCAGCCGCGATTGCCTGCGCGTATTAGCGCTAACAGAGCAAGTGGCCGCAGCCATGTTAATAGCGGTGCATCAGGGCGTGCTGTTAAGATTGCAATGCACGCAAAAAGCTACATTGCACCCAAATTTGCGCGCCATGCTGCAATCGTTATCGCTCCATATTACTTTTATTGAAGAAGATCGCGCTTTGCAGCCCGATTTAGAAAAGTTAATAATCCAAATCCAGCAACGTGCTTGGCCATTGTATTCTTAGCTAATTAATTAAGTTTCAACCTATGATTAAGCCATGGTTTAACTATCCGCCGCAATTACAAAGCTTTGTTGTTGACCTTATATTGGCTGAACTTGCAACTTTAAGGCAAGGTTTACAAACGCCCGTTTTTAGCTCGTCAAACATGGCATTGGATGAATCGGGTTTACAGGCCGATTCATTAGAAATGATGGCATTATCCATCGCGTTATCGCGCAGTATTCATTTAGAAAATAGCGAAATTGATGATAATTTATTCAACAAAAGCTTGCTAGAAGATTGGGTTGCCATTTCACTTAAAAGTTTAAGCCGTTCATCCGCCCAGATTTCATTTAAATCGTCTGGTAGCGTAGGATTAAAAAAATACCACACTCATTTGTTGGCGCAACTAGAGCAAGAAGCCGAATTTTTAGGCCAATTATTAAAAGGTCGCAAACGCATAGTAAAAGCTGTGCCATCACATCATATTTATGGCTTTATATTTACTATTTTACTGCCGCGCTATTTGGGCGATTTAGTAGAAGTGATTGATGTGCGCGGCTTATCATTTAATGCTATTCAAGCCTTATTGCAGCCAGGCGATTTGATGATTGCTTACCCAGAATTTTGGCAATTTTACGATGATTCAAACATCAATTTTGCCAGCGATATTGTTGGAGTCAACTCTTCTGGCCCTTGCCCAGCGCAGATTGGCGTCAATCTGCTTCATAAAAACTTAACCAGTTTTTATGAAATATATGGCGCATCCGAAACGGCTGGTATTGGTTGGAAAAACCATCCATTATCTGCTTACACGTTATTTCCTTTTTGGCAAACAACTGAATCGCCAACCGATATTAATCGAAAGTTAGTGGATAGTCATTTTAAAATCTACCCACTACAAGATAATGTAGAGTGGATTTCGCCCACTCAATTTATGTTAAAGGGCCGTATAGATGAAATGGTACAAGTGGGTGGCATTAATGTTTCATTAGCGCTTGTGCGCGAAAAATTAATTATTCACACATTAATAAAAGAAGTTGCTGTGAGGATGATGCAGCCTGCAGAAGGGGCGAGATTAAAAGCGTTTATCGTGCTGAAAGATGATGTTGAAACTGGTTGTAAACCAAACGATTTATCCGTTCAGCATATTTATGCAGATATTGAGCGATACATAAACAAAAATTTTAGCACCGCTGAGCGCCCAAAATCCATTACCTATGGACATAAATTACCCGTTAATAAAATGGGTAAAAGCTGCGATTGGCCCATTAAAAGTTTTACTTAACCGATTGCGCCGCAGTAGTCACGCGATTTCGACCTTGATGTTTGGACATATACAATGCTTCGTCAGCCAATTTTAGTAACATATCCACACCAGTTACGTGCTCATCTACTGCACTTACGCCAATGCTCACGGTATAACGAATAACATGACCGTTCACTTGAAATTCAGCTTCCGCAATCGAGGCTCTAATGCGCTCTGCGATTTTGACAGCACCTTCGAGATCAGTAGAAGGTAACAGCGCGCCGAATTCCTCGCCACCAAGTCTAGCGACTATATCCATTGTTCTTACATTATCTTGTAAAATTTTAGATAAATGTTTTAAAACTTCATCACCTGTTGCGTGGCCATAAGTATCGTTTACTTTTTTGAAATGGTCTGCATCAATAGCTAATAAAGATAGTGGTCTAGGTCTTTTTTTCCAGCGCTCAAACTCTACGCCTGCTACTTCAAAAAATGCCCGCCGGTTAGAAATTCCAGTCAAATGATCGTGAAAACTAGCTTTAATAATGTCTTCAGTAGAGGTGCGTTTTTCATCAATATCGCGAATTATCAATGAATAACGCGCAGGATCTAAAGGTTCGCGATATGCGTCTATTAGCGGTGAAATAATGCTGCTACCCCAAAAGCGACTGCCATCTTTTCGTAAACACCAACCTTCTAATAAATCCCACCCGTTTTGATCGGCTTCTAATAGCCTATCTTTTAAACGCTCTTGATTGGTCGCATCTGCAGGAAAGAATACACCGTATGATTGACCTTCAACATCAACTTCATCAAATTTAGTTAGTCTTTCCATGCTGAGATTCCAGCGTTCTATACTGCCTTGCGAGTCCAAACTTGCAATTGCATATTCTGAAACATCGGTAAATATGGCATTAAACCAAGCCTCATTATGCTGTAACTGGCGCTCCCTCGTAACCTGCAAAGTTATATCTGTAATCACAGCCATAATGCGATTCATATCCAATTTTAGCAGCGTAAATGCAAGAAATTTCGCATCCTCTTTGCCTGGAATTCCCGCGGTTAATTGAACACGTAACGAATCGCATATTTGACCGCGTTTTTTGGAGAAATTGGCGCATAAGTTTTGTAACTCTGGCGCAATATCTTCTAAAGTTTTGAATAAATTAGATAAATCACCACCCGGCGCTATGGGTAACAATAATTGTGCTGAGCATGGATTGATCATGACAATATGACCATCTACCTGCATTTGCACCAAACCTACTGGCGCCATATACATAAACTGCAATAATGACTCGTAATCCGATTTTAAATCTTCAATCATTTATCGTATCAATTCGATCTTAAAATAATGACGTAGTGATATGGCAACTGCGGCGCGCTAATTAATCGTAATTTGACGCGAGTTGGTTTCATTTTTAGCGTTAAAACATAGTCCATCGTTTCATCTAAATCTGCTTTTAGGTCTATAGCATCTTCAAATTTTTGAGCCACCAAGAAATTATTCATGCAAGGCGCAACAGTGCTAAATAAATCGGCATCAATTACACTATCCAGTGATAAGCCTGCCACCCTAGATTCATAAGCGTTGTAGACTTTAACAAGACCTTCATCATCAAACCCAATCACGCCAAACTCTAACGCATTCAGCTGTTCATTGCTTACTTGACTTAATGCTTGTCCTAACCCTTGACTATCGAAATTGATATGATTCAATTGATGTTACCTCATAATAATTATTTTTTGGTTAACCACAATTTGTTAACGTTAATTGATGAATTTTAAACTTATAAGACACCTGTAGCAGCAAATAATAATAATCAGAACCATATGCTAAAGATTTCTTATTTTATTTATCTATCTTGTATAAGTTTAGTCTGATTTAAAAGTTTTTATTTAAGTTGCGCATTTTTTGACCATTAAACGAAACTATATTGATTATAAAAACTAATTGATAAGTTTTAATATTTGCATTAATTATACCAAATTAAACTTAAATTACAGAAGCAAAAAAAGTAAGCAAGAGCTAAACTGACAATAAGAGAGATTAATTTACGGGAAGAATACTGGGTTACATGCAAGTGTTTTATATTCGGGTTCGCAGACTTAGTTGTTTAAACCTGTTAGGCCTTGCCTGATATTAACTTCAACAAAACAATCATTAAAAATTAATTATTAAATTTTGGAGAAATTCAAGCTTTAGCAAAAATGTTGCATGAAATAAACTATTACAACCTGCATTTTCAATACAGTTGACGAATGACTTTACGCTATACACTATCGCTGACAAAGTTTTTTTGTTACGAATCAAATTTATATCATGGTGCAAAATATACATAAAAAAAGCTTGATTCACTTAATGACCAAATAGCCAAACACAAGCCATTACAATGAAACTGGATTCAATAATTTAACTCCCAAAAAGCGCTATAAGGCAGTTAACATGGGCTATTTACAGGCGAATGAAACTAACAAAACGCTAATGCAAGCCACTGTTTAGACGAAATAAAGTGCCACTAGAAATCGCAGGATGGAATCGCTAAGTAATTAAGTTGTAGATTTGGTGGTAGCGTGGCATATCAATGATTTCTTATATGCGCTTAAATCTGAGGGTTTAACCGCTAATTAAGGCTTGGCATGAATATATGCAAGTATTGCTTAAAGAAGAACTAGAATTGGTGGGGACTTGGTAGTAATTATATAGGTAGTAATTATAAAAGACTAAGCAAAAAATCAAATTATTTTGCAATTTACTGATGAAAACACATAAACGAAGAAAATGCTTATGCCTTTGGGGGTAATCGCTTTTGCATTTTTTTGGCTCCTCGACCTGGGCTCGAACCAGGGACACACGGATTAACAGTCCGTTGCTCTACCGGCTGAGCTATCGAGGAATCGGTAGTACTTGTGAAGGC
>JAYTEL010000078.1:0-26801 GCA_043735225.1 Methylotenera sp. | reverse complement strand
CGGAGGAAAGTGCCGCATAGTTTTCTATGCAAGCTTTTCGACAACGCCGCTAGGCGAAAAAAGAGAAGCATTTTAATGTGCTGCCCATTGCACTTTGCTAATGTCAATACCATCTTTAAACATTTCCCAAAGTGGGGATAATTCTCTTAATTTCTCAATCTTGCTTTTCATCAATTCAACGGTGTAATCCACATCTTCTATAGTGGTAAAGCGGCCAATACTAAAGCGAATCGAGCTGTGTGCAAGTTCGTCACTACGGCCTAAGGCGCGTAGTACATAACTTGGCTCTAAGCTGGCAGATGTACAAGCTGAACCACTTGAAACTGCAATACCTTTTACCGCCATAATTAGCGATTCACCTTCTACATAATTAAAACTAATGTTTAGGTTATGCGCAATACGATGCTCAAGGTCACCATTAACGTAAGTTTCTTCAATGTCCTGCAAGCCAGCAAGTAAGCGGTCGCGCAACATACGAATACGCTCATTCTCAGTCGCCATTTCTAGCCGAGCCAACCTAAAAGCTTCGCCCATACCAACACATTGATGCGTGGCTAATGTACCGCTACGCATACCGCGCTCGTGACCGCCGCCGTGCATTTGCGCTTCAATACGAATGCGCGGTTTGCGGCGCACATACAGCGCGCCGATGCCTTTTGGACCATAAGTTTTGTGCGCGCAAAAACTCATTAAATCAACAGGTAATTGTTCTAAATCAATGACCACTTTACCTGTCGCTTGCGCCGCATCTACATGAAATATCACGCCAGCTTCGCGGCAAATATTGCCGATGGCCGTAATATCTTGAATTACGCCGATTTCATTGTTTACCATCATTACACTGGCTAAAACCGTGTCAGGCTGAATGGCCGCTTTAAACTTAGCTAAATCTACCAAGCCATTTGGTTCTGGCTCTAAATAAGTGGCGCTAAAACCTTGACGTTCTAGCTCGCGCACTGCATCAATCACCGCTTTGTGCTCGGTGGCGATGGTTAAAATATGTTTGCCTTTGGTGCTGGCATAAAAATTCGCGGCACCCTTAATGGCCAAATTGTTTGATTCTGTTGCGCCCGATGTCCATACGATTTCGCGCGGATCGGCGCCTACAAGCAAGGCAATTTCTTCGCGTGCGTTTTCAACAGCTTTTTCCGCTGTCCAACCATACGGGTGGCTGCGCGACGCAGGATTGCCATAATGTTCGCATAAGTACGGAATCATTACATCTGCCACGCGCGGGTCAACTGGCGTTGTCGATGAATAGTCTAAATATATTGGGTTTCTATCTTGCATTTGTTGCTTTCTATTTAATAAACAAAACTTGCTTGGATATTCAAATTGCTTTTCTGTAAGCGCGAATAAATTCGCTTTTACAATATTTATGCGGCAATAGCTACTAAATTGCGCAATCTTGCTACTTCTCGCGCTAGCACTTTTAAAAAGTGCTGCACTTGGTCTAGGGTGTTGTTGATACCAAAACTTACGCGCACAGCGCCTTTTGCTAAATCCTCATCTACGCCCATCGCCAGTAATACATGACTTGGTTTACCACTATCACTACTACAGGCAGAACCGCTGGCAACTGCAAAACCTGCTTTATCTAGCGCGGTTACTAAAGTTTCACCATCTAAAAAAGTTTCGCCATCTAAACTGTTAAATGCAAAAAAACTGGTATTAGGGATGCGTAAACCATGATGCCCAAAAATAACTGCGTTTAACTTACCTATACCGGCCTCTAAATGTTTACGCAAGTTTTCGGTATGCGTGTCAAACGCCATTAAATGACTCACGGCTAGCTCGCAAGCCACGCCAAAACCCACTATAGCTGCTACATTCTCTGTGCCACTGCGCAGTCCACGTTCTTGACCACCGCCATATAACAGCGGATGAATATCAATGCGTTTATCTAACACCAACGCACCAGCGCCAAGTGGGCCGCCAATTTTATGGCTAGAAACCGTCATGGCGTGTACGTTTAACGCAAAAAAATCGACAGGTATTTTGCCCAGCGCCTGCACAGCGTCGGTATGTATATAGGCTTTATGCTCGCGCGCTAGTTCGGCAATTTTTGCAATGTCTTGAATCGCGCCAGTTTCATTGTTTGCTAACATCACCGATACTAGATTTGTGGGGGCTTGCAACAGTTTTTGCAAGTGCACGGCGTTAATATTGCAGTTAGAATCAACCGCAATGCTAAGTGCTTTATAACCTAAAGTTTGCATAGCAAATGCAGGGCGCGATACGCATGGATGCTCGATTGCGCTAGTTAATATTTGCGCGGGCTGTAAATTGGCGCAAATACCACGCACTGCAAAATTGTTAGCCTCAGTACCGCTTGCTGTAAACACAATTTGATTGGCATACGCCCCAACCGCGGCAGCTACTTGCTCTCGCGCATGCTCTACAGCGGCGCGGGCAGTGCGGCCAAAACTGTGTTGACTAGTGGCATTGCCATGCTGATGCACCATAAATGGCAGCATCGCTTCAAGCACTTCTGTCTTAAGCGCGGTTGTACTGTTGTGATCAAGATAAACTGTTGACATTTAACCCATTACCTCCTCGGCAAGTAAAGCTGATGCGCCAGTTTTGCGCGGGGTAAAACTAATTTCGCTAATATTATCAATAGCATTTCCAACATCAGTTTGACGTTTATTTTCAACAAGTTCTGCAAGCGTAACACCCGATAAATAATCTAAAATTTTGTTATTGAGCGATGCCCATAAATCGTGCGTCATACAGCGGCCTTCTGTGTGACAATCTTCTTTTCCGCCGCACTGCGTAGCATCTATTAACTCATCTACTGCTGTAATAATGTTTGAAACAGAAATCTCATGATGCGCTTTAGCGAGCCTATAACCACCACCTGGGCCGCGCACACTGGTCACCAAGCCTTGGCGACGCAAGCGGGAAAATAACTGTTCTAGATAGGATAACGAAATCGCTTGGCGCTCAGATATACCTGCAAGCGTCACTGGTTTTACGTCTTCGTTCAATGCTAAATCTAGCATCGCGGTGACAGCAAAGCGTCCTTTTGTGGTCAGTCTCATAATATTTAAATTCTATAATAACCTAGTAATTTAGTCAATTATTATTGACAGTAGTTCAAGTAGCAATACTTAAAATTTTATGTGTAGTTCGGCAGAATTTTTACAGTTATTTTTTTGCGCCAAAAGCGGCAGCAATGTCAGAATCATTTTCTGCCATTTGCGCTAATTGCGTTTTAAGCGCTTCCAAAGCGATATCTTGCTTAGAAACGTGCTGCAACAAGCCTTGTAGCGCTTTAGCCAGTGGGTCGTCGTCATCGCCGCCTAATGCATAAGCGCTAAATTTGGCAATTTGCGCGGCTGCTTTAGCTTTTTCTTCTTCTAAAATTCGTGCAGGAATGCCTACCGCAGTAGCATTTTGTGGCACATCTTTGACCACAACTGCGTTACTGCCTATTTTAGCGTTTTTACCAATAGTGATTGGCCCCAGCACTTTAGCGCCTGCGCCGATAACCACGCCGGACTCTAAGGTTGGGTGACGCTTGCCTTTGTTCCACGAAGTGCCGCCAAGCGTTACGCCGTGATACAACGTGCAATCGTCGCCAATAATCGCGGTTTCGCCAATCACCACACCCATGCCATGATCAATAAATACGCGGTGGCCAATAGTTGCGCCTGGGTGTATCTCAATACCCGTTAAAAACCGCCCAATGTGCGAAAACACGCGCCCAAGCCAGTATAATCGAGCCTTCCACAGCCAGTGGCTTAAGCGGTGTATGATTAATGCATGCACGCCAGGGTAAGTGGTTAGAATCTCAAGATGCGTACGCGCAGCTGGGTCGCGGTCAAAAACAATTGAAATATCTTCTTTTAGGTGTTTAAACATGCTGATAATTTTTTACTTTAATAATGAATTGCTAGCAATTAGATTGCAAAATTTATAAGACTAGTATGCCACAAAATTTAATTGTTGACTAATTTAGTAGGTTAAAAAATGCACAATAAAATAGTACAATCATTGGTATTAATCGTTTTTTCTGCTTTATGTATGCCGGCTATTTTGCAGGCAAAACAACTAAATCATCACGCTAAGCATGCGGCTAAAGTAAAAATTAAAATGCCGCATAAAATGATGGGCTTAGCTTCTTTTTATGGTGTTAAATTAAACGGGCGGCGCACTGCCAGCGGCGAAAAATATAATCAGAACGCATTAACCGCGGCGCACAAAACCTTGCCATTTGGTAGCAAAGTGCAAGTGACCAATGTGAAAAACGGCAAAAGTGTGGTTGTGCGCGTCAACGATCGTGGCCCGTTTGTAAAAGGACGAATTATCGATTTATCGAAAGCAGCAGCCAAAAAAATTGGGCTAAATGGCGCGGGCACCTCGCGTGTCGAGCTTTATGTGCTTAAAAACTAAATCAGTAAATGTTACAACATTAGTATTTGTTGTGTTTGCGCGGCGCTAGCGTTAACGTCAATACACCTCGCAGCAGGTTAATTTCTTCTTTTTCTAATCTGGCGCGGCTGTATAAACGTCGCATGCGCTCGAATAATTTTTTTGGCGCCTTCGGGTTAAGATAGCCAATATGCAATAGCGTTTCTTCTAAGTGCGCGTAAAAACGTTCCAATTCTTCATTGGTTGCCAGCGGGTTTACATTGGCCATATCAGTTGGCGCGGCTGCTGATAAACCACTTGGCGAGTCTAAAGCGCTGGCAAGGGCGAGCATTCTTAACTCGTAACACACCAATTGCACAGCCATTGATAAATTGAGTGATGAATATTCTGGGTTTGCTGGAATCATTGACAGCAGCTGACAGCAATCTAGCTCGGCATTGGTTAGGCCGCTCATTTCAGTGCCAAATACAAATGCAACTGGCTGGGTAGCCGCATAAACATTGGCTTGCAGGGCAGCATCACGTGCATTAACCGTTTCAAGGCTTAAATAACGTTTACGCGCGCTTAAGCCAATGGCAAAGCCGCAGCCCATTAATGCCTCACTTAATGTTTCTGTGACAATTGCATTATTTAACACGTCATCTGCGCCCGCTGCCATGGCGGTTGCTTGCTCATTCGGGTACTTAGCTGGTTGTACTAAATATAAATGCTTAAATCCCATGGTTTTCATGGCGCGCGCAGTGCTGCCGATGTTGCCAGGGTGGCTGGTTTGGCAAAGTACAATGCGAATATTATTAAAAATGCAATTTTCGTCGCTATGCGGCGTTGTTATCAAAAAATTACTCCTTACATCTAAAGCATATGCGCGTCGCAATTTTTTGCTAACGCCTTGCCTAACTTAGAAACTTGTATTTTTAATGCTGCTTTTATAACCAAACATTTAGTTAAGTAAGCTTCAATGCTAAAATAGCATTTTAACAGTTCTTTAAGATTTTATTTATGCATCCAATGCTTTCTATTGCAGTAAAAGCCGCGCGCGAAGCGGGCCGCATCATCAACAAAGGTTCAAACGATGTTGGTGCACTTACCGTTACCGCCAAAAACTTTAACGATTTTGTTTCAGAGATTGATCGCACAGCCGAGCAATCAATTATTGACACCATTAAATATGCGTATCCTGATCACAGTTTTTTGGGCGAAGAGTCTGGTGACACCAATATTGAGGCCGAAAATATTTGGATTATCGACCCGCTTGATGGCACAACTAATTTTTTGCATAATTTTCCTGTTTATTGTGTGTCAATCGCATTGCAACAAAAAGGTGTACTCACGCAAGCGGTGATTTACGACCCTGTTCGCAATGATTTATTTACCGCTACTAAAGGCCGCGGCGCGTTTTTAAACGATAAACGCATTCGCGTGGCTAATCGCGGTAAATTACAAACAAGCTTGATAGGCACGGGCTTTCCCTTTCGCGATTTTACGCATTTAGACACTTACATGGCCATGTTAAAAGACATGATTAAAAACACGGCTGGTATACGTCGTCCAGGTTCTGCCGCGCTAGATTTAGCCTATGTTGCCGCAGGATTTACCGATGGCTTTTTTGAGCTTAATTTATCAAGCTGGGATATTGCCGCTGGCGGTTTGCTGGTGCAAGAAGCGGGCGGTATTGTAGGTGATTTTCAAGGTAATGAAAGCTGGTTAACAACGGGTAATATTGTGGCAGGTAACGCAAAAATATTTTCGCAAATGTTACAAGTATTAACGCCACATTTAACGCAGGCGCAAAAAACGCAGCTTGCTTAAAATAAGCATACTAAGCGAATTATTTTTAGATCCTACGTTTAACAAGCAATAGTTGGAAAGGATCTAATGCGCGCCAAACATTTCTTCGTTAAGTTTACGGTCAACTTGGGCGGCGAGTTGAAATAGCTTGTCATCTGCGCTTAATTTTACGCGGTTAAAAAATTCGGTTTTATATTCATTATCATAAGCCAATTTTTCCAAATCAATCGGGCCCATTACAAGTCGGCAGCGGGCTAAAAACTCAGCATAAACGGCTAAACTGTCATTTGTATTGTTAATTAAATTGTTTATTTTTTTCATCAAAAGCATTCAATAATAATAGTAATAATTAGTTAGCAGCAGTTTTTGTGCCAACATTTTTTTATAATTACATTGCTGATTTTGTTGAATAATATTTTATACCAGCGCACTACTCTAAAAAAATTGATGAAAAATCTGCACCCTTGCTGAAACCTTAAACGCCTGGTTTTGGGTTTATTTGCTTATACGTTAGCGTGTACAATGCATGCATTATTCAAATGCATTATTTTTAGGTGTTAATGGAATTTCCTGCGCGCAATTTTGAGCTATTAGCAAACGATTTAACCTCCGTGCGCGGCGAGCGTATGCTGTTTAAACAGCTTAACTTTTCATTAAAAAACGGCGGCGTTTTATATTTGCAAGGTGCAAACGGCACGGGCAAAACCACATTGCTGCGCATGTTGTGCGGCTTATCTAAGCCTTATTCAGGCGTCATCAACTGGTGCGGCAATAATATTAACGATTTGGCTGAAGAATTTCACCAACATGTTTTATACATTGGCCATTTACCCAGCATTAAAGAAGATTTAACCGCCCTAGAAAACTTGCAGTTTTCACTCGCTTTAACAGGCGACAGATTTGATTTAGCAAAAGCAAGCAATGCGCTAAAAATGTTAGGCTTAGCCAAAGGCTTGCATTTGCCAACTAGGGTGTTATCGCAAGGCCAAAAGCGGCGCGTTGCATTGGCGCGACTTTGGTTGCAACATATGCCCTTATGGATTTTAGATGAGCCATTTACCGCGCTAGACGTATCCGCGACACAATTACTAAGGCAAAAAATTGAACAGTTTGCCAATGATGGCGGCTTGGTGGTGATGACCTCGCACCAAACATTTAGCATGAATGTGCCTAACTTTGTACAGTTGCAACTTGATGTAAAAGTGAATTTAGATGGCGGTATAAATGTAGATGAATTTAAAAACTAATTTGATGGTTAATACTGCAAAATTAAGTACTTTTGCTGTGTTGTGGCAAATATTGGTGCGTGATATACGCGTAGCACTACGCCGCCAATCAGACGTTGCCGCAGTATTTTTCTTTTTTATTATTGCGGCTAGTTTGTTTCCATTAGGATCGGGTGCAGATCCAAAACTTTTAAAAGCGATGGCACCAAGCGTATTGTGGGTAACAGCGCTGTTATCGTGCATGCTATCGTTATCTCGAATTTATGCCAGCGACCATGCCGATGGCACTTTAGAGCAGATCATGCTGTCGAATCAGCCAACGGTACTAATTGTGCTAATGAAAATTCTTGCACACTGGATTTTATCAGGCTTGCCATTGGTGATAGTTGCGCCGCTTATTGGTGTGCAATTTAATCTAAGCGGGGCTGAGCTGCAAATTTTGGCTTTCTCATTGTTTATGGGCACGCTAGCGTTAAGTCTAATTGGTAGTATTGGCGCAGCGCTTACGTTGGGCATTCGTGGCACGGGCGTACTAATTGCCATTCTGGTGTTGCCACTTTATATTCCCGTGCTGGTCTTTGGCGCGGGCGCGGTTAATGCGGTAGCTATTGGTATGAGCGCAAATGGCGCGTTGACTTTGCTGGGTGCGGTATTGGCGATGGCGCTAGTATTTTCGCCGCTGGCGTCAGCCGCAGCCCTAAGAATTGCGTTAGAGTAGATTCAAGCTGTTTGTGTCATTATTTGATAGAAGTTTTAACCTATCAAGGCAATGAATAAATAAGTAGAGATATGAATATTGCAAGGCATTTAAATGAAATATATTGATACAAAAATCGATTTGCATAGAATAAAATTTAACTGGCTGCAATTCGCCTCGCCCAAAACGTTTTATCCGTTGGCAGGCAAAATAATTCCTTGGTGCGCAGCTGGAGCGGCTATTTTAATTGCGTATGGCTTATATTTAGGCTTGCTTGTTGCACCAACTGATTTTCAGCAAGGTGAAGGTTATCGCATTATTTTTGTACATGTGCCAGCGGCTTGGTTTTCGATGTTTTTATACTTGCTAATGGCGCTGTACGCGGGTTTGGGCTTAGTTTTAAATGCGCGGTTGTCTTATATGATGGCAACCGCAATTGCGCCCACTGGCGCTATGTTTACACTGGTTGCGCTGGTCACAGGCTCGTTATGGGGCAAGCCGATGTGGGGCGCTTGGTGGGTGTGGGATGCGCGATTGACGTCTGAATTAATTTTGTTATTTTTATATATTGGTTATTTTTCTTTGCAAGCAGCGATAGACGACAAGACACGCGCTGATAAAGCCAGTGCAGTTTTGGCAATTGTAGGCGCGATTAATGTGCCAATTATTTATTTTTCGGTTAAATGGTGGAATACCCTGCATCAAGGTGCATCGGTCAGCTTAACTCAAGCGCCTGCCATGGCCGCGGTAATGCTTAAAGGCATGTTGGTGATGACAATTGGATTTTGGCTGTACAGCATTGTTGTTGTGCTGATTCGCGTGCGTGCAGAAATTTTAGAGCGCGACAGCAAACTAGCCATGTTGCGGCTAGATTAATTAATATTTACGCAAAGGAAAATGCATGCAATGGCACAGTGTCAGTGATTTTTTTGCAATGGGCGGTTACGCTTTCTATGTCTGGGGTTCGTTTGGTATAACCTTTGGCTGCATGGCGATTGAGCTATTGCTGTTGCAAAGCCGCCGCCAACGTATTATGCAAGCAGTAAAACATGCATCATCCAATTAAACGTTTTTAAGTTTGAAAGCACCTTAAATCACCTTACAAATGAAAGAAAAGCAGTTATGAAAGCAAGACATAAGCGATTTAGTTTAATCGCAGTTGGGCTAATTTTATTAATCATTGCAACGGTTTTAATCACCAAATCTTTCAAAAGTAATTTGGTATTTTTCTTTACGCCTACACAAGTAGAGAAAGGTGAAGCGCCTAAATCAGGCAGTTTTCGTATTGGCGGATTGGTAGAAAACGGCAGTTTAAAACGCTTGCCTGATGGTTTACGCGTACAATTTAGAGTAACCGATACCGCAAAAACCATGCAAGTGATTTATAAAGGTATTTTGCCCGATTTATTTAAAGAAGGTAAAGGCGTAGTGGCTGAAGGCAAGTTAGGCGCCAAAGGCATGTTTGAGGCCGATCAAGTGTTAGCCAAGCACGACGAAAATTATATGCCGCCAGAAGCGGCGGCTGCGCTTAAAGCGGCGCAAGAAAATAAAGCAAAACAAGAAATTAAAGTAAATCCAGCAAATAAAACGACTCAAACTTATCAAACAAGTCAAACAAGTCAAACAAGTCAAACAAATCTAACAAATCTAACAAATCTAACAAAAGGCAGCGTAACATGATTCCCGAAATAGGCCACTTTTCTCTCATATTGGCGTTTTGCTTTGCTATTGTGCAAGGCACGCTGCCGCTGGTTGGTGTGTGGAAGCATAAACCCGTGCTGGCTAACTTGGCAGTACCCAGCGCCCGCTTGCAATTTTTATTCATTGCAATAGCCTTTATTAGTTTAGATTATTCGTTTTATGTGGACGATTTTTCTGTGCTATATGTGGCGTCCACATCAAACTCACAATTGCCTCTTATGTATAAATTAGCTGCAATATGGGGCGGCCATGAAGGTTCTATGTTGTTATGGGTTTCTATGTTGGGCTTGTGGACAATGGCAGTAACAATATTTGCAAAAGAGTTGCCAGAAACATTTAAAGTTAGGCTTATTGCGGTTATGGGCATGGTAAGCATTGGCTTTTTAGCATTTGTTATTTTTACCTCAAACCCATTCGAGCGGCTGATTCCAGCCGCTTTAGATGGTCGCGATCTAAATCCATTATTGCAAGACCCCGGCATGGTGTTTCATCCGCCCGTCTTATACATGGGCTATGTAGGATTCTCTGTCGCGTTTGCCTTTGCTATTGCTGCCTTGCTAGACGGCAAGCTTGATATTACTTGGGCGCGCTGGACACGGCCTTGGACAACGGTTGCCTGGGTGTTTTTAACGCTGGGCATCGCCTTTGGCAGTAAATGGGCCTATTACGAGCTAGGTTGGGGCGGTTGGTGGTTTTGGGATGCGGTTGAAAATGCCTCGTTTATGCCGTGGCTGGTTGGCACGGCGCTTATTCACTCATTAGCGGTGACTGAAAAGCGCGATGCGTTTAAAGTATGGACAGTATTGCTGTCCATCTGCGCGTTTTCTTTAAGCTTGTTAGGCACGTTTTTAGTACGCTCAGGTGTGCTCACCTCGGTGCATGCATTTGCAACCGATCCACGGCGCGGCGTATTTATTTTGCTCTATTTAGTGGTGGTTATCGGCGGCGCATTGTTGCTGTTTGCTTGGCGCGCACCAAAAGTTGGTTTGGGCGAGAAGTTTGATGTGGTTTCGCGCGAATCCATGCTGTTAGCCAACAACGTGGTGCTGGTTGCCGCGGCAGGTTCTGTATTACTTGGCACCATGTACCCGCTATTAATGGATGCGCTTGGTGCGGGCAAAATTTCCGTCGGCCCGCCCTATTTTGACGCCGTTTTTGTGGCGATTATGGCGCCAGGTTTATTTTTGATGGGTTTAGGGCCATTAGCCAAATGGAAAAAAGCTAGCTTGCCAGAAATCGGTACGCGCTTAAAAGTGGCGGCAGTTATTAGCGTAATCTCTGCCGTACTGGTGCCGTTTATCATGGGTAAAATGAGTTTAATGGTGGTTGTTGGCGTATTTTTGGC
The DNA here is from genome assembly GCA_043735225.1 of Methylotenera sp. Classification (GTDB taxonomy): domain Bacteria; phylum Pseudomonadota; class Gammaproteobacteria; order Burkholderiales; family Methylophilaceae; genus Methylotenera_A. The sequence continues at coordinate 15,667 of JAYTEL010000078.1, read as the reverse complement.
TTTTTGGGTGGGTAGTACAAGCTTGATTTTGCTGACTAACCGCATTAAATCGCGTAGCGCGGCAACGCCAAATTTAGCAGATAACCTAAAAGGTATTCCACTGGCTTTTTATGGCATGTTGATCGCACATTTGGGCATTGGTGTATTTATTTTGGGCGTAACGTTGGTTAAAGGCTATGAATCAGAACAAGATTTGCGCATGGACGTTAATGATGTGGCAAAAATAGGCAATTTAAACTTTATGTTTGAAGGCACGCAAACAATTAAAGGCCCAAATTATGAATCGCAGCAAGGCACGTTTACAGTCACTAGCAATGGCAAAGCTGTTGCCATATTGCATCCCGAAAAACGCTTTTACCCCGTACAAGGCAGCGTGATGACAGAAGCAGATATTAGCCCAGGGGTGATAAAAGATTTATATGTATCTTTAGGCGAGCCATTAGAAAATGGCGCGTGGAGCGTGCGCATTTACATTAAACCATTTGTACAATGGATATGGGCGGGTGCTATTTTAATGGCTGTGGGCGGCTTTTGCGCGCTGGCCGATAAACGCTATCGCATGCGCAATAAAAAGTTTAGCCAGGACACAAAATCAGGCGAGCAAGAAGCGCATGAAGCCTTTGCATCATAATCAAGTGTAATTAGGGTATGGTTAATGTCTAGGTTAAGTGAATGAAAAGAACTGCCAAGTTTCTAGCTCCGCTGGTGTTGTTTTTAATTGCGGTAGGTTTTTTGTTTAAAGGTTTATTTTTAGATCCACACGAAGTACCTTCACCGCTTGTAGGTAAGCCAGCGCCGGCGTTTACTGCGCCCTTATTAAGTAAGCCCGAAAAACGCTTTAATACAGCAGATATGAAAGGCAAAGTGTGGCTACTTAATGTGTGGGCTTCTTGGTGCGTGGCTTGCCGCGAAGAGCACCCTGCGCTAATGGAAATGGCAAAATTAAGCGAAATTGCTACTTACGGACTAGATTACAAAGACACCGACAGCGAAGCGCAAGCGGTGATTGACGCTAACGGTAATCCGTATAAAGCCATTATGACGGACGCCGATGGCAAAATTGGTATTGATTATGGTGTATACGGCGTGCCAGAAACCTATGTGATTGATAAAGCAGGCATTATTCGCTACAAACAAATTGGGCCGATTACTGAAGAAGCATTTTTTAACAAAATTTTGCCATTAGTTAAAACGTTACAAAAATAAAATCTTCACCTTACGAACTTAACCCTATGAAAAAACTACTTATTTTATTTTTGCTTTTGGCAAATGTAGTCTTTGCAGGCGTTGCCAAACCACTTGCAAACGATCCAGTCATTGAAGCACGCTTAAAAGCCATGTCAAGCGAGCTGCGTTGCTTGGTTTGTCAAAATTCTACCTTGGCAGATTCGACTGCGCCGCTGGCCGAAGACTTGCGTAAAGAAATTCGCGTGCAAATGCATAATGGCAAATCGGATGAAGAAGTGGTGGATTATCTAGTGGCGCGTTATGGCGACTTTGTGCGCTATAGCCCGCCAGTCAATAACGAAACCGCAGTGCTGTGGTTTGGGCCGTTTGCGTTATTGCTAATAGGCGCATTTGTGCTGTACCGCGTGCTTAAAAAACACGCTGGCAATGATGATATTAAGGGTGAGGACGCATGATTAATAGCGCTTTGCATCAAAAAAAAATGTATCTGCTTTAGTTTGAATCGCATGCAATCAAATGGCTGACAGCGCCACTAGCCACACACCCATGATGCGCCAGTATTTGGCGATAAAAGACCAGCATCGTGACATGTTGCTGTTCTACCGCATGGGCGATTTTTATGAATTATTTTTTGATGACGCGGTTAAGGCTTCTAAATTATTAGGTATAACGTTAACGCAGCGCGGCACTAGTAATGGCGCGCCGATTAAAATGGCGGGTGTGCCGTATCACGCGGCCGAGGGTTATTTAGCCAAGCTTGCAAAATTAGGTGAGGCTGTGGCTATATGCGAGCAGGTGGGCGATATTGCCACCAGCAAAGGGGTTAATAATAACGGGGCTAATAATAACGGGGCTAATAATAAAGGGGCTATTAAAGGGCCTGTCGAGCGCGCCGTTACGCGCATACTTACACCTGGCACGCTAACCGATACTGCCTTGCTGGATGAAACGCGCGATAATGCGCTATTGAGCATTTGCTTTGGCGATGGTTTGGTGGGGTTAGCGCGTCTTAACTTGTCCTCTGGCGATTTTGTATTAAGTGAAATTGCCATTGGCCAATTGTTGCAAGAATTAGAGCGCATAAACCCGGCTGAAATTGTATGCGCGGACGACAACCAAAATAGCGCAGTTAATCAACACAAAGCACCTAAAAAACGCTTAAGCGCTTGGCAATTTGATTTTGACTCAGCCACTATCACCCTGATTAAACAATTGAATACGCGTGATTTGCACGGCTTTGGCTGTGCGAATTTAAGCGCTGCGGTATGCGCGGCTGGTGCCTTATTAGAATATGTTAAACACACGCAACGTGCTGCACTGCCGCATATTACTGCGCTGCAAGTAGAACAAACCAGTCAGTTTATTCAGCTTGATGCCGCCACGCGGCGCAATCTTGAAATAGATGCTACGCTGCGTGGCGAGGCTTCGCCAACGCTATATTCACTGCTTAATACCACGCAAACGGCCATGGGCGCGCGCTTACTGCGGCATTGGTTGCACCACCCATTAAGAGACCGCAATTTGGTCGCCAAGCGCCACGGTGCGGTGGCCGAGCTTATTGCAACTAACCAGTGGCAAGCAGTGCAAGCTTTGTTAAACGCAGTGGGCGATATTGAGCGCATGACGACGCGTATTGCGCTTAAAACGGCGCGGCCACGTGACTTATCAGGCTTGCGCGATAGTTTATTGCAGCTACCTTTGCTGCAAAACGCGCTTGTTGCATGCAAAAGTATGTTGCTGGAAACGCTTGGCGCAAACTTGCAGCCGCCGCGCGATGTGCTAGCCCTTTTAACGCAAGCAATTCAAGCAGAGCCAAGCGTGGTGCTGCGCGAAGGCGGCGTGATTGCGGATGGTTTTGACGCAGAGTTAGACGAATTACGCACTTTGCAAACCAATCATGGCGACTTTTTATTGCAATTTGAGGCGGCCGAAAAAGCGCGCACAGGATTGCAAAATCTTAAAGTTGAATACAACAGCGTGCATGGTTTTTATATTGAAATTAGCCGCGCCCAAGCCGAACATGCGCCAGCAGAATATCGCCGCCGCCAAACGCTAAAAAATGCCGAGCGCTTTATTACGCCCGAATTAAAAGCGTTTGAAGACAAAGTGTTAAGCGCAAACGAGCGCGCATTGGCGCGCGAAAAAATACTTTACGCGCAAATTTTGTTTGATTGTGAGCCATTTATAACCGCGCTGCAGACCAATAGCGGCGCGGTTGCTAGCCTAGACGTTTTGTGCTGCTTTGCTGAGCGCGCAGAGGCACTACATTACACACAACCACAGTTTAGCAGCGAGACAGGCATTACAATCGAGGCGGGACGCCATGCGGTAGTCGAGAGCATGACGCAGCCTTTTGTGGCGAATGATGTTGCAATCAATCCGTATCGCCAATTATTGTTGATAACAGGGCCAAATATGGGCGGTAAATCGACCTTTATGCGGCAAACCGCGCTCATTGTGCTGATGGCGCATTGTGGCTGTTTTGTGCCTGCAAAGCGTGCAAAAATTGGTGAAATTGATCGTATTTTTACGCGAATTGGCGCTTCTGACGATTTGGCGGGCGGGCGCAGCACATTTATGGTTGAAATGACCGAAACCGCCAATATTTTGCATAATGCAACCGAAAAAAGCTTGGTGTTGCTAGACGAAATTGGTCGTGGAACGAGTACATTTGATGGCCTAAGTTTGGCATGGGCAGTTGCGAAACAGTTGCTAGAAAAAAACAAAAGTTTCACACTCTTTGCGACGCATTACTTTGAGCTAACGCGCATTATTGATGAGTTTAAACAAGCGGCCAATGTGCATTTAGACGCGATTGAGCATGGCGCGGGTGAAAATAAAACCATTGTATTTTTGCATAAAGTGGAAGAGGGTGCTGCCCATATGAGCTACGGCATACAAGTGGCGCAATTGGCGGGCATTCCCAAAAGCGTGGTGGCAGCCGCTAAGCGTAAACTTGCGCAGCTAGAAAACAATCAACTTAGCCAACACAACCAACATGCCAGCCAGCCAGATATGTTTTCAGCTAATATTGAAGCGGCCCAAGCGCCGCAACACCCAGTCATTGCGGAGTTGGAAGCGATTCAGCCTGATGACTTAACGCCTAAACAAGCGCTTGCGTTGTTGTACGAGTTAAAAGCGTTAATCCAATAAACAAGCACCTAATTAAGAATCACTTAAAGGGTGCTTTTTTATTTGGAGCTTTTTAAATTATAAGCTATAAAAAGAACAGCTTAGTGGTGGTGCCCGCCCTCGCCATGCACGTGTTGATGGGATATTTCCTCATCAATCGCTTTGCGTACAGCGGTTACCGTGGCTTTAAACACCACGCGCTCGCCCGCCCACGGATGATTACCATCGACCACCACTTTGCCATCGGCAATTTCAGTTACCGTATATAAAATCACTTCGCCTGTATCATCTTCGCCTTCAAATTGCATACCTACTTTCAGTTCATCGGCTGGAAAAGCGCTGGCAGGCTCAATTTGCACTAATTCTTCGTCCAATTCACCAAACGCATCGGCGGGCATTAAATCCACTGTGACTACATCCCCTACGTTTTTGCCGTGCATCGCTTCTTCTACTTTTGGGAATATATTGTCGTAGCCGCCATGCAAGTAAGAAACAGGTTCTGCGCTTGATTCCAACACTTCTCCGTCACTATTTTTAAGCTCGTAAGTCATTGTTACTACACTGTTCATTGCGATTTGCATCTGGGTTTCCTAAGTCTATGTTTAAAAAATTTATGGCTAGAATTTTAATCTATTTTCACGCGCTTTGTTCAACACAATTGGCAAATTTTAACTATTCGATATTCGCGCAAGGGCTAGTATGACCTTGCAATTGACCTCATTTACCACGCCCGCCGCTTCTATGTGCGCTACCAGAGTTATTGTTGATGTTGGTATTTGGTCTGCCAGTATTGCCTTGGTTAACATTGCGATTATTCGGATTGCGATTGTGCGGTTTTGCCGCAGGCCTAGGCGCAAACAAGGGCGTTTGTGGCATGGCTTGATGACGGGCGGCCTCTGACATCGGTTTATTAGATTGATTTTGCGCTGCATTTTGACCAGAATTTTGACCAGAATTTTGATTAGTTCTTAGCGATTGATTTTGATTACGGTTAATGTTTTGACCGTTATCTCGACCGTTATCTCGACCGTTTTGAAGCCCGCTTCTGTCGGATTGCGCCTTGCGCTGCTGTTGGCCTTGGCCATGCCCGCGCGGCGGTCTGCCGTGAGCTTGCGTGCTGCGCGGCGCTTCAAGTTCTGGCTTGTCTGATGGCGTAAAACCTTCTACCGGCACTTTTGGAATTTCGCGCTTGATTAATTTCTCAATATCTTTTAAAAACTTCAATTCTTCGCGGTCTACCAATGAAACCGCCGCGCCGCTACTGCCTGCGCGGCCTGTTCGGCCAATACGGTGTACATAATCTTCTGGCACGTTTGGCAGCTCAAAATTAACCACTTGCGGCAATTGGTCAATATCCAAACCCCGCGCAGCAATGTCTGTTGCCACCAACACGCGCATGCTGCCATCTTTAAACTGTGCCAACGCTTTGGTGCGAGCGCCTTGGCTTTTGTTACCATGAATCGCAGCCGCTTCAATGCCATCCTTGATTAATTTTTCGGCAAGCCTATTTGCGCCATGCTTGGTGCGCGTGAATATGAGTACTTGTTGCCAATCATTGTGCTTAATCAGGTGACTCATCAGCTCGCGTTTGTGCGCCGCCGCCACCATGTGCACAGTTTGCAGAACCAGCTCGCTGGCGGTATTGCGGCGCGCGACTTCCACAAAGCCAGGATTATGTAGTAAACCATCAGCGAGCGTTTTAATTTCATCAGAAAAAGTCGCGCTAAAAAGCAAGTTTTGGCGCTGCTTGGGTAACATGGCGAGTAATTTTTTTATATCGCGAATAAAACCCATATCCAGCATTCTATCGGCTTCATCCAACACCAAAATTTCAACGCCGCTAAGGTCAACATTCTTTTGATTGGCATGATCCAGCAAACGGCCAGGGGTTGCGACTAAAATATCCAGCGGTTTTTTTAAGCGCGCAATTTGCGGGTTAGCGTTTACGCCGCCAAAAATCACCGTACTGGTAAGCGGCAGATATTTGCCGTAGGTTTTGACTGATTCTTCAATCTGCGCCGCCAGCTCGCGCGTTGGCGTCAGCATTAAGCAGCGCGGGCGGCTTTTAATGGCATCGGCATTACGCGCTTTTTGGCTAAGAATATGTAAAATCGGCAACGTAAAACCAGCGGTTTTGCCCGTGCCAGTTTGCGCGCCTGCCAGCAAATCGCCGCCGCTTAATACTTGCGGAATGGCTTTAACTTGAATTGGGGTTGGTGTGGTGTAACCTGCGTCGCTAATGGCGCGTAAGAGTGGTTCGCTAAGGCCTAGCTCATTAAAATTAGTTGTGTAAGTTATTTCAATAGAGGTTGCAATTTTAGATAAGGTTTGTTCAGTCAATGTAATGCTCCAGCTTGAAAGTTAAGCCAGCCAATTACTTTGAAGTAACACCAATCGTGGTGGCAAATGTGGTTTGATCAACCATTTAATGAAAGACCGCTACGTTGATTGGTTTTTAGTAGGGAAAGCGCATTATACGGGGAAATGCATATAAAGCGAGCTTTGCGTAAAAGTTAGATATTTTGATTAACTTGCAATTAAACACCATTAATACGGGTGGTTTTTGCGCCAAATCCAAGGCTCGGTTTGTTGTTTGCTGCGCCACAATCCTAGCCCATTATTGCGCGCTTGTTGCTGGGCAAAGGCTAAATTGCCATCGTTTGAGTAGTGCGCATAAAACCATGCATAGCCATTTTGCACCATGTACAGGCTAGCATCTTCGCCATGACAAACCAATTTACCAAGCTTGCGCCCGTATTTATCTTGCCCGGTGATTTGCGCTTGAAACTCACCAAACTCGCATAACTGCATCAATGCGCGGCGCGATTTTTTGCCGTAACTTTGATTTTTTTCGGGCGCGTCAATGTCGTTGATGCGCAGTTTAAATTCTTGGCCGTTATCTAAGATTTTTACCGTGTCGCCATCGTAAAAATAGGTGATTTCGGCTGAATAGGCGGGCGGGCTGCAGGCTAATATCCATGCGGTTGCTACGGCGCTTATACATTGCTTAATATTGAGTGAAATGTACAACATTTTATGCTTAAATAAACCCGTTCGTGGTGAGCCTGTCGAACCACATTATTGTTAAAAATATCATTTAGTTTAATCGCCCTTCGACAGGCTCAGGGAGAGCGGCTGGGATGACGAAGGAAAGAGGGTTTAGCTACTATAATTTGTGGGTTTTAAAACTGTGGGAATGGCCTCTGCATCCATATTTGGATGATCTTTACTGTAATGCAAACCGCGACTCTCGACGCGCGAAATCGCACTTTCCACAATCAATTCTGCCACCTGCAATAAATTACGTAGCTCAATTAAATCGTTGCTAATTTTAAAATTGCTGTAAAACTCTTGCACTTCATCGCGCAGCATATGAATGCGGTGTAGCGCGCGACTTAAGCGTTTATCGGTGCGCACAATGCCCACGTAATTCCACATAAAGCGCCGTAGTTCGTCCCAAGTATGGGTAATTAGCACCTCCTCATCGGCATCAGTTACGCGGCTTTCATCCCATTTTGGCAGTTGAGTAAAAGTTTGCGTTGGTGCATTTAAAATGTCTGCCGCGGCGGCGCGGCCAAATACTAAGCATTCTAGCAAAGAGTTGCTGGCTAGCCGATTGGCGCCATGCAAGCCAGTGCAAGCGGTTTCACCAATGGCGTATAAGTTAGCGATATCGGTGCGGCCTTGTGCATCTACCATCACGCCGCCGCAGGTATAATGCGCAGCTGGCACAACAGGAATTGGCTGTTGGCTAATATCAATGCCAAGCTCCTGGCAGCGGGCATAAATATTAGGAAAATGCTCAACAATAAACGCGAGCGGTTTATCGCTAATATCTAAATAAACGCAATCTAGGCCACGTTTTTTCATCTCAAAATCAATGGCGCGCGCAACTACGTCGCGCGGGGCGAGTTCTTCACGTGCGTCATGATCTGGCATAAAGCGTGTGCCATCAGGCAGCCTTAGTAAACCGCCTTCGCCGCGCACCGCCTCAGAAATTAAAAAAGACTTGGCATGTGGGTGAAATAAACAAGTCGGGTGAAATTGTATAAATTCCATATTTGCCACGCGGCAACCCGCGCGCCATGCCATAGCGATGCCGTCGCCTGTGCTAACATCAGGATTAGTGGTGTACAAATACACTTTGCCCGCGCCGCCAGTGGCAAGCACAGTTTGCTGCGCTGCAATGGTCATTACCTCGCCAGTTTGATTGTCTAACACGTATGCACCCAAGCAATTGTTTTTATTTGGGCAATTGTTTTGTGTAGATATGCGATCAATTTTTAGTGGTGCCAACTTTTCAACAGTTAGCAAATCAACCGCAATATGATTCTCTAAAATCGTGATATTTTTATGCTCGCGTATTTTTTGCGCCAACGTTTTTTGCACTGCATGCCCAGTCGCATCGGCGGCGTGCACAATACGGCGTTGGCTGTGGCCGCCTTCACGCGTTAAATGCAAATTGTTGTCGCGCTCGCGCGTAAATTCTACGCCTTGGTTAATCAGCCATTCAATTGATTCACGTGCGTGCGTTGCAACAAAGCGGGTGATTTCCACATCGCACAAGCCAGCGCCCGCTATTAAGGTGTCTTGAATATGCGCTTCAATACTGTCATCAGTATTTTGACTATTTAACACGGCCGCAATACCGCCTTGCGCCCAGCTGCTGGCGCTATCAGAAATTTCACGCTTACTAACGATACAAACGCGTTTTGTGTCGGCAATTTGCAATGCAATAGTAAGCCCAGCCAAGCCGCTGCCGATGATTAGAACATCAAATTTTAGGGTGTTGTTTTGCATTTTAACTGATAACATTTTGTGAACTAATAACAGTTTATCTGTGTCTTTTGAACAGTGCTAGCAATAATAAGTTAATTTTGTTAGCGATAATTGTTAGATTAAAGTTTGGGGACCGAAAAAATGCTACAAACAAAGAATATTGAAGCTTTAACCCGCACTAGTTTTGTTGCATCTGCGCCGCAAGCGTATAATGCACCTATGTTTGATCTATCTAAAAACGACATACAAGTTAATTCGAATGATTCAAGGGGCGGTAATTTAATGGCGGAAAAGCCAAACCAGCCAGTCAATGGCTTAAGTAACGGTCTAACAGTTAGTCTTGCAAGTGGAAGCGCTGGTAACCGTGCGCTTGACCAAGCGCTGGTAGAGCGTGCGCAGCTAGGCGATAAAAAAGCCTTTGGCATGTTGGTAGAAAAATACCATCGCAAGCTAGGTCGCTTGCTTGGACGTATGATTCGCGATCAAGCTGAGGTAGAAGACGTGGTGCAAGAAAGCTTTATTAAAGCGTACCGCGCACTGCATAATTTTCGCGGTGATAGTGCTTTTTACACCTGGCTTTACAGAATTGGCATTAACACAGCTAAAAATTATTTAGTTTCAATGGGTCGTCGTCCGCAGGTAATGCAAGAAGTGGAAATTGAAGATGTGGAAAACTTTGATGATGGCGGTGAAATGCGCACCATGGATACGCCAGAAACCGCCCTGATGACTAAACAAATTGCGCAAACGGTAAACGATACGGTTGCAAGTTTGCCAGAAGAGTTACGTACCGCCATTACATTACGCGAGATAGAAGGGTTAAGTTATGAAGAAATTGCAACCTTAATGCAATGCCCAATTGGTACTGTGCGTTCAAGAATTTTTAGAGCGCGCGAGACAATTTCAGAAAAGTTACGGCCTTTGGTTGATGCCAAAGAAGGAAAGCGCTGGTAGAAAAAGCGTTGTTATCGTTTTATTATTATTAAAAATATTTTTATCACATACTAAATATTTTTATTAAATAATAGTGTATTTAATTAATTTAAGAAGTAGAGGCAAAATATGAAAAACCAATTATCAGCATTCATGGATGGCGAGCTTAGCGTTGAAGAGTCTGCACATTTAATCACATCTGCCAAAACAGGCGGCGAACTTAAAAACTGCTGGGCGCACTACCATCTTATTGGAGATGCCCTGCGCGGTGATGTTGGTCTTGGCGGCGTTAATATGCAATACGATTTTAGTAATCGTGTGATGTTGGCACTTGAATCTGAACCTACACTGTTAGCAAGTAACCTTGCCGCCACAACTAAATTTGCAAGCCAAAAAACAGCTTACAAAACGTCAACTAAACTGTGGTCAGCTGTGGCATCTGTTGCGGCGGTCATGTTTGTAGGTGTAATGGTGTTTCAACAACAGTTTGGTCAACCTGATGCTTTACTGCCTGTTGAAATTGCGCAAAGTATGCCAACAGAATATTTGCAAGCACATCAAGCAGCAGCGCCTAGCAGCGCAGCATACTACATTCAAAATGCCAGTTTTGCAGAAACGAAAAAGTAATGTTTTCTGTTATTTTTAGGCTGTTATTTTTATTATTGCTGAGCGTTATAAGTGTGCAGAGTATTGCGGCAGACGACGCTTGGCTGATGCTACAAAAAACTGCGTACGCCGCGCGCGAACTTAATTACCAAGGTGTATTCGCCTATCAAAACGGCAAACAAACGCGCTCGGTACAAATCACGCACATGAACAGAGATGGTCAAGAAATGACGCGTAACCTTGTGCTAGACGCTAAGTTACAAGCAAAACAGTCTCGCGAAGTATTTAGTCAAGGTAACGACATATTAATTGTTAGTCCTAAACATGAATCTAACAATACTTCTACAGTGGTTATAGAAAAACGCCGTGGTCAGAATCTCTTTCCTGCCATGTTGCCAACTGATTTACAAGCACTTAAAACTAGCTATACCACACGTATTTCGGCTACTGAAATGGTTGCCGGACGAGGCACACAAGTAATTGAATTAATTGCAAATGATAACTATCGCTATAGTTATAAAATATGGGCAGATGCTGAATTTGGTCTTTTGCTAAAAATGACTTTAATAGACAGCAATAAACAAACATTAGAGCAATTTGAGTTTACTCAATTGAGTATGCTCAATTCGCGCGATGTTAATTGGTTTCAGCCAAAAATAGACGTCAAAAAGAATTATGTAACAGATGTTTCAGCACCTGTTAATCATGTCGACACTAACTGGATTGTGGCCGAATTGCCAACTGGATACATGAAGGTGGATCACGTTGTATTGAATTTGCCAGGCAAAACTGCACCGGTTGATCAAATGATATTTTCTGATGGCATTGCATCGGTATCGTTGTTTATTGAACCAATTTCAAAAGCTATACGCCCCAAAACTGGTCATATGGTAATAGGCTCAACTAATATTTGCGCAAATGTTATAGATGGGTATCAAATTACAGTAGTAGGCGAAGTGCCAGCGGCAACGGTATTACAAATCGCTAAAGCTGTGACCTTTAAAAAGCAAACGGCACTCAAGTAAATAATCTTAAAATTTATAGACCTAAAACAATATGATAGAAGAGCGTGCCGTTATACTTTCGCTAGAATTATTACCTCAAAACATATCTGAAATTTCAGATCAAACCCCGCTTAACTTCTCGCCATCTGAAACCATTGCAATATTAGAAATAGAGCGCAAGACCGCGTGCGGCCTATGTGGCAAAACGCGCGGCTGCGGAAATTCAATTTGGGGAAAATTGTTCGGTCATCAAACTACTGCTTTTAAAGCACAAAACCTTATTAACGCAAAGGTAGGCGAGAGCGTTATAGTTGGTATTAACGAAAAAGCCATGTTAAAAAGCGCATTGTTGCTGTATTTGTTGCCGCTTGCCACTCTATTTATTGGCGCATTATTGGCTGCCTATATTTGGCATAGCGATGGTATAACCATGCTGGGCGCTGTTACTGGCTTGACTCTAGGTTTACTGTGGGTAAAAGGTCATATTATGTCTAATCGCTATTTTAATTTGCAACAGCCCGTAATATTGCGTTTAGTAAACCAAGATTCTGTTGTTACATTTAATTAAAATTTTATGTCATTAGTTTAATTTTTTTGTTATGTGAGTATTATTACTTAAGTTACTATTTTTTGACTATTTAAGTCAGTTTAAGGAAGCAATAGATGTTAAAAAATTGGATATTAAATGCTTTTCTAGTTTGTACGGTTGCAGGAAGTAACTTAATTTCATTTGCAAATGATTTACCAGATTTTACTGTGTTGGCAGAAAAGCATGGCCAAGAAGTAGTTAATATTAGTGTAACGCAAACCATGCATAGTGGTGGGCAAACGGTCATGCCTTTTCCTGGCATACCAGAAGAAGATATTCCAGAATTTTTTAAACGTTTTGGAATTCCTGGTTTTCCTGGTGGACCAGGACAGGGCGACGGCCAAGGCCAAGGCCAAGATTACAAGTCACAATCACTTGGTTCAGGTTTTATTATCGGCTCAGATGGCTATATTTTAACGAATGCGCACGTGGTTAACGATGCAGACGAGGTGCTGGTAAAACTGTTCGATAAACGTGAGTTTAAAGCTAAAATTATTGGTGTTGATAAACGCACCGATGTTGCTTTGATTAAAATTGACGCTAATAACTTACCAAAAGCCAATATTGGCGACCCAGCAACATTAAAAGTGGGCGAATGGGTTGCGGCCATTGGCTCACCTTTTGGCCTAGAAAACACCATGACAGCTGGAATTGTGTCGGCTAAGGGCCGCGCTTTACCGCAGGAAAATTTTGTGCCATTTATTCAAACCGATGTTGCTATTAATCCTGGCAATTCGGGCGGGCCACTGTACAACCTGCGCGGCGAGGTGGTTGGTATTAACTCGCAAATATACAGCCGTAGTGGTGGCTCTATGGGCTTGTCATTTAGTATTCCAATTGATGTTGCAATTGACATATCTAACCAATTAAAAGCCGGTGGAAAAATTACGCGTGGCTGGCTTGGCGTAGCGATTCAAGAGTTGACAAAAGAATTAGCAGAGTCGTTTGGCATGAAAAATAACAACGGCGCGTTGATTGCTGGGGTAGAAAAAAATGGCCCTGCTGAAAAAGGCGGGTTATTGGCAGGTGATGTGATTTCTAAATTTGATAATAAACCGATAATTACATCTGGCGATTTACCACGTGCGGTAGCTGCAAGTAAACCTGGCAAAATCGTAGCCATTGAGATCATGCGTAAAGGTTCAGTAAAAACGCTAAACGTTGGTGTCGGCGAGATGCCAAATGAGTCAAATGAACCTGCGCCAACTGTTAAGCCAACGCCCAAAGCAGAAGCCAATAAAATTGGCTTAACTTTAAAAGAGCTGACTCCAGTGCAAAAGAAAAAGCTTAATGGTAAAAATGGCTTGTTGGTAATTGATAGTGTTGGTGTTGCGGCGCAGGCAGGCATTCGCCGTGGTGATGTAATATTAGGCCTTAATAATAGCGAAACGCAAAGTGTAGAAATATTTAATAAGCAAATTAACGCAGTTGTTGCTGGCAAAACGATAGCAGTACTTGTGTTACGCGGTGATAATACGCTATATGTGCCTATTAAAGTTGCCAAGTAATTATTGAAATAATTGTCATAACCATTAAAAAACCGCGCTTAGTAAATAAGCGCGGTTTTTTTTAGGCTTAAAAAAACAGTATGTTAGCTAAGCTTTAAAATTTTAAGCTTCAAATTTTTATGCCTAAAACCTCAAACCTCAAACCTCAAACCTTACACGCCACACTTACAACGCGGCGTTGTATGAGCCAGTTTTCCAAATGACCAGCCGTGTAAAAGCCGCGTGGACACATCGCCTGCGCTTGCTGCCTACATTCGTTCCAAGTCAAAAAACCGCTGCAAGCTAACTGTGTCCATTGCTGCGCATCTTTTTTAGCTAATTGTGTATGCGAAGCGCAGGCTGTTAACAAAATAATTACCGCAAGCACTAATATTTTTAATCCAATATTTATTCTAATGTTATACATATTCCTGCTCCTTAATTAAAGTTTTGCCTGCAAAATAGCAGTTAAATCATCAATTATCTGCTGCGAGTGGCGCGACGTATCAATATTAAGATAACTTTTTTGTAACAAACCATCGGGGCTGATTAAAAACGTATAACGTTTGGCAATTTTAAACACAACAAAATTGCTTAAAGCGCCGTATTGTTTGGCGACAACCCCATTTTTATCGCTTAATAATGGAAAAGGTAAATTGTACTTTTTAGCGAACTCGGCGTGACTAGCGCCGTCATCAACGCTCACGCCGATTACTTTTGCGCCTAATTTATTTAATTTATGCAAATCATCTCTAAAGCTGCAGGCTTCTTTGGTGCAACCAGGCGTATCGTCTTTAGGATAAAAATAAAGCACAACCCAATTGTTGTGATAACTGCTTAAACTGACCAAATCACCTTTAGCATTTGGTAAATTAAAATTAGGGGCTTTATCGCCAGTTTTAAGCGCATTAGCTGCCATACTTACATTGCGATAGCCCAGTAATGCAACTGCTAAAACAGCGCTATAAAATAAAATTTTCATTTATGTATTCTAGTTTAATAATAAGTCAGAGAAGTTTGCGTCTTAAATAGTTGCGCGCAAGATAAATATTAAATCAGATGTATGAGAAAATACGCTACGTTTAGGTTTGATCATTAACGCCCTCGTAGCTCAGTGGATAGAGCATCCCCCTCCTAAGGGGAGGGTCACACGTTCGATTCGTGTCGAGGGCGCCAAGGCTTATTTGCAAAGCCTATTTGCAAGCCTAAATTGCAGGTTTTAGTTATTAGTATCTAACGTTTCCCAGCGGGCGAGATGGCTTTCTAGCAGGCGTTCTATTTCAGTTAATCTATTCTGTAAAATATTAACTTTTTCGGGTTGCGATTTATAAATGTTAACCTCGGCAAGTTGTTGATTGATAGTTGCACGCTCTGTTTCAAGCTGCTCAATTTTAGCAGGAATTTCTTCTAGCTCTTTTTGCATTTTAAAGCTGAGTTTTGAGGCAGGTTTAGCAGCTATTTTTGCCACATCTGGCTTCGGGTTTGCCTTTGTAGCTTGCGTAATATCAGTTAGCCGCTGCTGAGCTTGTTGTAAAGAGAAGCGTTGCCAGTCGTCATAACCGCCGCCAAACTCGGTTAGCAACCCATTACCTTCAAACGCAATCACCTGCGTCACTGTATTTTCTAAAAATGCACGGTCATGGCTCACCAAAAATAGCGTGCCAGTAAATTCTTGTAGCAAACTTTCTAGCAGTTCTAACGTATCAATATCCAAATCGTTAGTTGGCTCATCTAGCACCAACACATTGGCTGGGCGAGCAAATAGGCGCGCTAATAATAAGCGATTACGTTCGCCACCAGATAGCGATTTCACGGGGGAGCGTGAACGTTGCGGCGGAAATAAAAAGTCTTCTAAATAGCTAATCACATGTTTGCGTTCGTTGCCAATTTCTACAAAATCTGAGCCTGGGCTAATGGTGTCGGCCAGCGTGGCTTCTTCATCTAGTTGC
>JAYTEL010000077.1:0-2578 GCA_043735225.1 Methylotenera sp. | reverse complement strand
ACCGTTTCTGCATTAATTAAAATAGGCGGCTCACGGCCTGGAATTAGCGCTGATGAAATCACGATATCAGCTTCAGCAGCGCGCTGCGCAACGAGTGCTGCCTGCCGCACCATCCACGACGCTGGCATGGGGCGCGCATAGCCGCCCACGCCTGCGGCAGTTTCTTTTTCTTCTTCGGTTTCATACGGCACATCTAAAAACTTGGCGCCAAGTGATTCAATTTGCTCTTTAACCGCTGGCCGCACGTCAGATGCCTCGACTACTGCGCCTAATCTTTTAGCCGTGGCAATCGCTTGTAAGCCTGCTACACCTGCCCCAAGAATCAACACCCGCGCGGCTTTTACCGTGCCAGCGGAGGTCATTAACATGGGCATAAAGCGCTGATAAAAATGACTGGCCAGCAATACCGCTTTATAACCCGCGACGTTGGCTTGCGATGACAGCACATCCATACTTTGCGCGCGGCTGTTTCTTGGCAGCGCTTCTAACGCAAAAGCGGTAATACCTTGCTGGGCAATTGTTTGCAATTGCATTTGATTGTAAGGCTCTAACAGACCTATTAACGCTGTGCCCGCTGGCATTGCGCTTATTTCACGGGCTTCTGGGGCGCGTACTTTTAAGATAATATTAGCTTGATAAATATCCTCGGCCAAAACAATTGTTGCGCCAGCAGCCAAATAAGCTGAATCGGTAATACTGGCGCGCTCGCCAGCGCCTTTTTGGACAATGACTTGGCAACCAAGAGCTACCATTTTTTTTACGGTTTCTGGCATGGCGGCGACACGACTTTCATGCGCTTTTATTTCTGTTGGAATACCAATTGTGAGCATGTCATTGATCATTTTTTTGTTTGGATTTTGTTGTTTGGATTTTGCTGTTTGAATAGTATTGTTTGGATTATCTAGTCTAGTTTTGTTGTCTAGTTTTAATTGGCCGATTTGCAAATATCCACAAACGCTATTGGGTCTAACGAGCAGCGCCCCACCAAACCACCGTCAATATCGGGCATTGCAAACAAAGCTGCTGCGTTAAATGCATTTAAGCTGCCGCCGTATAAAATGCGCACATTTTTAGCGATGGTTTCATCGCATTTGGCAATACGGTCGCGGATAAATTTGTGCACTTTTTGCGCTTGTTCTGGCGTAGCGGCAATGTCTGTACCCACCGCCCATAGCGGCTCGTAGGCCAATACCGCTTTGTCTAAAACCTCTGCACCAAAACGGCGAATAATGGAATCTAGTTGCCGCCCAACTATATATTCGGTCCAATCTGAATCGCGCTCTTCAAACGATTCACCCATACAAAAAATGGGCGTTAAACCCGCTTTTTCGGCTGCGCTAAACCTTGTCGCCGCCGTATCGTCGGTTTCGTGAAACTGAATGCGCCGCTCTGAATGGCCAACAATTACATAGCTGCAACCATAATCAGCTAACATATAGGCAGAAACCGCGCCAGTGAGCGCTACCGTTTCGTTGGCACACAAGTTTTGCGCGCCCCAAGCAACGTTTGAGTTTTGCAATAAGCTTTGTGCTTGGCCTAAATAGGGGTACGGCACGCAAAGTACATAATCGGCATTGTTTGATTCGCTTAGGCCATCCATCACCGCAAGTATCAATGCTTGATTTTGCGCAATACGGCCATTCATTTTCCAGTTGCCCACCACTAATTTACGTCTCATTTTTATTTGTGAATTTACCTGTATGAATAATGTTAAGCGTTATTTAATGATTGGTGACAGCTCGCCCTTGCGATAGCGCGCTGCCATTATCTCAAGCCCAATCACTTTTATTTTAGCGGCTTGACCTGCGCTACCAAATGCTTCAAAACGTGCTTTACAAACGCTGCGCGCGGCGATGGTAGCGGCTTTTAAAAATCCGCGCGGGTCAAATTCTTCTGGATGTTGCGCCATCTCGAAGCGAATCGTTGCTGTCATCGCCAGCCTAATATCGGTATCAATGTTGACTTTTCGCACGCCATTTTTAATGCCCTCTACAATTTCACTCACTGGCACGCCGTAGGTTTCTTTAATCTTTCCGCCATAATCACGAATCATTTGTAACCATTCTTGCTCGACACTTGACGAGCCGTGCATCACTAAATGCGTATTAGGAATACGCGCATGAATCGCCTTAATGCGGTCGATAGACAAAATATCACCCGTCGGCGGACGGCTAAATTTGTAAGCGCCATGGCTAGTGCCAATTGCAATGGCTAATGCGTCAACCTGTGTGGCTTTTACAAAAGCAGCCGCCTCATCGGGGTCGGTTAATAGCTGTGAATGGCTTAAAATGCCCTCTGCCCCGCCGCCATCTTCTATGCCCGCTTGGCCTGTTTCTAACGAACCCAATACGCCAAGCTCGCCCTCAACCGAAACGCCTACTGCGTGCGCCGCCTCTACCACTTGGCGCGTAACAGTCATATTATAGTCAAAAGTAGCGGGTGTTTTAGCGTCATCCATCAGCGAGCCGTCCATCATTACGCTGGAAAATCCGCTGCGTAACGCTGTTTGGCAAACGGCCGCAGAAGCGCCATGATCTTGGTGCATACACAGTGGAATATGCGGATACTGTTCGATTGC
>JAYTEL010000076.1:0-7571 GCA_043735225.1 Methylotenera sp. | reverse complement strand
TAGAGCAGCGGACTTTTAATCCGTTTGTCGTGGGTTCGATCCCCGCACGCCCTACCAATATCTAAGCGGCTGCCAGAGATGGTGGCCGTTTTTCATTGTTGTGTAACGTAGCTGAATCGTAACCAACAAACATCGAATTAAACCGTGTAGCTGTTTGCGTAAGTAGGTCTGGCGAAAATTGGGCATATCGCTTAACCATCGCAAAATTTTTCATCCATCCAAACCTTGTAACTCAAAAGTATATATTCCTGCTTGCCGCTGCCTTGATACCTAAATATGATTAAATTTTGCTAATGAAAGTTATAAATTTCAGCGCGCTTTAATGCAAAACCCCATGCCCTTATCTTTAAATATCACCCGCTTTATTAGCCTTTTTTAAGTTCCGGTTTGTAATTGTTCAAGCATCTTGGGGTTAGATGAGTGCAATAAATATACTCACCAATTCAAATATAAAACACTTCAATATATTCAAACATTTCTGATTTCACTTTTTTTACTTGAAATTGGCGCGGTTTAAGTCAATAAAAGAGATCTTTAATCTGAGTTGTTTGAAAGTTTGCTAGAGTTTTTGCCACATAATAAATGTTAGATCAATTCAAATTACATTTTTGTTGTGCTACAAAATTTCAAACAGTTGATTTTGATGTTTTGCCACAGTCTCTTATTAAAGCTAACAGTTATTGTAAGTAATGTTTTGCCAGACTTTTATAATCATTACAACAGCAACTATAAAACACATTACGCCGAAAGCTGTTTTTAAATATTGTTGTGATAAACGTGGTCTTACTAAACTTGCTACGCCCATTCCCACCATGCTAGCTGCGGCAAACGGCAGCGCTAGCCCAAAGTCAAGATGACCAGCGTAAAAACTGGCGCCAACACTCGTCAGTGATATAACAGAAATAACTGCCAAGGACGTAGCGATGATAGATTGCATGGTTAAGTCAGTGTAGCGCTGCAATGTGGGTACTATAACAAATCCACCGCCTACTCCAAGCAAGCCAGACAAAGTTCCAGCGATAGCGCCAGTTAGTGATAGCGCTACTGCGCAACTATTTGTCCAAATAAATCTGCCGTTATAGTCATCGCGAATGCAAGGTGGGGTACTTTCAAATTGCGCTTCAGGGTTTGGCTTATAAATTTCATGAAACGTTTTATAGGCAACCCAGCCCAAAACGCCTGCAAAAAGCAGATTCATTAATCTGGTATCTAATCTGTAAGCTATCCACACCCCAAATGGCGCCATTAATATGCCGCTAAACGCAATAAGCAAAGCGGCGCGATATCGGACAATATTAGCCTTTAATCCTAACAAAGCGCCCACAAAAGCTGAAGCGCCAACAGCAAGCATAGCCAATGGGCTGGCCTCTACAATTGTTAGGTGCAAGCCAAAAACTAATAGCGGAATCGCAAGGATGCCACCACCTGCGCCCGTTAACCCCATCACAATGCCCACTAGGCCGCCCAGACAAACAATCATAATCATCGCATCCATGTGATTACTCCGACTGTTGTTTGGTATTGGTTTTCGCTCGCTCAAGCACTTCAAACAATCCCATGCCCGCCAACATTGCAATCACAAATAACAGCGGCTTTAGATTGCCTAACGCCAGCGAGGCAATCGCTGGGCCTGGACAATATCCAGCCAAGCCCCAACCAATACCAAATGTGATACTACCAAATACAAGGCGGCGATCAATTTGTTTAGCGGCTGGCAACTGAATAACCTCACCCAAAAGGGATTGAGGCCGTTTGCTCGCAAAAGGAAATATTAGTGAGCCAACCAATACTGCCCCACCCAGCACAAACGCAAGCGATGGATCCCACTGTCCAGTCACATCTAAAAAACCAAGCACCTTAGAGGGGTCGCTCATGCCAGAAAAAATGAGCCCAATGCCAAATAGAAGTCCCGACATAAGTGCAAAGAAAAATTTCATATGTACTCTTTATTTAGCTAGATGACGAATCATGTAAACAGTCACAAATCCAGCGATCATAAATGCGATTGTTGCTACAATTGAACGCGGCGATTGGCGAGACAACCCGCACACACCATGACCGCTGGTACAACCAGATCCATAGCGTGAACCTATGCCAACTAGTAGTCCAGCCAAAATAAGTACATAGTAATTAGCTGCTATGTGTATCTTTGGCAAAGGCAATATCATGGCAAATGCAACCGGGGAAATCACCAAGCCTGCCACAAACGCTATACGCCAGTAGAAATCGTTTTTTTTTGGATTGAGTAAACCCCCGGCAATGCCACTAATACCCGCTATTCTTCCGTTAAACATCAAAAACATCACACTTGCCAGTCCAATTATCAGTCCGCCTGCTAACGAAGTCCATGGTGTGAAGTTGTTCCAGTCAATTGTCATAGTAAACCTTTTATTTCTTTGGACAGTAAAGTTGATACAACACTTGTAACACTGCTAGCGCCTCGTTGCTGGCTAAGCTGTAGAATATTTGTTTGCCTTCGCGGCGCGTGTTTACTAGTGCTTCAGTGCGCAATACTGTCAACTGTTGAGATAGCGTGGGCTGCTGGATTCCGGTAATAGCTTCCAGCTCGCTTACTGAGCACTCTGCGCGCGTCATCTGGCATAGTAAAACTAGGCGGTCACGATTGGATATTGCCTTCAATAGCTTAGACGCTTGCTCAGCTGCGGCATGCAAATTTACTACATCAGTTTGCTTTAAAAATTCCATCGTAAAATTTACTCATTTTAGACTATACACAAACATTATATCAGAACATAATATATAAATTGTAAATTAAACGAGCACAATTTTAATTGTCGCACCTTATATATACAATAAAATACTTAGGAGCCGTCATGATTTTCAAGCAATTGTATGAACCCTTGTCCAGTACTTACACCTATTTGCTAGGAGATGAACATACTGGCCAGGCTGTACTAATTGACCCAGTTATTGCAACTATGGAGAGGGACTTAGCCGAGGTACACCATCTTGGACTAAAATTAGTTTATACGATAGAGACGCATATTCATGCAGACCACATTACCGCAGCGCTGGAAATGAAGCGCAAGGTCGGCAGCCAGATTGCCGCGCCAGCTTATGACCGGCTTCCCTGTGCAGATATTGGCCTTGAAGAAGGTAAGCCATTTCAGGTGGCTGGAATTATCCTGCAGCCTTTGCACACGCCAGGGCACACTGAGGGACATTTCGCCTACCTGATGAATGATCGCGTGTTTACAGGGGACGCTTTGTTAATAGACGGATGCGGTAGAACCGACTTCCAGAATGGAGATGCAGACGCGCTTTACAATAGTGTGCGAGAGAAGCTGTTTGCTTTGCCAGATGAGACACTGGTATACCCAGCGCACGACTATAATCAACGCTTCGTATCTTCGATCGCTCAGGAAAAAAAACGCAATCCTCGCCTAGGCACAAACAAATCGTTGGAAGATTTTAAAACGATTATGAATAATCTTAAATTGCCATACCCAAAATTTATCGACCATGCAATACCTGGCAACCGTCAATGCGGTGTATGCCCTACAAATTTGCCAGACAATATGTCTATTTATTGTGCGCAAATGACCGAAAGTACTCAAGGATAAAAAAGTAACAAAATTCGATATAACGTTCATATTATGAGGTGAAAGTTATTTGCAAAAAGCCAGCGCCAAGCCGTTAATGTCATTGCTTTCGGCTTTAAGCGAACTTATGTTCACGTTTCAGCAATTACTTTTCAATATTTTTTAATGACACTATTGTTAGCTAGGGAATGTAATCAACATACCTTATAATAGACATTATTATATAAAAAGTTATAACTGATTACATCTATATACATTTTTGTCATCCATTTGATTGTTTCAAGCGTTAACATATGTACGTTTTAAAAAATTCTTTATCCAATGGATAATTTTCAGACTGTAAAGTCTTCAATGAGGAGTTATACAATGACCAGAACTAAAATTTCATTAGCCGTTGCAATATTTTGTTTAAGTGTCGCAGGTAGTTCGTACGCTGCAGACGCCGCAACCACTATTGCTACTGGTACAACCACTGATGCTGCAAAAACGCCATTAAGTCAATCAACAGCTAGTGTTCAAAAAAATCTATCGCGCAATCCTGATAGTAAAGGTCTTAATAATGCCAGTAATCGACTTGCAGCCAATAAAGAGAAAATAGAAGCGCGTAAAGATGCTGCGATTGAAAAAGCAGAATTAAAAGCAGCTGATAAACAAGCGGATAAAGCAGAAGCTGATGCTAAACGTGCTGAAAAAAGTGCACTTAAAGCAGAAAAACGTGAAGTCAAATTAGAAAAACGTGAAGCTAAGGCAGACTTAAAAGCGACTGAAAAATCTGAAACTTTATCAGATCGAGCTGAAAAAAGAGCCGATAAGATGGAGCGCGTGCAAAAAGCGGAGCGTGCTGAAAAAGCGGAGCGCGTAGAAAAAGTTGAACGTGTAGAAAAAGCAGAACGCGTAGAAAAAGCAGAACGCCCTGAAAAAGTAGAACGTGTAGAAAAAGTTGAGCGCGTTGAAAAAGCAGAGCGTCCAGAGAAAGTATCTGGGCGTTAATAAGTCAACAAGCATTATTTAAATTACACAATGAAAGTGCACATGAATAAGATATTTTTAGCGGCAGCAGTAACAATTAGCAGCTTAGCTGGACTTACATCACAGTCCGCTGTTGCAGAGGATCAAGGAGTTTTTACCGTTACCTCAGGTATTGATTATAGTTCTGGAAAATATGGCACCAGTGACAGAACAGAAATTACCAATGTTCCTGTCATTGGCAAGTATGAAATTGATCGGCTAACACTTAAATTAACCGTTCCATATGTAACAATTACGGGCCCAGGTAACGTATCACCTGGAATTGGTAAATTCAAAAAATCTAAAACGGTTCCTAGCCGCACAACTGAATCTGGTTTGGGTGATATCGTTGCTGGTGTCACATATAATCTTTACGATGGCAGTGCAACTGCGCCTGCTATTGATATTACGGGGAAAATCAAATTTGGTACAGCAGACGAGAACAAAGGCTTAGGTACTGGTGAGAACGATTACTCAACACAATTAGACCTTTATAAAGCCTTCGGTAATTTCACAGCACTGGCAGGTTTAGGCTATCGCGTTTATGGAGATACTAATGAAGCGCCTTTAAAAAACGTATTTTACGGCTCAGTTGGTGGAACTTATAAACTAGCACCCTCATCCTCTGTAGGCATTGTGTACGATTACCGCCCTTCCATCACGCGCAGTGGTTCAGCACAAAGCGAAGCCACTGCATTTATCAACTACAAACTAAATCCCAATTGGAAAGCACAAGGTTATTTAGTTAAAGGCTTTGCTGATGGTAGTCCAGATTATGGTCTAGGTGCTTTAGTCAGCTATGTATTTTAATCAGAAAGTTGAAATTTAAATAAATTAACGTTAAAAATAAAGCTTGAAACGTTAATCATTAATTGATACTAAAAAAAAAGGAACATTTATCAATGTTCCTTTTTTTGTTTTTTATAATTCAGATTGGTCATCACTTGCTTAATAGTCATACCATAATTTTGCAACAATAAAAGAAAATTTCCACTGAAAGGCATTAGCTAAAATGAAGTAGCTATATTGTTCAGCATTTAGATGTTTTAGTTTAGTCAATACTTGACGATCATTTAAGGTACGTTGCAGTGGCTGCTACGCTTGGAAATATCTGCCTTTTCTACCAGCACCATTAAAGGACGGCGAGAAAAAGTAAAATTTCAAATTGTAATGTCATCTATTAATGTTATAAATGGTGCTTTACAACAGACTGAAATTTATACAAAAGTAATGTAAATCGTTTTATAAGAGCTACAGTTAATAACTTGCAAGGCAGGAAAACTAATTTAGACTAATTTAAATGCTAGTTTAATAGTATTTATTAATTTTTATAATTCCTGTAACATAAAGTTTGTGCAAAAAAACGTAAAAATTTACTTAATATTAAGCCTAATCTGCTTGCAAATTGTTGCGCCGTTTATTCACGCCCACGCTTTTGGGCTTGATAGTCTTAAAGCGCATTTTCTACATGTACACACTGTGGAAAATGATAATGCAAACAGCACAAATGGCGCTTTAACCCAAGCGCATATTGCTGAAAATGAAATAATTGGTGCAATAACGACTGTTGCAAGCGGCATTAAAACTTCGCTTGCTGATACTATTGCGGATAATATTGCCGCTTTTGCAGTTTTTTTTACTTTGGCATTGTTGATTTTTAATGTGCCTGTTCGAATTTATGCCAATTCTGGTTTAGTTTTATACCCACAACGTTACGCCTACTTCCGACAAAACCCCCGCGCGCCACCAGCCTAATTAAATCATATTTTTTTGGTTAACTTTAACCAATCGATTTAATTAGGAGTTTCTATGTTTAAGACCTTGCACACTGCGTGCATTTTGCTCGTTATTTTATTTAACCCACCTTTGTTTGCGGTAGAAATGCAGCACGAGGACGCGTTAATGGTAAATAACAAGCTAACGCTGCACGATTTAGTTGATAAAACATTACCAAATTACCCCAATAGCCAGCTGTTAACAGCTAAAAAACGCGAGCTTGAAGCGCGTCAAATTCAAGCGAATAGCTTTTTACCAGGCTCGGCCGCACTTATTTTGCGCAATCAAAATGATGTGCTATTGAGTCGTAATGGCGAAAATGAATGGGAGGCAGGTATTGAAATGCCCATTTGGTTAACTGGGCAACGCGCCGCACGCGCCGCAATTGCCGACGTTTCTGCTAATAATCTTCATCAAGATCAACAATTATTGTATTTACAACTAGCAGGCTTGGTGCGTGATGCCTTGTGGGATATTGATTTGAGACAAGGTTTAAATGATATTGCCGAATTGAAATGGACGGCTGCCAAGCAATTAGAACAAGACGTACAAAAACGCGTTCGTTTAGGCGATATGGCGCAAAAAGATTTATTTGTAGTCCAATCTGAAACCTTGTTGGCCGAAAACGAGAGTATTGCGACTCAAGCCGAAGTGCAACACGCTAAATTTCGCTATGTCAATTTAACCGGTTTACACGAAATCCCCAGTAGTTATGCCGAGCAAAAATCAGCGAAATTGGATGTGGATGAAACGCACCCCGCATTATTAGAGGCCAACGGAAAAATTGCCTTAAGCAAACAAATGCGCAATTTAACCAACATTGAAACCCGCGAAAATCCCACTGTTACCATCGGCACTCGCACTTTGCGCGGCGCTAATGACAACCAGTACAACAATAGCTTAGGCATTATCGTACGTATTCCTTTGCAATCAGCTACGCGCAGTGCACCGCTGCAAGCAGCTGCCGAAACGAATTATATGCAGCAGCAAGTTAATTTAAGCGCATTAAAAATCGTGCTGGCGGCCGCCATGCATGAGGCTGAACATAATTTGGAAGTGGGCGAGCAACAATTAAATGTGCTGGCAAAACAACAGGTAATTGCGCAAATAAGTTTATACGCGGTTCGGTCTGGTTTTAAATTGGGCGAGATAGAGCTAATAGAAGTGATGCGCGCACAAACACAAGCCTTTAATGTGGATAAAAATCTAAAAAATCAGCAAATT
>JAYTEL010000075.1:0-9222 GCA_043735225.1 Methylotenera sp. | reverse complement strand
GCGGCATCCACCCTTATGGAGAAGCCAGGGACGCAAAAGGTAATCTAACGGCTGCGGTTAATATCCGTTGCCTAGAGGACTTCGATTTGTCGTCTGTACCTGTAAAGCTGTTTGATGGGCGCTCCGCTTGAATCAGACTGGGCAATTGAAAAATTATAAGGATATATGGAATGTCGCAAAAAGCAGCCGAAACGAAAATCCAGCCGCACGGACCGAGTGCCGAAATTAAACGGCTGGAAATATTTGCGGGCAAATGGAATGTTAAAGGAAAATCGTATGCGCAAGGAAGTTCCAACGAAAATTTACAGGTTTCATCCGCCCAAATGGAATTTATCCAAACTGGCGAATGGCTATCGGGCGAATTTTTCCTCGTGAACCGTTGGAGTGGCCACGTTGGCGAATCGGAATTTAACGGTATGGAAATCATTGGTTACGATATTCCAAGTCGGAAATACATCTCAAAATTTTTCGACAATACGGGCAATGCTCCAACTTATCAAGTAACAGTTCGCGAACATGTTTGGACGTATAACGGCGAATGTCAACGTGCCACTTTCGAGTTTAGCGACGATGGCAATACGATAACAACGCATTGGGATTGGCGAAAAAACGAAGCGGAAAGTTGGTTGTCTTTGTGTGATTTGACGGCATACAAACTTAATAGAAAACAAGCTGCTATTGCTTAATATGTGCGGCGATGGCAATACATTTAATTAAAATAACTATTTAAAATATTACATGTTCGAGTGTATCTAAACTAATATGATAAAACCTGTATCGATGAAAATGGGCATTAAAAAAGACATCCGTGCGATTTTGGTCAATGCACCAGCAGAAGCAATAAAGGCGATTGACTTGCCGAACCTTGATATTGCGTCACGGTTGACAGGTTATTTCGACTATATTCATTTGTTCGTCGGCAGCGAATCTGAGTTGCGGAAAAAGTTTCCCACACTCAAATCACATCTTAAACCTGAAGGAAAATTGTGGATTTCGTGGCCTAAAAACGGGCAGTTGGAAACTGATCTTTCGCTGACAAAAATTATCGAGATCGGATACAGTTTCGGACTTGTTGAAAGCACTTGCCTTAGCGTTGATTCAATCTGGACTGCTCTAAAGTTTACCCATCCGAAAAAAGATAAAATTTATAATAATAGCCACGGAAAATTGGTGCGCTAACAATATTGCTTAACAGATGCGGCGCTGGCAATAGAATTTTTTAAAGCAACTACCAGTAACCAGAAGAAAAATTATGTACTAAAACTGTACAGCTAAGATGAGCTAGGTTTGGAGCGTGTAATTAATTGAGTGTTAATCATCATAACCGCCTAATTTGTTAATTAATTTTCTGTCTTAAAATGAATATTTGCCTGTCTCAACTTCTGATTTAGGAGCTTAGCAAACTGGGGAACCCAATTTTTGGCTATTGGCTGCAAAGCATTGTTTATGGATTGTTTTAACTAAAATTGTTGTCTGTTGACAATTGTTACTTAAGATATTGGGCTAAATCTTCTTCTGTTACATCTAGCAATTCTTTGTTAACAGTTTGCGTTACTAACGATTCAGTACTTTTATCCAAAGCGGCGCGTAGTAGGCCCAGAAATCTTGGTTCAGCTATAAGAACGAGTTTGTCGTAAGCGTTGGTTAAACGCCCTTTATTCAACATTTCAGCCAATTCAAGCGCAAATTGTTGTGCAATATGTTCAGTAGACTCTTGTTTAGGGCTTGTGGAATGGCGGCCGTTACCAAAACTATCAAAAACGCGACCAGGCTTGTCGGTATCAATATCCTGATTTTGCATTTTACCTTGAGGGTGGGGAATGTCTTGTAGGCGGCGCATTGATTTGCCGGGCCAATTACTCTCAAACAAGTTAGCATTGCTGCGGTTAGCAGATAATATCCATGTGTTTGTCATCGCTTTAAGCTCCTTCGTGGGCTTTAACTATTTATTTTATATTAATGATCTTAGCGTATGAATGTATCTTAAGTATGTGCGCTAGCACACCTAACTAAACTTTAAAAAAAGTGATAAATAATCAACCGGTTTACTTTAAATTTGAATTAAATTTAAAATTATTATGTAATGTAAAAAGTAGTCATGCCAAATTATAAAATTATTTGTTCAATAATTTTTCTAAAATTAGCCACACATTTTCAAGTAATGTAGCCTGCGCCGTAGCCGTAGGGTGTAGGCCATCATCCTGAATTAAGTTGGGCTTACCCGCAACACCATCTAACAAAAACGGGACAAATTTTATTTTATGTTGATCGGCCAAAATTGCATAACTGGCATTAAAATCGCGACTGTATTTTAGGCCGTAATTAGGCGGAATTTTCATGCCAACTAGCAGCAGCTTGGTTTTTGCAGCTTTTGCTTGCAAAATCATCTTATTTAAATTGCTGCGCAGGTCACTCACTGGCAAGCCGCGCAGACCGTCGTTTGCGCCTAGCTCTAATATTACGATGCTGGGTTTATGCAAGGCTAACGCCTCGCTAAAGCGCGCTAAGCCGCCACTAGTGGTTTCGCCGCTGATGCTGGCGTTTATCACTTTATAAACTGGATGATTCGTTTTACTTTGGATTAATTTTTTTTCTAAAAGCGCCGCCCAGCCTTGGCCTTGCGGTAAACCGTAGCCTGCAGATAAGCTATCACCAAACACTAAAATAATTTGCGTGCTTGCAATTGTGGATTTGGTAGCAATATTAGTTGTTGACTGACTTATATCTTTTGCCTGCACAGATAATGCAACCAAAGTCACGACAATGGCACTAAACCAAATTGAATTAAACCGAATTGAATTAAACCAAACTGAATTAAACCAAATTGAATTAAACCTTAGTAAACTGTTTAAAAACTGAGAGCGCATGCATGTTACTTTCTGAGCCAAATAATATTAGTATGAATCAATTAAAATCTGCTACACAAAATTCTAATTCTGCCATCTTAGCAACAAACCTAACTAAACATGTGGGCCAAGCGGATAACGTAATTGAAATTTTGCGCAATTTACATGTAGAAGTGGCTAAAGGTGAGAGTATAGCGATTGTGGGGAGTTCAGGTTCGGGCAAGTCAACCCTGTTAGGCTTGCTAGCGGGGCTCGATAATCCCACAAGTGGTAGCGTGATGGTTGAAGGTGCGCCATTTAGCAGTTTGAACGAAGACGCGCGAGCGTCAGTGCGCGGCAAACGCATGGGTTTTGTGTTTCAATCATTTCAATTACTGGCTACCATGACCGCGCTTGAGAACGTGATGCTGCCTTTACAACTGGCAAGCAAGCAAAATGTAAAACACATTGCGTTAGAAACGCTGGCAAAAGTTGGCTTGGCCGATCGGTCAACACATTACCCAAAACAACTATCAGGTGGCGAGCAACAGCGTGTGGCAATTGCACGTGCATTTGCCCCGCAACCCGCTATTTTGTTTGCAGATGAGCCTACCGGTAATTTAGATACAACTACTGGCGAGCGCATTATTGAGTTATTATTTAGCTTAAATTTGGCTTCAAACAGTACACTTATTTTAGTGACGCATGACAAACAATTGGCGCAGCGTTGCCAGCGAGTGTTAACGCTTCGTGATGGTCAATTACATGCAAGCTAATATGCAAAACCTAAATTATGTTTAAATTGGCATGCAATCAATTGCTTGCGCAATATAAATCGGGCGATCTGCGTGTGTTATTGCTAGCATTGGTGCTAGCCGTGAGCAGCATCACCGCGGTTAATTTTTTTACGTATCGTATTAGTGCGCACTTAAATTCACAAGGCGGATTGTTGCTGGGCGGCGATTTAGTGCTTATTTCAGATCATACAATTTCTAACGATTTAGTAATTGCCGCCAAACGCCAAGCGCTTAATACTACCCAAACAATAGAGTTTGCCAGCATGGCCATTAATGGTGAAAAAAATCAGCTGGCTGAAATTAAAGCGTTAAGTGCGGGCTTTCCGCTACGCGGCGATTTAGAAATAAAACCGGGTGAAAATACACCACCGCAAAGCGTGCAAACAATTCCAAATAAAGGTGAAATTTGGATTGAGCCGCGCCTAGCCAATGCGCTAAATGTTAAAGTGGGTGACAACATAGAGCTGGGGTCTAGTCAACTAAAAGTGGCGGCATTGCTAACGCGCGAGCCATCGCGCGGCGGCGATATGTTTAGTTTTGCTCCAAGGTTAATGATGAACATGGATGACGTGGCCGCGACGCAATTGGTGGCGTTTGGCAGCCGCATTAAATATCAATTGTTAGTGGCTGGTGAGCCTATTAATGTTGCACAATTTGCAACAGATATTTCGCCAAACTTGCAACGCGGCGAACGTGTGGAAGACGTTAAAACTGCCCGCCCAGAAATCAAAAGCGCACTTGATAAAGCCGAAATATTCTTAAATTTAAGCGCGCTAGTGAGCGTGATTTTATCTATCGTCGCTATGCTGTTGGCCTGCCAGCCATTTGTTACCCGCGCGCAAGAAACCGCAGGTTTACTGCGCTGTTTTGGCGCAAGCACCGCCAATATTCGGGCGGTGATGATTTGGCAAGTGTTACTACTGGCCATTATTGGCGGCGCTATAGGTTGCGCGCTGGGGTTTTTGTTACAACAAAGTTTGGCTTATTTTGCCGGGCAATTATTTTTAGAAAATTTGCCGCAAGCGAGTATGACGCCATTTTTTATTGGTATGGGTTTAAGCGTAAGCTTGTTGTTGGCACTACTGTTACCGCATATCTGGGCGCTTAAAACCTTGCCCACCAGCCGTATTTTGCGACAAGATTTAACGTTAAATGCAACGTCAATTTGGGCGCGCATATTGCCAATTGGCGTGGTAATAATCGGCCTAATTTTGCTGCTGTCTAAATCATTTAAATTGGCTGCGCTGTTTTTGGCAGGCATTATAGGTGCAAGCACACTCACTGGATTACTGGCTTTTTTACTAGCAAAATTTTTGCTAAAAACCAGTGAGATCAATATCAATAAAAAAACCAATTTTAGCCAAAGTATCCGTTTTGGTTTGGCTAACTTAAACCGCCGATTAGGTTTATCTATTACGCAAATTATTGGCTTTAGTTTGGGGGCAATGGTACTAATTTTACTTATGTTACTTAAAAATGATTTATTAAGTGCATGGCAAAACAGCATGCCAATTGATGCGCCAAACCGTTTTGTGATTAATATTCAGGCCAATCAAGTGACTAATTTAAAAGCTTTTGAATTAAATAATGGCATTAATAATGCGCAAGTTTTCCCGATGATTCGCGGTCGATTAACAGCTATTAATCAAAATGTGGTAACGCCAGAATCTTTTGCAAGTGAACGTGCTAAACGCTTGGTTGCGCGCGAATTTAATTTATCAAGCGCAACTAACATGCAAGACGACAACACGCTGTTGCAAGGCCGCTGGTGGCGCGCTGATGAAGCCAGCAAGCCGTTTATATCAATAGAAGAATCAATTGCCGACGCGCTTAATATCAAACTGAACGACGTGTTGGAATATGATATTGCAGGTAGCAAAATTTCGTTAACTGTGACGAGCATTCGCAAAGTAAATTGGGATAGTATGCGCGCTAACTTTTTTGCTGTTACGCCGCCAGAAATGTTAAAAACTTACCCTAGCAGCTACATGACTGCGTTTTATTTGCCCAAACAAAACGAAAACAACCTGAATAAACTCGTGCAGCAGTTTCCTAATTTTACGGTAATTGACGTAGCAAGTTTAATGACGCAAGTGCGTGATGTGATGCAAAAGATGCAGATGGCGGTTAGCGTGGTATTTGGTTTTTGCATTGCAGCTGGTTTGGCGGTATTGTACGCCGCGCTCATTGCAACGCGCGGGGCGCGCATTCAAGAATCGGCCTTACTGCGCGTGTTAGGTGCTAGTAAAGCCCAAGTCACTATCAGTATGTTAACTGAATTTGCTTGTATAGGCGCTGTGGCCGCGGTTGTGGCAACTGGCTTTGCTAGCGCTTTAGCCTATTATTTAAGTCGATATGTGTTAGATATTACTTATCAATTTAACTGGGCGTTAGCTGTGCAATCGTTGATACTGGCTTTTGTTTTAGTGCCACTGGCGGCGTGGCTGGTAATACGCGGCTATTTAAATGTGCCGCCAAAGCAACTGCTTAACAGTATTTGATTAGATCTTAATCAAAAAAAGCCTCGCAAATGCGAGGCTAATGACTGTCGGCTTTGGAGCTTATTATTTTGCTTTATTACGCTGGCGTCTGCCAATACCAAATAAACCTAAGGCGGAAGCCATTAACGGTAAGGCGGCTGGCACAGGCACTTGGCTTGGGTTATCTATCGTATCAATTGTGAAGCTGGTGGCTAATACATCTAAACTATAGCGACCAGTTGCTGTTGCATTATTTTGTGCACTATTGCCCCACCAACCACTTGCTGCTAGGCCGCGGTTTGCAGGCAGGCCAGCGTTACTTCTAATTTTAATCCAGCTAAATGCTTCTGGTAGCGTAGCGTTTGCATTGGCAACCGAGTTGGCAATAATGCTGGCAATTGATAGATCGCTAGCGCCCAATGCATTGAAAAAATCAATTGTGGCGCCGCCGTTAGTTTGTGTCATCAAACCGCTACCCGTGCCAGCGCCCCAATTGTTTTCTTGACCAAAGCCAATCCAGCCATTGGTTGCGCCCGCTTCTTGCCATTCCACGCCGCCCGCTAAAGGCACGCCGCTAACATTTGCCCAATTATTACCTTTACCACCAGCGCCATTAGAATCAAAGCCATCGGTCATTTCGGTATTAGGAAAATTAAGCTCAAAGGCTGAAATATAAACGCTACCAACACCGCTAGAAAATTGTGATAAACCGTTGGCATTCACATTAAAAGTAGCCCTTACGCCGCCGTTAACATTATTTTGCGTTGCGCCAGCGGCATCTTGATAGGTGCCACCAGCTGCAAAATCTTGCAGTTTTAGCGTGGCAACAGAAATAGCAGCCCCACCAGAAGCAGTTGCAAAATTACCTGCTTTATTAGTGGCCATATAGTCATAATTTAAGGTGATGCTTTGCGCATTTGCAACGCTGGCAGATAAAGCCAGGCAAGCAGCCGTTACAAGTATTGTTAATTTATTACTCGCAACATTGTTAATTGCAAGATATTTATACGCTAAATTGTTTTTCAAAATTCTCTCCAATATTTAATTATTAATTGAAGTTTCAGCGGGCAAAATTAGTCGCTAAGACAACTGCAGACATAAAACTCTTATACGTATGATAGGTAGATTGCAGATAATTGGCTAGTGAATCTATCCCGCAAAAAGCAGGATTATTGCCCGGCATCAAAAAATCTTAATTTATTAACTGGTAATTAAGCCGGTTTTTATGGCCAAACGCACTAGCTCTACCGAGTTATTAATGCCTAACTTTTGCTTAATGATAGTTTGGTAATTAGCAACTGTTTTGCCGCTAATATTTAGTTTTTTGCCAATCTCTAAGCCATCTATGCCTTCGGCCAACAGCCTAAAAATTTCAAATTCGCGTGCTGATAATATGTGCAAAGGGTTTTCTGTGCCATTTAAAAATTGTTGGGTCATTTGCTTAGTTATACTGGCATTAATATACGTTTGATCATTTGCAATTTGTTCTAACGCACCCACTAACTCTTCTGCCAAACCGTTTTTGCTTAAATAACCGCTTGCGCCTGCTTTTAAGGCTTGGCTGGCAAAGGCTGCATTTTCGTGCATTGATAACACCAACAATTTTGCAGTTGGATAGCGCGCAATAATACGTGCAATTGCTTCCATGCCGCCCATGCCTGGCATGCTTAAATCAATAACAGTAATATCGGGTAAATATTCGCCATATTGCTGATACGCAAGTTCACCGCTTGCGGCTTCGGCCACCACTACAAATCGCGCATCTTGCTCTAGCAAGCGTCGCACGCCAGCGCGTACCACTGCATGATCGTCCACCAACATAATGCGAATCATGTTGTTAACCTTAATGGAATCCACGCCGTAATAGTTGTGCCTAAGCCAGCCTTGGTTTGCAGGTTAAAGTCGCCATTAAAACTTTCTACACGCTCGCGCATACCCAGTAAGCCAAAGCCCGTAAAATTGGCGGCATCAAAACCCGCGCCGTTATCGTGCACCTTCACGGTCACGCCTTGTTTGTCTGATTTTAATTCTGCATATAAGCTGATTTCTGCATGGCTAGCGACGGCGTGGCGCGCAATATTGGTTAGTGATTCTTGTACCAGACGATAAATCACCAAACATTGCGCCTCACCCAATACTGCTTTTTTTAAATCTTCCGCATTGTTTATAGTCAATGCGCTGTGAATGGTCTCGTTGCGGGTTTGCCAAGTGGCAATTAAATCTTGTAGTGCCAGTTCAAGCCCCAGTTCATCTAATACCCCAGGGCGCAAGCGTTGCAATAAGCCGCTGACTAAATCCATTAAATGGCGCGATAACTGCGTGATAGCTTGTGCGCTATCTATTAATTCAGGATATTTAGTATTTGCACTTTTTAAAATAACACTTGCATCGGTATTAATAGCGGTTAAACATTGACCAAATTCATCGTGCAAATCACGCGCTAGACTTTTACGCTCAGATTCTTGTAGCGTCATTAACTGCTGCGTCAGTTGATGATTTTGCAAGTGACTTTGCTGTAGCGTTTGAATCATATGATTAAATTTTTGCCCGATACGCGCCATCTCTGGCAACTTAAAGCTTGGCAAGCGCACACTTAGTCGACCACCTTCAATTTCATCTAACGCGCTTAAAATCGTTGCAGTTGGCTTTAAAGCCTGATTAATTGCCCAAGCAATCATTAAATTAACGCAGATAAAAAATAAAGCGAGTAATACCAGCAAATCTGTTATTTGCTTCCAAATTTCTGCATACTCATAGCTGGGGTCTGGCGTAATAATAAGTTTAGCAACTAATTGATTATTAACAGACAAGCTTTTGATTTTGGGCTGCCATCGCGGCATTGTTTTATTTAACAACGCCACAAACCAAGCGGGCGCTTCGTTGCTGAGTTTAATGCCTTGATTTTGGTTGCTATCTAGTACTTTACTATGACTATCTACCAGCTCTATTTTTAAATGCCGCATATGGTTAAGCTGTTGTAAATTCAAAGCTTTTGCATCTATTGGCTGCGCTTGCTTTGGTTTAATAGAAAATAGGGCGCTTTCAAACAAATATAATGTTGATTTCTCGGCAGAGGCTATTTCGGCTAGCGTATTGTTTCTTGCATTGTTAAAGCTTAAT
>JAYTEL010000074.1:0-2415 GCA_043735225.1 Methylotenera sp. | reverse complement strand
TTGCAGGGCATATTAAAATTAAATCATCAACATATTTTAAGCCTAAAAAATAGCTTGGCACAGCTTAATCCGCACAACGTGTTGGCGCGCGGCTACGCCCTAGTGGCCAATCATAAAGGTGAGCTTATTAATAGCAGCTTGCAACTGCAACTGGGTGAGCGCGTGAATATTACGCTGCAACAAGGTAGCGCCAGTGCGGATATCGTCAATATGCAAAAATAACTTAAAAAATCTCTGCCGTTGCTTTTACAATCGCCATCACTGCGGGGTGCGTTAAGCGACGCTCGGTCGTAATGGCGTAAAGTTGATCGCTGATTGAATCGATATGGCCAACTTGCTCCACATGATATTGCTGACAAATATAATTGGCAATGGCTACTGGCGCAGCAAAAAACCCAGCCCCCGCTTGCCCAAATGACTTGAGTAAAGCGCCATCATCAAACTCGCCCACAATGTTGGGGTACACTTTTTGTGATTCAAACCAAGTAATGAGTTTTGTTTGAAAAGTAAAATCCTCGCCTGGCATTAAAAATGGCGCGTTATGCAAATTGGCTGGAAAAGGCTTGTTATATTGGTTGATAAGCAATTGACTGGCGAAAATAGCGAGTTTGCTTTCACCTAATAAATGATTATGCGCGCGCACATTAATGTTGGTTGGCATGGGGCGATCGGCAATCACCAGGTCAAGCTGATTGACTGATAGCTCTGATAATAACGCAGCCAACTTTCCTTCATGACAGATCAAACGAGGTGGCTCATCAATATGCAAGACAGGCTCTAAAGCCTTATAAGCAACTGATTTTGCCACAGAATCAGTGATTCCTACTCGAAATGGAATGCTTTTTTTGTGCGATTGGTTTTGTGTTACTTCTAACAGTTCGTTACCCAGCGCAAAAATTTCGTCGGCATAACTAAAAATCTTTCTACCCATATCGGTTAGTGCTAAACCGCGCCCTACTTTTTTTAATAACTGTACGCCAAGACTATTTTCTAACTCGCCCAATTGCCCGCTAATCGATTGTGGCGATAGATAGAGTTGCTCGCTCGCTCGCGCAATACTGCCCGTTTTTGCTACCATCCAAAAATAACGTAAGTGCTTAAAGTTTAAGTTGGTCATCGTCTATCTCCACTCGAATAAACATCTAAAAATACGATGTATTATTCAATATTTATCTGTTTGTTGGAAGTGTTTTTTCAGCGTAAAGTTTGCACATGTTTCAAAACACTCTTTTTGGAACAGTTTAAACCCACTAGGAGTACATGATGAAAATTGAAATGACCAACTTGCCCACATTTGATGATGTTTTGCTTCGCTACTCTGGTCGTCGGCTGCAATTTGCCATCAAGCTCGGCATTTTGCCGACGCCAGAGCGTTTAAGACAGGTATTGAGCAAAAAACCTAATGCGAAGAGGCCTATTTCGGCGCCAAAAACAATGGGCATAAACAAGCTTTATAGCCAAACTAATTAAGTAAATTGATAGGAGATTAAAATGAAAATTACCGTATATGCATTGATTGCTGTTTTTTTAGCTAGCTCGTTGACGGCTTATGGTGAAACGCTTAAAGAAACACCAAAAAAAGACATGATTGAAGCGCAGCAAGCTGAAGCGCAAGAGTCGATTGAGGCTGCAAAAAACGCTAAACCGCAATTGGAAACTCGCCCCGCGGCCACCGCTGAGCAAACTAAAAATGCAGAAGTGCCACCAAAAGCTGAAATCATTAAAGCGCAAGAGGCAGCGACTGATAAAGGAATTGAAGATTCAGAAGCAGCAAAGCCTAAAGTTGAAGCGCGCCCCGCAGCAACGGCAAAGCACAAAAAACATTCTGTGCAGTCGCACAAAGGCGAGATGATTAAACACAATAAAAAAGCGACGCAGAAAGCCATTAAAGATGCTGCCGCAGCTGATAAACCGATTACCGATGTGCTGCCAGCTGCAAATTAAATGTTATTGATAAATTTACAGGGATTACAAAATGCAACTAAATATTCAAGCAATAGGCTTTGTACTAACTGATGCTTTACGCAAATACACAGAAAAACGACTGAAATTCGCGGTAGCCAGAGATGACAATGTTGTGATGCGCGCACGCATACGGCTAGCTGACATCAACGGCCCGCGTGGCGGAGTTGACAAACGTTGCCAAGTTGAGCTGACAATGGCTGGGCAGTGCAATATTGTGATTGAAGACACGCAAGCAGACCTTTATTTTGCTATTGACCGTGCTTGCGAGCGCGCCATGCGTACGCTAAATCGTCGCTTAGAACGATTACGTTATCATACTCACGCAAACTTAGTCTTAACATAAGTCTAACGTAATCAGTGGTTTACATAACCATCACTTTTACAGCTTTTGGCATGAGCTAACCGAAACGCTTTTTTTACAGCTCGATTAATTCAAGGAAATTAGCAATG
>JAYTEL010000073.1:0-28773 GCA_043735225.1 Methylotenera sp. | reverse complement strand
GTTTATTCATCCGCACGATGGATTGCGCGAGGATTTAACGCGCGAAGCGGTGCGGGTTGTATTGCAGAATACCAAAAAAGACAGTTTTGTACCGATTGGCAAATTGGTGGATGAGCATGTGATTGTGAACGCAATGGTGGCTTTGTTAGCTACTGGCGGCTCGACCAATCACTTAATCCATTGGGTTGCGATTGCGCGCGCAGCGGGCATTATTATTGATTGGACAGACTTTCATTATCTGGCCAAAGCCACACCATTGCTTGCGAGCGTCTACCCTAACGGCAAAGCCGATGTGAATGAGTTTCAAACTGCGGGCGGCCCAGGTTTTGTGATTCGCGAGCTGATTGAGGGTGGTTATATGTACCCCGATGTGTATGCGGTGGCCAAAGGTGGCTTGCATGAATACGGCAAAAAACCAGTGAAAGAAGACGGCAAGCTGGTTTGGAAAACCTTGCCTATTGAGAGCGGTGATGAAACGATTGTGAGAACAGCGGCTTTCCCGTTTAACGAATCAGGCGGCTTGCGCTTGCTAAAAGGTAATTTGGGCCGCAGCGTAGTTAAAATTTCTGCCGTGCCTGTAGATAGGCACATTATCGAAGCCCCTGCCATTGTGTTTGATAGTCAAGAAGAGTTACTTTCAGCATTTGACCGTGGTGAGTTAGAGCGCGATTTCGTTGCTGTGGTGCGCTTTCAAGGGCCAAAAGCCAACGGCATGCCAGAGCTGCATAAATTAACGCCGCCGCTAGCCGTGCTGCAAAACAAAGGTTTTATGGTGGCTATTGTCACTGATGGCCGCATGAGCGGCGCATCGGGCAAAATACCTGCCGCCATTCACTTAAGCCCAGAAGCCAGCGCGGGCGGCGCGATTGGTAAAATACGCGATGGCGATATTATTCGTTTAAACGCGACTGTTGGCACGCTAAATGCGCTGGTGGATGAAGATACTTGGGCCGAGCGCGTTGCGGTTGCGTTAAGCGATGCTAAACGTCATCATAACTCGCATGGCATTGGCCGTGAGTTGTTTGGCGGCATGAGGAGAAACGTGTTATCCGCCGAAGAAGGCGCAATCACGTGGTTGTAAAGAAAACTAAAACTTCGTTGCAATACGTCGTTGCTCACAAAAAATCTTCGCTTACATACAAAACGTATGCCGCGCTCAATTTTTTATTCGCGCCTAGTCTTGCTTAGAACTTTTAATTTTCGGATGTGGCGTTAAAACCACCTAACTCGTTAGTCCTGCGAACGTGCGAACTCATTTAAAATAAGCATCAATTTAACATTCCCTCTCCCTCGAGGGGAGTACCCGTAAAGGGCATCACCGTGTAATATGCCAGCTAAAGCTGGCTATTATCACGCGAAGGGTTAGGGAGAGGGTGAAATTTTTCTCATTCAAATAATCATTTATTAAATTAGGTAAAACAGAGACATGAACACATTAGGCTTAAACACTATAGATCTGGCCACATTTGGCCCCGTTATCCCAGTAATTGTCATCAACAACGTTGAAGACGCCGTGCCAATGGCCGAAGCGCTGCTAGCAGGCGGCATTCGGGTGTTAGAAGTCACTTTGCGTTCAAGCTGCGCGTTGCAAGCCATGGAGCAAATCGCCAAACATGTGCCAGATGCGATTTTGGGTAGCGGCACGGTGCGCAATTTAAAAGACGCGCAAGCCAGCCTAGATGCGGGTTGCAAGTTTGCTGTTAGCCCAGGCTATACGTCAGAGCTTGGTCTGTTTGCGCGTAAAATTGGCTTGCCATTGTTGCCTGGCGTGTCAACTGGCAGCGAAATTATGACGGCGAACGCAGATGATTATTACTTTTTAAAACTGTTCCCAGCCGTGGCAGTGGGCGGCATTAACTTGCTAAAAGGCTTTGCTGGCCCGTTTGGGGATGTGAAATTTTGCCCAACTGGCGGCGTAACGGTTGATAGCGCACCGCAATTTTTAGCCTTGCCAAACGTGGTTGTTTGCGGCGGCACATGGCTTACGCCAGCCGATGCAGTGGCGCGTAAAGATTGGGCGCACATTACCAAATTAGCCATCGAGGCCAGCGCGATTAAGCCAGCTTAAAATCAAGATTAAGTTACAATAAGGGCTGCTAGCAGCTCTTTTATTTTGCCAATTTTTTGAAAGTTTGCGTTGAAAATAGATTGTTCAAGCTATAAAACCATTGTATTTGATTGCGACGGCGTGGTGCTTAATAGCAACCAAACCAAAATTGACGCTTATTATGCAGTGGCAAAAAAAATGGGCGGCAGCGACGCGCAAGCGCAGGCTTTTGTCGACCATCATGTGGCAAAGGGCAGCTTTCCGCGTAATGGCAAAACTGAATATTATTTAACACAAATCGTCAAACAGCCCGTCACCAAAGCGATTTTGCACCAATATATGCAAGCGTTTGAAGATGTGCTTGATGTGACGTTAATGCAATGTGAAGTTGCGGTAGGGTTGGCAGCGCTTAAAGCGGCCACGCCGCAAGCCAAGTGGATGTTGGTTTCTGGCGGCGATCAAGCAGAGTTAAGGCGAATTTTTCCGCGTAGACAATTAGCACAACTGTTTGAAGCCGGCATATTTGGCGGACCTGAACAAAAAGATGAGGTACTGGCCCGCGAAATAGCCAATGGCAATTTGCAGTTTCCCGCACTATTTGTGGGTGATAGCAAATACGACCATCAAGCGGCAAGCCGCGCTGGGCTAGATTTTGTGTTTTTAAACGCCTGGACCGAAGTGCCCGATTGGCAAAGTTATTGCGCTGAGCATAAAATTACAGTGCTAAGTAACATTGCGCAATTGTTAGCCTAAAACGCATTAAACGCATCAACATTGCATGCACAATACTAACCGCAGCAGAAAGCAATTAATATGAAAATTACCGTTGTTGGCACGGGTTATGTAGGCTTGGTTAGTGGCGCTTGCTTGGCAGAGGTGGGAAACGACGTACTTTGCCTAGATGTGAATCCAGCCAAGATTAAAATTTTAGAAGGAGGTGGCATACCGATTCATGAGCCGGGTTTGTTAGAAATGGTGCGCCGTAATGTAGCGGCGGGCCGCCTAGCGTTTACCATGGATATTGCAAAAGCGGTTGCTTTTGGTGATGTGCAGTTTGTTGCCGTTGGTACGCCGCCCGATGAAGATGGATCGGCCGATTTGCAGTATGTGTTGGCTGCCGCGCGCAATATTGGCAAGCACATGACAAGTTACAAGATTATTGTGGATAAGTCCACCGTGCCCGTTGGCACAGCAGACAAAGTAAAAGCAGCGATTACAGAAGAGCTGGCTACGCGAAAATTAGATGTAAAATTTAGCGTAGTTTCGAACCCCGAATTTTTAAAAGAAGGTGCAGCGGTTGAGGATTTTATGCGTCCAGACCGCATTGTGATTGGCGCGGATGACGATAAAAGTATTGAGGTGATGCGCGCGGTTTATGCGCCGTTTCAGCGCAATCACGAAAGGCTGGTGGTGATGGATGTGCGCTCGGCCGAGCTCACAAAATATGCCGCTAACGCCATGCTGGCCACGCGCATTAGCTTTATGAACGAGCTTGCCAATTTGGCCGAAATTTTGGGCGCCGATATTGAATCGGTACGTAAAGGCATCGGCTCTGATCCGCGTATTGGTTACGATTTTTTATACGCAGGCTGCGGCTATGGCGGATCGTGCTTTCCTAAAGATGTGAAAGCGCTAATCAGCACTGCACACAATAATGGCTATGATTTGAAAGTATTAACTGCGGTTGAGGCCGCCAACGACGCGCAAAAAACCGTGTTAACGCACAAAATAAAAACGCACTTTGGCAATGAGTTGACAGGCAAGCACTTTGCGGTGTGGGGCTTGGCCTTTAAGCCCAATACGGATGATATGCGTGAAGCAACAAGTCGTATTTTAATCAACGATCTGCTGGCAGCTGGCGCAACCGTTACCGCGTATGAC
The DNA here is from genome assembly GCA_043735225.1 of Methylotenera sp. Taxonomy (GTDB): domain Bacteria; phylum Pseudomonadota; class Gammaproteobacteria; order Burkholderiales; family Methylophilaceae; genus Methylotenera_A. The sequence continues at coordinate 24,845 of JAYTEL010000073.1, read as the reverse complement.
CCAGTCGCAATGGAAGAGGCGAAACGCGTTTTTAACGGCGTCGCAGGTTTAACTTTTGCACAAACGCCAAGCTATGCGCTAGATAATGCCGACGCCTTGGTGATTGTGACCGAGTGGAAAGAATTTAGAAGCCAAGATTTTACTGTCATTAAACATAAACTTAAAGCCAATATTATTTTTGATGGCCGTAATTTGTATGACCCAGCGGTGGTAAAAGCGGCGGGTATTGACTACCAACCTATTGGGCGTCTAAAAAATTAATGAAAATTTTATTAACAGGCGCTGCAGGTTTTATTGGCTACCATGTGGCGGTAAAGCTGCTGGCACGCGGCGATACCGTTGTAGGTGTTGATAATCTGAACGATTATTATAATGTTAGTTTAAAACAAGCACGATTAAATTCAATCGCGCAGCAAGCTAACGCCAAAAACTTCAAATTTATAAAGCTCGATTTAGCCGAAAATGCTGCCACGCAACAACTATTCGCGCACGAAAAACCTGATAGCGTTATCCACCTTGCCGCGCAAGCTGGCGTGCGCTATTCGCTAGAAAATCCGCATGCTTATATCAGCAGCAATATCGTCGCTTTTACTAATATTTTAGAGGCTTGCCGCGCTATTAAGCCGCAACATTTGGTATACGCTAGCTCGTCCAGCGTATATGGCGGCAACACCAAATTGCCGTTCAGCGAGGCCGATAACGTCGACCACCCTGTAAGCCTGTACGCCGCCACCAAAAAAGCCAATGAGCTAATGGCGCATACTTACAGCCATTTATACGGCTTGCCAACTACGGGCCTGCGCTTTTTTACCGTCTATGGCCCGTGGGGCAGGCCCGATATGTCGCCATTTTTGTTCACTGACGCGATTATTAACAATAGGCCGATTAAAGTGTTTAACCATGGCGATATGCTGCGCGATTTTACTTATATTGACGATATTGTTGAAGGCGCTATCCATGTTCTTGATAAACCTGACACGCCAATTGCCAGCACTGGCGCGCCTTACAGGCTGTTTAATATTGGCAACAATCAACCTGAAAAGCTCATGGATTTTATTGGCCTGCTAGAAAGCGCAATTGGTAAAACTGCACAAAAAGAATTTTTACCCATGCAAGCGGGTGATGTAAAAGCGACTTTTGCCGATACTAGTGCGTTGGATGCGTGGGTTGGATTCAAACCGAATACACCGTTAAATGATGGTGTAGAAAAGTTTGTAGCTTGGTATCGTCAATATTATGGCGTTTAAATAATTTTCAGCGCGATTTGCTTTGGTTTTATATCGTTCAAACACCGTAAATGCGCATCGCCCGTTAATGGGCATTCGCGTTTAAAGCACGGGCTGCACGCTAACCCTAAATACTCAATTACTGCGTTGGGGCTCATCGGCGGTGTATGTGTGGGGTCGCTACTGCCAAAAATGGCGATGAGTTTAATGTTTAGCGCGGCGGCAATATGCATCAAGCCAGAATCATTGCTAATGACTGTATCGCAAAGCGCCATCAAATCTATTGCTTCGCCGAGCTTGGTTTTGCCGCCAAAGTCTGTGCATTTATGTTGGCAAAGTTGGTTAATTTTCATCGTGACTGGCACATCTTTATCAGATCCAAATAGCCACACTTGCCAACCTTTTTTAAGCGCTTCATTAGCGACTTCGGCGTAATATTCGGCTGGCCAACGTTTGGCTGCGCCGTATTCTGCGCCTGGGCATAGACCTAGCACTTTTTGCCCTCTCGCGTTTTGGGATGAGGTTGGGGAAAGTGCTGGTGAGAGAGCGAAAGTATTTAAAACTGCCTGCACCGCCGCTTTATCCGCCACTAACGCAGGGTTTGGTAAATTTTGCGGCAACATTTCGCCTTTTTTTAAACCTAAAAACACAAATCGCTCAACCGTTTTTTTGAGTTTGGTTTTATCTAAGCTACGAATATCATTCACCAAACCATAACGCATTTCGCCCAAAAAACTGGTGCGTGTTGCTATGCCAGCCGCCCAAGGTAGTAAGGCAGACTTGAACGAATTAGTCAGAATAATGGCTTGACTATAGCCCGCATTTTTTAAGCTTTTGCCGAACCGAATACGTTGCCAAAACGCGAGTTGCCCATGCTTAAATGGCAACGCAATCTTGCCAGAAACTTCTGGCATGCGCTCTAGCAGCGGCAATGTCCATGCGGGGGCGGCTACATCGATGATGCAATTGGGCTGATTAATTTTAAGCGTTTTAAATAGGCTTTGCGCTAGCACCATATCGCCCACCCAAGCAGGGCCTAGTACTAGAATTTTATTTAATGGTGTCATGACAAACTTGTAAGAGCGAATTTATTCGCGATGGCTTGTTAAAAATCGCGAATAAATTCGTCCCTACAAAAGCCAATTTAGCTGGCCATTTTTTTTATGATATTACTGGTGCTGCGGCCTTCAACCAAATCAATCAGCGCAATCTCTCCGCCCCAGCTTTGTACTTCAAGCCCGCCAACTACTTGGCTTGCGCTGTAGTCTGAGCCTTTGGCGATGATATTGGGCTTAATCGCGTTAATTAAATTGAGCGGCGTATCTTCGTCAAACAAAATGACCGCGTCCACACTTTCTAGCGCCGCCAGCACGCGCGCGCGGTCATTCTCATGCACCACAGGCCTGGTTGGCCCTTTAATCGCGCTAACAGATCTATCGGTGTTTAGCCCTAAAATCAGCTTGTCACCACGCTTTTTAGCGGCTTCTAAGTAAGTTACATGGCCTGCATGCAACAAATCAAAACAACCATTGGTGAACACTATTTTTTGCTTTAGCTGTTTCCATGTTGCAACTTTAGTCAATAATTGCGCTAAATCGCAAATTTTATGCGCTTGCACGCTGCCTTGCTCGGCTTGCAGCGCTTCAATTAAATCGGCTTGCGTAATGGGCACTGTGCCGACTTTGCCAACCACCACGCCTGCAGCCAAATTAGCCACTGTTAAGGCCTCTAGCGGCGATAAGCCGTGCATTAGCCCTGCGGCCAGCGTGGCAATTACGGTGTCGCCCGCGCCAGAAACATCAAATACTTGCTTGGCGCTGGCAGGCAAATGGTGGGTGTTATTATTTTGATCATTATCGATTAAAGTAATGCCTTCTTCGCCGCGGGTGACGGCCAAAAATTGCAATTTGATGCTGTCTTTTAACGCGATTGCTTTTGCAATTAAATCTACGTCGTTAATATTGGCATTGCAAGCTTCCGCGGTTTCTTTTTTGTTGGGCGTAAGCGCAGTTGCGCCCATGTATTTGCTGTAGTCGCTGCCTTTTGGATCAACCAAAACGGGAATATTTTTTGTTTTGCATGTGGCAATAATACTTTGGCAAATATCTAAACTGAATACACCTTTTGCGTAATCAGACAAAATCACTACTTTGGGCGATGCCTCAAGAGCCGCATAGATATTGGCTTGCAGAGCAGCGTTTTCTTCTACTGTAAAAATCGCGCTACTTTCTTGATCTAATCGCATCATTTGTTGATGGCCTGAAACGACGCGCGTTTTGGCGATAGTTGGGCGATTTTTTGAGGTGAAACATTGGTTTTGTATGCCAATTTTAGCAATTAGTTTAGCTAAACTTTTGGCTTCTAAATCATCTCCCACGCAGCCAATTAAATGCGTTGTAATGCCCAGCAGCGCCAAGTTTGCCGCCACATTGGCCGCGCCGCCAGCACGCTCGTTTTGAGAATCTAAAAGCACAATCGGCACTGGCGCTTCTGGCGAGATACGGCCAACCGAGCCGATTAAATAACGGTCTAGCATCACGTCGCCAATCACCAGCGCGTGGTTTTTGGTGTTGCCAAATTGCTTAACTGTGTTGAGTAGTTTTTGTTGCATTTTGTCCTAGAAACCTTTGTATTAGAAGCTTTGTATTATTTGTAATAAATGGTCGAGGAATCACTTTAAACTTATCTATCAAAACATCGTCATTCTGAGCGCAGCGATGAATCCAGAAGGCTTGCCACATTGCACAGGATTCTTCGCTGCGCTCAGAATGACGGAAAATTTAATCACTTTCTAAAATTTCACACAAACTATGCCCAACAAAAATATGCGCCTCTTGAATACGTGCGGTGACTGAAGATGGCATTACTAAATTATGCTGGCAAATGGCGGTTAACTTGCCGCCTGTGCCGCCTGTTAAGCCTACCGTGGTTGCGCCGATTTCTTTGGCGGCTTCCATCGCGCGCACCACGTTGGCACTATTGCCCGATGTGGTGATGCCAATCACTAGGTCTTCTGGCTTGCACAGCGCCTCGATTTGGCGCGCGAATATATAATCATAGCCGTAGTCGTTACCGACCGAGGTGAGAATGGAAGTGTCGGTGGTGAGCGCAATTGCTGGCATGCCTTTACGCTCTTTTTTAAATCTACCGACAATTTCTGCGGCAATATGCTGCGCATCGGCCGCGCTACCGCCGTTGCCCATAATTAAGATTTTACCGCCATTTTTAATGCAATTTTGCATTGCGATTCCTACGTCAGAAATTGCCGCAAAAATTGGCTCTAACGCATTAAACATCGCCATATGAGCCGCATGTTCACCTTTTAAATAGTCAATATAATTCATCATATCCGTCTCACTTATTAAATACCCTATCTCGTCAAAGGTTAAGAATCAGCATCCGTGCATGGTCGACAAGTTCGCCACCAACGGGTTTGGTTGAATGTCTTTTAGCACACCATTAGCAATAAGGGTCAGTCTGCATTAAATAATTTTGCACATAATCTTTTACGCCATCTTCCAAGCTGGTCATGGGCGCTTTATAGCCCGCTTTACGCAGTTTTGCCATTTTGGCCTCGGTAAAATATTGGTACTTGCCTTGCAAATCGGCAGGCATATCAATATAGGTAATATGGGGCGCTTTGCCCATACTTTCCATCACAATCGTGGCTAAATCTTGAAATGTGCGCGCGTGCCCAGTGCCAATATTGTAAATGCCGTTATTTTTTGGGTTTGCTTTTTCTAAAAAGCTGCAAACAATCGCCGCTACATCTTTTACATACACAAAATCGCGCAATTGTTCGCCATCTTTTATGCCGGGTTTTGTGCCTTTAAAAAGCTGCATGGTGCCAGACTCAGAAAACTGATTAAAGGTGTGAAAAGCCACGCTGGCCATGCGCTGTTTATGGTATTCATTGGGGCCGTACACATTAAAAAACTTAAAGCCAGCCCACGCAGGCGGAGAATTTTCTGGCGCTTGCTTAAGTGCCCATTGGTCAAAAAAATGTTTAGAATAACCATAGGCATTAAGCGGGCGCAGCTTATCGATGCTAACGTCATCATAACCCGCGCTGCCATCGCCATAGGTGGCGGCAGAGCTGGCGTAATAAAACGGCACATTAAATTCTGCGCACCAGCTCCATAAATCTTGACTGTAGTGGATATTTGCTTCAACTAATTTATTGAAGTCTGTCTCGGTGGTGGCGCTTATTGCGCCCATGTGAATGACTGCTTCAACTTCGTCATTGCCTTCTAAATAATCAAATAGTTGATCGCGGTCTAGGTATTCTACATATTGGCGATGCACTAAGTTTTGCCACTGCCCCTGGTGCGTAATATGGTCAACAATCACCAAATCATCAATACCTTGCTTGGTGTTTAAATGCCAAGCAATCATGCTGCCAATCATGCCTGCGCCGCCAGTAATTATAATCATACACATACTTTATAGACTAAAAACAGCAGTATAACGCGTAATAAGCTACCCCCAAAATAAGCGGGCGTCATTTCGGCCCAATGGCTCTTCTTAAAACATTTTTTCATTCATTCAATCTGACTAGCCTTGCGCATTTCTCATCGCATCGGCGCGAGATTTGGTTAATGCATTTTCATTTTTTGCTTGCGTATCGTGCCACTCAGTGCTCACCCAACCTTGTAAATTTTCTAACGCAATTTGCGTCATGGCGTGAATCCACGCTTCACTCTCGTTAAGCGCAGCAATATAATGGTAATCACCACCGCCGGCGTGGGTAAAAATCTCTTTGCCTTCCATGGCAATTTCTTCCAGCGTTTCTAAGCAATCGGCACTAAAGCCTGGGCAAATCACATCAATGCGCGCAGTTTTTGCTTTGCCTAAATCGGCTAGCGTAGCTGCTAAATAAGGCTTTAGCCACTCTTGCTTGCCAAAGCGCGATTGAAAAGCAACCAAATAATCATCTTTGCTTAAACCTAACGCCTCGGCTAATAAACGGCCAGTTTTGTGACATTGGCAGTGGTAGGGGTCGCCCTTGGTTAAATGCACTTTTGGCACACCATGAAAGCTCATGACCAATTTTTCGCCATTGTTAAAATTGGGTTTGCTGTTAACGCGCCAATGTTCTTGCACGCTGTTGGCCAGTGCCAGGATATATGCAGGATGATCGTGGTAGTTACGAATACTGCGAATAGCGGGCATATTGCGCATTTTGAGCAGCACGCGCCATACCGCGTCCATGGCTGACGCGGTACTGCTGGCAGCGTATTGCGGGTACAGTGGAAACACTAAAATACGGTCGCAATGTTGTGCTTTTAAGCTTTCAATAGCCGACTTCATACTCGGGTTGCCATAGCTCATGCCAAGCTCCACTACGAAAGGAGACTTTACTTTTTGCGCCAAAAAACCGCGCAGTAGCTGCGTTTGTTTTTGTGCGTGTACTAACAATGGCGAGCCTTCTGGCGTCCAAACTTGCGCATATTTTGCGGCAGATTTTTTGGGGCGAATCACTAAAATAATGCAATGCAATATCCAGCACCAAATAAAACGCGGAATTTCAACCACGCGCCTGTCCATTAAAAATTGGCCTAAATAACGGCGCAATGCGCTGGAATTTGCGGCGTCTGGCGTGCCTAAATTGGCAATTAAAATGCCTACTTTAAGTTGATCGCCATGAGAGAAGGGTGGTTCGGGGTTGTAATAAGCCATAACGCATTTTAGAGTAAATTGGCCACAATTGCCAACGGCTATTGTTAGGGTGATAAAGAGTATAAACTACATTAATATGCCGTCAAAAATCATATTTTAGGCGCTAATTATTATGTGGTGCTTAAGTTAAAAAAGCATTTACCCAATGAGGCAAGCAGCATGACAGCCAAAAAAATTGTAAAAAAAGTAAAGTCCTTAAAGCCAAAGTCTTTAAATGTTAAGGTGAAACCCAAAGCTATAACAGCGGTAGAATCTGCTGGCGAAGCTGAATTTGCACAAGGCGCGCATACAAAAGACCAAGTATTTCCAATCGTTGGCTTAGGCGCTTCGGCTGGCGGTTTAAAGGCATTTGAAGACTTTTTTTCTGGCATGCCCGCCAATGTACAGCCAAACATGGCGTTTGTATTGGTGCAACACCTTGCGCCCGATCATAAAAGTATCTTAACCGATTTAATTAGACGCTACACCACCATGCAAGTATTTGAAATAAGCGATGGCATGGTTGTGCAAGTTAATTGTGCCTATATTATTCCGCCTAATGTTGATTTGGCTTATTTAAAGGGCCGACTGCATTTGCTGGAACCTTCTGCGCCGCGCGGTCAGCGCTTGCCAATCGACTTTTTCTTTCGCTCGCTAGCGCAAGATCAAGGTGAACACGCCATTGGCATCATTTTATCAGGCACGGGCAGCGATGGCACTTTAGGCGTGCGGGCCATTAAGGGTGAGGGCGGCATGGTGATGGTGCAAGAGTTAACATCTACCGAGTTTGATGGCATGCCGCGCAGCGCCATTGCTACTGGTTTGGTGGATTTTGAACTGCCGCCAGCTGCCATGCCGGCCAAATTATTAGCTTATGCCAAGCACGCCTACGGCAAACTGCATCGCGCTAATACACCAGCGCCGGCTGATGCAAACAGCTTAAGTAAAAAAATATTTATTTTGCTGCGCGCCCAAACCGGACACGATTTTTCTGGCTACAAGCCCAGCACCATTAACCGCCGTATTGAAAGGCGTATGGCGGTGCATCAGGTTGATTCTATTGATAATTACGTTAAATACTTGCAACAAACGCCTGCCGAAATTGAAGCGTTATTTCGCGATTTGTTAATTGGCGTAACAAAGTTCTTTCGTGATGATGAAGCTTTTGCGGCCTTAGAAGAGCAAATTATTCCTGCGCTATTCAAAGATAAGCCAGCCGGTTCAGTCATCCGTATTTGGTCTACAGGCTGTTCTACGGGTGAAGAGGCGTATTCAATTGCCATGCTATTGTACGAACATATTGATGTAATCAAAAAGAATTTCACCGTGCAACTGTTTGCAACCGATATTGATAGCAGAGCGATTGCCACCGCCCGCGCAGGCTTGTACCCAGCCAGCGTTGCGGACGATATTACGCCAGAGCGCTTAGCACGCTTTTTTTCGGTTGAGGCCGATGGCAGTGCTTACCGTATTCATAAAAACATTCGCGATATGCTGGTTTTTTCTGAACAAGATGTGATTAAAGACCCGCCTTTTTCTAAGCTGGATATGATTAGCTGCCGTAACTTGTTGATTTATTTAGATACAGAGCTTCAAAAAAAGTTGATTCCACTCTTTCATTTTGCACTAAAACCAGCAGGCATTTTGTTTTTAGGCACTTCTGAAGGCATCGGCGATTTTAATACTTTGTTTAACGTGCTAGACCGCAAAGTTAAGTTTTATCAACGTAAGGAGCAATATAGCGGCGGCACTAGAAACAGCTTAGGGCGCGTGTTGCCACCATTGTTTGATACCGGCTTAATGCCTGTGGCAAACGCTGTAAAAGCGCAATCTAACGCAGTTGCCGCAAAAATGTCACTAAAAGAGCTAACTGAGCAAACTTTGCTGAAAAAAATTGCGCCCGCTAGTGCGCTAGTGAATGAACGCGGCGATATTTTGTACTTGCATGGTAGAACAGGCATGTACCTTGAAATGAGCGCTGGCGAAGTGGGTATTAACAATATTTTAAAAATGTCGCGCGAAGGGTTGCGCCGCGATTTAACCAGCACGCTCTTAGCAGCCGTTAAAACCAACACAACAGTGCGCTGCGCAGGCATTAAGGTAAGAACAAATGGCCATTTTACCAAAGTTAATGTAACGGTTTGTATAGCATCCCTTTCTACGTTGGCGGACGCTAATGCTAGCTTAGATTTAAAAGGTGCGGCATTAAATCATATTTCTGGGTTAAGCAAGACTGATACCAAAAGCAAAAACGCTGCAAACCCAAATATAAAGCCAGACGTAAATTTATATTTAATTATTTTAGAAGAGGCGCCAAGCCCGTTTATTGAAGGCGAACAGGGTGACAATTTAGCAGTAAAAGACCAAGAAAAATTGGTTGATGCAGATGCAGAAGCCCGTATTGATGCGCTTAGGCAAGAGCTGCGCACCAAAGAAGAATACTTACAATCTACGCATGAAGAGTTAGAAAGTTCTAATGAGGAATTAAAATCGTCTAACGAAGAAATGCAATCAGTAAATGAGGAGTTGCAATCGACCAACGAGGAGCTTGAAACTTCAAAAGAAGAGCTGCAATCGGTAAATGAGGAGCTAGCAACGGTTAATAACGAGCTGCAAACCAAAGTGGTGGATTTATCGCGCGCCAATAACGATATGAATAACCTGCTGGCTGGTACTGGCATTGGTACTGTTTTTGTGGATCATCAACTGCGTATTTTGCGCTTTACGCCCGCCGTTAGCGCCATTATAAATTTGATATTAAGCGATATTGGCAGGCCAGTTGCGCATATTGTGTCTAATTTGGTTGGTTACGATAACATGGTAGCCGACACGCAATCGGTGCTTAACACGTTGATTTTAAAAGAGGTTGAGGTGCAAACTAAAGAAGGCAGCTGGTACGCAATGCGCATTCAACCCTACCGCACGCTCAATAACGTGATTGAAGGTGCAGTCATTTCTTTTGTTAATATTTCAGAAATGATTGAAGCGCGTATGGCGCTAGATAGTGCCAACGATTTGTTACGCTTGGCAGTAGTAGTGCGAGATGCGCACGATGCAATTACCGTGCAAAGCATGACGGGTCAAACGCTGGCTTGGAATCCTGGCGCAGTTAGAATGTATGGCTGGAGTGAATTTGAGGCCTTAAAAATAAATGTGCGCGATAGAATTCCACAAGATTTACGCGAAAAGGCCTTGGCAAAATTAAAGCAGCTTAGCCAAGCAGAAATTTTGGCGCCCTATTTAACGCAGCGCATTAACAAACTAGGCGTTATTTTAAAAGTTTCCATCATATCCACCGCTTTAATGAATGAAGCTGGTGAAGTGTATGCAATTGCCACCACCGAGCGCTTGGTCAGCGAAAAAGTAACATGACCAGTCCCATTAAGCCGCCTAAAAACACGTTTTCTAAAGACAGTACCTGGCAAAAGCTTAGGTTTAGAGCCGAAGCAAGATTTAGGAAAAAAACTACTCCAACTGTGCTAAATAGCTTGCCGCCAGAAACCCTGACGCTAGAATCCTTGCTACCAGAAACACTGCTGCTAGAAACCCTGCTGCCAGAAACCGCGGAAACCTTGTTGCACGAGCTGCAAGTGCATCAAATTGAGCTAGAAATGCAGAATGAAGAACTGCGTGAATCACAAATTGCACTGGATATTGTGCGCGCCCGCTATTTTGATTTGTATGATTTAGCGCCAATTGGCTATTTAACGTTGAATACGCACGGCAGTATTCAGCAAGCTAATTTAACCGTTGCCAATTTGCTGGGCGTGACGCGCGGCGCGCTGCTTAAACAGCCGCTGTCTAAACTGATAGTTAAAGCAGATCAAGATATTTATTATCTAAGCCATAAAAAACTGATGGAAAGCGGTGACCCGCAATCATTTGATTTGCAAATTGTAACAAGCGACGGTGTGGCATTTTGGGCTAATTTGGTGATTACGCTTGCCAATGCTACAAGTCACGACAGTGACGTTAGCTTAAACACAGAACAGGAAATTCGTGTGGTATTAAGCGATATTAGTGCGCGAAAACAAGCGGAATATGCGCTGCAAGAGGCTAAACTAATCGCCGATAAAGCCAATCTTGCCAAATCAGAATTTTTATCTAGCATGAGTCACGAGCTGCGCACACCGCTAAATGCTATTTTAGGTTTTGCCCAGTTAATAGAATGTGCCGAGCCGCCGCCGACACTTAAACAACAAAAAAATGTGGAGCAAATTTTAAAGGCTGGCTGGTATTTGCTAGAGCTAATCAACGAAATACTTGATTTAGCGGTGATTGAATCGGGCAAAATTGTGCTGCATATGGAGCGTTTATCGTTAGCTGAAGTGTTAAATGATGCACAGGCGATGCTAGAACACCAAGCGCAGCAGCGCGGCATTCACATGCAATTTCCTTTAATATCAGAAGTGTATTATGTGAACGCTGACCGCGTTAGAATAAAGCAAGTCATAGTCAATTTGCTATCCAATGCGCTTAAATACAATAAGGCCAATGGCGCCGTTTTAGTGAGTTACGTTAAAAAAAGTAGCCAGCGCGTTCGTATTTGTATTGAAGACACAGGCGAGGGAATAACGGCTAACAATATGGCGCAACTTTTTCAACCTTTTAATCGGCTTGGTAAAGAATCGAGCCAAGAAGAAGGCACAGGCATAGGGCTAGTAGTTTCTAAACGGATTGTAGAATTGATGGGCGGCGAAATTGGCGTAGAAAGCTTGATAGGAAAAGGCAGCGTTTTTTGGGTGGAGTTTGATTTAACAGACGCTGTTTAATGGCAACGTTTTTCATACTTTCGTGGTAATTTCAACAATCTTTTTAGCAATATCTTCGGGTGATAATACAAAATCGATGCAACCACTATCAATCGCGCTTTCAGGCATATCTGGCTGGGTGGCCGTTGCCAATTTTTGCGCAATAGTAATGCCGCCAACCTCTTTAATGCCGCATAGTGCCGCGGCGCCGTCACCGTCATAGCCAGACACAATCACAGCGATTAGCTTGCCCTGCCAGCAATTGGTTAACGAGCGTAAAAAAACCGTAATCACATCTGGCCAGCCTCTTGGCTTAGAGATTGGTTTTAACTGAAATTTGCCGTTAAAAACATGCAAATCTCTATTTGGCGGGATGATATACACTTGATTCGGCTTTATCACTAAATCTTCGGCAATTAAAGTTATCGGCATGGTTGTATATTTGGGTAAAATTTCATGCAATAAAGTGGGCATTGTTCTGACATGATTCACAATCACAATGGCAACGCCCATATTACTGGGTAAATTTTCTAATAGTTTGATGTAAGCATCTAAGCCTCCCGCGGAGCCGCCCACGCAAATGACTGGGAAATTTTTATCGATAATAGTCAATTTAGGTGCCTTATTTTTGGTTTTTTCATCATTTAACTATTCCAATATTTTAGTGTTTAGTCATGCTTTATGATTAACTGGGTTTATCAATGGCCAAATCAATTATTTGATAGCGCGCTAGACAACAATCTCGCCGTCACATCCACAATTGGTATCACGCGCTCATAGGCCATTCTGGTTGGGCCAATGACCCCAAGCGTACCAACCACTTGGCCGTCAACTTCATACGGCGCGGTCACCATACTACATTCGTCTAGCGGTAAATACCCACTTTCACCGCCGATAAATATTTGAATGCCCGTTGCAGCCTGGCTGTTATCAAGCAGCGCCATTAATGAGGTGCGGCGCTCAAAAATCTCGAACAATTTGCGCAAACTGTTGACGTTGGTAGATAACTCATCGACTTGTAGCAAGTTACGCTCGCCTGCAATAACTACGCCGTTTTTTTCATCTGCGCTGCTAGCCGCATGGTTGCTGGCTTGCAGGGCAGCGCTCATCAACACGTTCATGTCAAATTGCATTTGTGTCAGCTCTGCATGCAGTTTTTGCTGCGCCTCAATAAAAGTATGTCCGCTAAAATTGGCATTAAAATAATTGCTGGCCTGGTTTAATTCGCTGGCCGAATACGGTTTTTCGGTAACAATCACGCGGTTTTGCACGTTGCCATCACTAGTAACGATGATAACAAGGATGCGTTTTTCAGTCAGCGCTAAAAATTCTAAGTGCTTAAAAGATAAAGTTTTGCGCTTAGGAATCATCACCAAGCCTGCAAATTGCGTCAACTGCGACAGCATATCGGCCGCGCTATTAATAAGCTCATGTTGGTTCTGCGAGCTTAAACCGCTTTTCAGTTGGTTGACTGCCGTACTATCTAATGGCTGTACTGTTAACAGCGAATCAACAAATAAGCGATAGCCTTTTTGCGTGGGAATACGCCCGGCAGAAGTGTGCGGACTAGCGATAAAACCTAAGCCTTCTAAATCTGACATGACGTTGCGAATGGTGGCTGCGCTAACATCTAAGCCGCTGTGCTGCAATAAGGTGCGCGAGCCTATGGGTTGGCCATCACTAATGTAATGTTCAACCAGCGTTTTAAGTAAAATTTGCGCGCGTTTATCCATAATTTGATAACGTATTTTGCCCGATTTAATGCTTTGAGAATAGCCCAATCTTATGAAATAATCCATGCATGGCAAAACCATTTAAAACCATCGGCATTATTGGCAAATACATGAACGCATCTGCGCTGCAAATGATGCAAACAGACTTGGCCGATTTAGCGCGCCATTTAAAAGCCAAAAATATTAAGGTGCTGCTAGAAGAAAATACTGCCAAACATGCTGAATTGAAGGGTTTTCACACCGCCAGCTTAGATGCCATTGGCGAGCAAGTCGATTTAGTCATCGTGATGGGCGGCGATGGCACCATGTTAAGCGTGGCGCGCAGCCTAATGGATAATGGCATTGCGCTGGTAGGCATTAACCGCGGCCGCTTTGGCTTTTTAACCGATTTACGCGCCGAAGATATGCTGTTGGCGGTAGATTGTATTTTGGATGGCGCCTTTATGCTAGAAAAGCGCATGTTATTAAGCGCTAGCGTTTGTCGTCAAGGTAAGCAAATTTACGCTGCACCAGCGCTTAACGATATTGTCGTAAAAAGCGGCCTAAGGTTAATTGAGCTTGAAGTAACAATTGACGGAAAATTTGTCTATAAACAACGCGCAGACGGCCTTATTATTAGCACGCCTACTGGCACAACTGCCTATGCATTATCGGCTGGCGGGCCTATTTTGCACCCCAATGTGGAGGCGATTGCGCTGGTGCCAATTAGCCCGCACACGTTGAGTAATCGGCCCATTACAGTCAATAGTAATAGCAAGATTGAGGTTACCTTAGTGCAAATAGACGAAGCGCAAGTGAGCTTTGACGGGCAGTTTCACATGGCGCTTGAGCAAGGCGATAGAATTTTAGTAGAGCGCGCGGCGCAAACGGTAACGCTGCTGCATCCTAGCGATTATTGCTATTTTGAAATGTTGCGCAACAAGCTCAACTGGGGCTAAATCTTCATTACAACAATCCTCAACACAGCGTTTACTGCGTCTCGTCATACACATGTACTGTCTGCGCTTTGTTACCTTGTGCTTGAGAATTGTTGCAGCTCACATTTCAATGTTGATGCAGCCATTTTCAATCATGACATTAACCGCGGAATAAATAATCGAATTTAATTGGCGTCAAAAACGTAAACATGTTGCAAACATTATCAATCCGCGATTTTATTATTGTTGAATCTCTCGATTTAGAGTTCAGCCAAGGTTTTACCACGCTTACGGGCGAAACGGGCGCTGGAAAATCTATCTTAATTGATGCGCTTTCGCTTGCGCTGGGCGCGCGTAACGACGGCATTGTGACGCGAAAAGGCGCAGAAAAATCTGATATATCAGCAAGCTTTAACATTAAAAATAATGCGTTAGCCAAAAACTGGCTAAGCGAAAACGAGCTTGAATCTGGCCAAGATAATCAGGCTGAATTGATTTTGCGCCGCGTGATTTATGCCGATGGTCGTAGCCGCGCCTTTATTAACGGCGTTACTGCAAATGCAGCGCAATTAAAAGAGTTGGGCGAATATCTTATTGATATTTATAGCCAAAACGCGCATCACTCACTTTTAAAAGCCAACACGCAACGGCAAATTTTAGATGAGTTTGCAGGCAATATGGAGCTTACAAATTTGACTGCAATACAATATAAAACTTGGCAAAAATTACATTTACAGCGTATAGAAATCGAAAAAAATTCTGCCGCGCTTAAAGAAGAGCTGGCCGAACTGCGCGATAAAACGCGCGAGCTTAAGCAATTGGGATTTACAGCCGACGAATGGACAGAATTGCAGCAAGAACACAACCGCCTAGCCAATGGCGCGGGTCTGCTTACGGTGTTGCAGAGCTGTATTACGCTGTTAGACGATAATGAAGCTTCGATAAATGGCCAGCTAACATTGGTGCAACAAAAATTGGCAGCTTTGGTGGAATTTGACGCGGCTTTGATTGAAGCGGCTGATAATGTGGACTCTGCGCTGATAACGTTAGAAGAAACCAGCCGCAGTTTAAATCGCTACTTACAAAATACCGAGCTTGACCCAGCGCGGCTGACCATTGTTGAAAACAGATTGCAATCGATTCACAATATTGGCCGCAAATACCGCGTAAAACCTGAAGAGTTGCCTGATTTATTAGCCATCGATTTGGCGCGCATGTTAGCGCTTGAAAGTGTTGCCAACGACGGCGCGCTGGCCAATCAAGAAGCGCAGGCGCTTAATTTATATCAAGTTTCTGCCAAGCAATTAAGCGTTAATCGCCAAAAGTCTGCCAACATTTTAAGTCAAAAAATCAGTCAAGAGATGCAGCGATTATCGCTAAGTGGCGGCAAGTTTGAGGTGGCATTACAAGCTGGTGAAGCAAGCGCAAACGGCTTAGAAACAGTTGAGTTTTTAGTGGCAGGTCATGCTGGCGTAGAGCCGCGACCATTAAACAAAGTAGCTTCTGGCGGCGAGTTATCGCGCATCAGTTTGGCTTTGCATGTTACAACGGCAAGCCAAGGCAGCGTGCCGTGCATGATTTTCGACGAGGTAGATGTGGGCATCGGCGGCGGCGTGGCCGAAGTGGTTGGGCAGTTGCTCAAACAGCTCGGTGCAGAACGCCAAGTGCTGGTGATTACGCATTTGCCGCAAGTGGCCGCGCAAGCCGCGCAGCATTTGCAAGTATCAAAAACACAAGCTAATGGCGCAACCTTAAGCCATATTCAAGCGCTTGATTCACAACAAAGAATTGAAGAAATCGCGCGCATGTTGGGCGGCATTCAAATTACCGAAACCACCCGTAGCCATGCAAAAGAGATGTTGGGACTTTAACGCTACTTCAACTTTTTGCATCGTCATTCCCGCGTACGCGGGAATCCATTTTGAATTTAAAAATATAATTTTGCTTAATCGGTAATATTAATTTTACCGTGCATATTTATATGATATTGGCAATTATAAAACAAGCTGGCAGGCGCATCTTTTGGCACTTTGAAGGTAATTATGCCTTTGTACGTTCCGTTGTTTGTTACGCCGTTTGTGTAGGCGTTATCAGTGGTGTTGCTATCTTTGGCTTTAATCCACAGCGGATGGCCTAGCGCCTCCACTTCAATTTGGTAAGTTTGGCCACGTTTAAGTGTTAACTCAGGGTTTTCTACATCGTTTACATAGTAAGCATATTTGCCATTGGTACTAATTTTAATGATTTCATCAGCGACTTTTGGCGCGACTGTTTCGGTTGCTGGTGCGGTATCTGCATTGGCTGCTTTTGGCGCTGTTGCGCACGCGCTTAATAGTACAGCCGTTGCCAAACTCAATAAAAACGGTTTTTTATACATAACAAATCCTCAATTAATTGGTATTTAAAGTGTAAACCTTATCGCACAAACTGCAAGATTATTGCACTTAACACATTTTGCTTTTGGTCAAAAACGCCTATTAGTGGCCACCCTGCATGGCTAAATTTATTTCTAAATATTACCGCGCCAACTCTGCCGCCTCAACAACAACCCGATATAACTGCGCTTCTTGTGCGGTTTTTACCCGCTCGCCAGTAAAGATAAGTAGGGTGGGTTCTTGAACCCACGCGGTTGAAGTTTGCTGAGCGATTGCAACGCGTGGGTCACAAGTGACCCACCCTACATGGCTGCATGATTACAACGCGTTGGTCACAAGTGACCCAATCTGCCTGTTATCGTCACTCTCGCGTAGGCGGGAATCCATTTTAATAATTTTCAAATCAATTTAATTTTACTTAGAAAACTAAACAATAGCAGTCCTGCAAATAGTAGTATAAATGCTATGAAGACATAATCTTGCCATTGACACTTTTTGCACACATTTCCGCTGGTAAACATTCCTCCGCTACCGCCACTCCCAGGCATAAAAAGAGCAATTAGTTGAACAAATTTGTTGATGTATCTTGGGTCGTTATCAGTAATTTTTTGAGATTCATGGTTTAATTCGCCGCAATTGTCACATTTAAAAGTAGCCATCACTTCGCCAATTCCGCCGCTTCAACCACCACGCGGTACAACTGCGCTTCTTGTGCGGTTTTTACCCGCTCGCCAATGGCAATTTGGTTTTGTTTGCCGGGTTGCACGCCGTTAATAATCATTGGTTGGCTTTGGCTAACGGCGCGGCCTGTCGCAGCATCGTATTTCACCACGCGCACTTGCACGCGGCCAATCGGCACGTTGGTATCATTTTGCACGGCGGCGAATACATTGCCTGCGTTATCCACAATGGCGCCGCTTTGTATGTATTTGGCGGGGTGGCGCGGTAAATCAATTTGCACCGCGCGCGCGTTGGCTTGTTTACCAATGTCAGAATTGGATTCAGACGCCACTTGATAATGTTGTAGCGCGTTATCCATATCACCGCGCTCTTCAGCAATTTGACCCAGTAGCGCGTGACCTGGTGCAGTGGGCAATAACTCATTGGCGCGTTTTAAATAAGGTTCGGCCTCGGCTTTGCGGCCTAAATTAAACAGCGCAACGCCCGTTTGAATATGTGGTTTAAAGTAATCGGGCTGCAATTGAATGGCTTTTGCATAGTAAGGAATCGCATCATTCGGGCGTTTTTTTTGCATTTCAATATCGCCTAGCAACTCTTGAAAGCGCGCTTCGCGTGGCTCTAGTGCGATGGCTTTTTTTGCATCGACTAATGCGGTTGTAGAATCGTTTTTGTTAAGCGCTTTTACGCCCTCGTCATAGGCTTTGTAGGCAGGTTGGCCAGCTTTAAGCTTGCCCACTTTTTGCGCGTAAATTTCTTTGCCCATTTCGCCGCCCGCGCCAACTTGTGCCAATGTGATTTTATTTGCTGCAACCCGCTCTGGTGAAGGCGGGTGACTGGCAAATAGCCCAGTAATAAAATTGCTTTCGCGGCCAGCGCTAAGGCGCACAAATGTTTCTTGTAAGGTGACAGCGGCAGCTGGGTCGTAGCCCGCTTTTTTCATGTATTGCATGCCATATAGGTCAGATTCCTTTTCGGCGTCGCGGCCATATTTGCTAGAAACTAGCTGCGCGCCCAGCTGCGAGCCGCCCACGATTAAGTTGCGATAATTATTATTTTGTGTCGATAAGCCTATTGCAATCATCGCGCCTTGCATAAAAATGCCGCGCTCCATGCTTTTGGCGCCGTGGCGCGCGGCGGCGTGGGTAATTTCGTGGCCAAGCACTGCGGCCAATTCGGCCTCGCTATTAAGCTCATACAAAAGGCCGCGATTAAACGCGATTTTGCCGCCAGGCATCGCCCATGCGTTTGGCACAGAATCATTTATAACCACAAATTCGTAAGGTAATTCGGGCCGATCGGATACTTTTGCCAAGCGGTTACCTACACTTTGCACGTAGGCGGTTAATTCAGGATCAATGACATAATCGCCGCCTTGCGATTGGCGTGCAGGCGAGTAATTTTGCTTGCCAATACTAATTTCTTGAGATTGCGAAACCAGTTGAAATTCTTTTTTCTTGGTGACGGGATTCGTGCCGCATGCAGTAAGCGCAAAACTTACTACTATTGCAACGACTATCGATGAAAGTTTTAGCGATGAACATTTAGGCGTTGAATATTTTTTTAATCGTGTTATTGACATGGCGCTTTCCTAAAAATAAAAGTAATGTTTTAAATTTATGCTTAATATTAACGCTTTGGTAATTAATAACGCATACAAAATCAGTTTTTTACAAAGATTGCTTTTTATCAGGCTCAACTTTTATGCGGACACGGTTTTTTCGTGCAATCAGCATATATATAGAGTGAATGCTCATGAATAGTAAAACCGCGGTCATTAGCGGCTTTGTGCTGTAATTTTTCAATTTCCTCATCGCAAAACTCTTCTACATGACCGCATTGTAGGCACACAATGTGGTCATGGTGGCTACCTTCATTCAGCTCAAACACCGCTTTGCCACTTTCAAAATGGTGGCGCAGTAAAAGCCCTGCTTGCTCAAACTGGGTTAATACCCGATAAACCGTGGCAAGGCCTACATCTTCACCCGTAGTAAGCAATATTTTATACACATCTTCGGCGGATAAATGACGCTCTGCACTTTTTTCAAATAGTTCTAAAATCTTTAGTCTTGGCAGCGTGGCTTTTAGGCCAGCGTTCTTTAAATCTTTTTGATCATGGTTCATCGATTGTGCTCATATAAAATAATTGGCAAATAATAATGGGGGTTTTAGGCTTGCACCCATCGTGGTATATTAACGTCAATTTAGTCATCTGTCATTCGCCACCTATTATGCGACAACCTTTTTGTTTATTTGCGTCTATGCTTAAAATACCATTGTTTCTTTTTGTGCTGTGTTGCACATTGCTAGCTGGCTGCGGCGCTAATGGACCTGCTTTAAAACCATTTAAAATGGATATTCAGCAAGGTAATGTGGTGACATCTAAAATGTTATTGCAATTAAAACCTGGCATGACCAAATCGCAAGTGCGCTTTATTATGGGCACGCCGTTAATTGTGGATAGCTTTCATAAAGATCGCTGGGATTATTTTTATCAAATGCGCCAAGCAGGTAAAATTGTAGAGCAGCGCCGCGTTATTTTAGATTTTGATAAAGAATTGCTGACCAAAGTACGTGGCGACGTGGTGCCGCAAGGCACCGTAGGCGCTGCTAAAGAGGCTGATGTAAGTGATTTGAGTACTCTCAACGCGCCCATTATGGTTGAACCAAAACCAAAAGAAGCAAGTATGAAAGAAGTAAATGTGTGGGATAGGCTAAAATTTTGGAAAAAAGATGAAAAATTGCTGGCTAAATCTGAAGTCACTCCTGCACGAGTAAAGCGAACTGCCGCGGCGTCAGCTGAGACGTCAACAGTTGTTGCGCCTATGGTGCTTGCAGTTGCAGAGGAGGCAAGCCTTAAAGCGGCTAAGCCTGAAGCAGCCAATGTTAATTTAAAAAATATTGAAGTAGAAAAAAACTTGCCAGAAAATTTGACAATTAAAACCTTACCAGCAAAAAACATGTTAGAAAATGATAGTCTTGAAAAAAACAGCTTAGATAAAAGCGGGTCAAAAATCAGCTGGCTTGAATCATTAAAATTTTGGAAAAAAAATAATCCAACAGAGGCAGAAACAGCAGCATTAGATGAAGCTAAAGCAGAAACTGCCGCCAGTGCGGTAAAAAATGTAGCGCAAGATTCAGCGTCTGTCTCACAAGCAACTGCGCCTGAAGCGCAATCTATTTTGGTTGTGCCAATAGAGTTGCCAAATGCTGAAGCTGCAAAAGAGGGTGTGAATACGCATGCAATAGTTGCAGAAGAGCCTGTAACAGCCTTGCCCTTACAAACAGAGCAACTTAATACAAAAAAAGCACCAGCAATTACCGGCAAAGAGTCGATGAAAACGTTTAAATCGCCATCGCAAAAAATGCTGCCGGCTAAGCCAGAGTTTATTAAGCCAATGCCAGCAAAACCGGCAGTACCAAGCTCTGTTTTTAAAAAGCCAATGCTTCAAAAACCTGCGCCCGTTGATTCGCAGCTATCTAGGCCGCTAAAGCCTTTGTCATTAGAGCCAAAAAAAGGCGAACAGCTTATTTTTAGAATGGATAAAACGTTAGATTTAGCGCGCAATCATGTTGCTAATCCACAAGTCATGCCAGAGCTTGCTAATATGGTGCCTGATGCCACAACTTTGAATGCCAATACTTTAATTGCCAATAAGTTAGATGTTAATAAGTTAGATGCCGCGACTTTAAATGCCACGACACTAGACACTGCGTTACTGCCAGTGAAGACAGTAGAAACACAGCCGGTGGAAGCTGAGCCAAGTTTTTTTGATAAAATGTTAGAAAAGATTGGTTTTTAATGCCACTCGCTAAAGTTGTGATTGCTGGCATTACTGGCCGCATGGGCCTTGCTTTATTAGAGGGCGTGTTGGCAGATGCAGATTGTCAACTATATGGTGCATTAGACCGCGCTGACGGCGCACAAATAGGCCAAGATGCTGGCGCGCAGTTAGGCAAAAACACAGGCGTAATTATCACTTGTGATGTTGCCGTAACGTTAAAAGGTGCAGATGTACTGATTGATTTTACGCGGCCTGAAGCTAGCTTAGAATACGTAGAAGCCTGCAAACAAGCAGGTGTTAAACACGTGATTGGCACAACTGGCTTTACTGCAGAACAAATAGCCATTATTTCCGCCGCCGCCAAAGAAATTGCCATAGTCTTTGCGCCTAATATGAGCGTAGGCGTAACGCTGTTAATAAATTTAGTCGAGCAAGCTGCAAAAGCACTAAAAGATGGCTTCGATATTGAGGTGGTAGAAATGCATCATCGCCATAAAGTAGATGCGCCGTCTGGCACAGCTTTGCGCTTGGGTGAGGCGGCTGCGCTAGGTTTAGGCCAGCATTTGCAAGATTGCGCCATTTACGCACGTGAAGGCGTAACTGGTGAGCGCGAACCTGGCAAAATTGGTTTTGCAACTTTGCGCGGCGGCGATGTGGTGGGTGATCATACCGTGGTATTTGCAGGCATTGGCGAGCGCGTTGAAATTACGCACAAAGCCAGCAGCCGCGCCACATTTGCACTGGGCGCACTGCGTGCAGCAAAATTTTTGCAGCACAAAAATACCGGCTTGTTTGATATGCGCGATGTGCTAAATTTAAGTTAATACTTAAATTTCACCCACCCTTTTCAATACTGGAAACTGTATAGGTATGAAAGCCGAGCACTAATCTAATGCAGTTTCTTAAGTTAGCGAGTATGAGAGCATTGCAAAAACAAGCTAAAACTTGGCAATGGCTTTTGCTGACACTTACTTTACTTATCGGCTCGCTACTCACTTATTACGTCATGCACTCTGAAGACGCTGAGATGCGCGAAAACTTGATCACGTATGCCAACACCATCGAGCGCTCGATAGATTGGCGGCCTTTCGAAAACGTGCTTAATACCAATCCAAACAATATCAATTTAGCTGAATTTAACGGCATGCGCGTGCAATTAAACGATGCCTGCAAAGCCAATCGAGATTGTCACTTTATTTATTTGCTGTATTTGGAAAAAGGCTTAGAAAAAGGCTTAGAAAAAGGCTTACTAAAAAACAAGGTCAAGTTTTTGTTAGATGCCAGCCCACAGCCCGAATCAGAAATCTCCAAGCTGACCGAAGTGTTTGTAGAAGCCACTGATTCGCTTAAAGCAGCAATGTTGCACAAAAAGCCGCTGGTAGAAGGGCCAGTTATTGACCATTGGGGTACGTGGATAAGCGCGCGCGTGCCAGTTAAAATTACGCTTAAAGGCAATCATTTTGTGATGTTAAATATTGATGTGGCTGACACTGGCTGGCAATCTCGCATTTATAAAAAAGCCCTAGTGCCGATTAGTTTTACATTAATTTTTTGTGGGTTTTTATTATGGTTTATGGCCAAAAACAAAGAACGCGAAAAGCAATATACAGCGCTATTTAATAGCACAACTGAGCTTGTAGAGATTGCCAATAATGATGAGTTAACTGGCCTGCCAAACCGACGATTATTAGAAGACAGAATAGCGCAAGCCATTAAAAGTGCGGCGCGCACACGGCAAATTGTGGCGGTTTTATTTTTAGATTTAGATTATTTTAAAGCGGTGAACGATACGCATGGACACTCAGTTGGTGATTTATTATTAAAGCTGGTTGCAACTCGCTTAAAAGGCTTGATGCGGGTTGAAGATACCATTGCGAGAATTGGCGGCGACGAATTCGTTATTTTACTTTCAAATTTAAGCAGTGAATTGCAAGCGATTTCTACGGCTGAAAAAGTCGTTAAAGTGCTTACCGAGCCTTTTCAAGTGTCAGATAAGAACCTAAAAATTGGGGTAAGTGTAGGCATTGCACTGTATCCAGATCATGACATTAACGAAATAAATCTGATTCGACATGCCGATAATGCGATGTACAGCGCCAAACGCCAAGGCCGTAGTTGTTATGCGCTATATCGAGATAATCTATCAGAAACAGGCACTTAGTCAAGCTTGCATAAACTATTAATGTATATTACTTAAATGTAAATAACAAAACGTGTTAAGGCTAAGGCTTGAATGATGCGTCAGTTTCCGCTATAATTCGGTAATTCTGAAACGGGAAGAGTTCAACAACTTTTCCCGTTTTGCACATCTAGTTTTGCGTATTAAGTTAGCAGTGTGTCGCTTTAAATAATCTAGGAGATTTGCGTGTCAACAATTCCAGCGGTGTTAGTGTTAGCAGATGGAACTGTTTTTCATGGCATTTCAATTGGCGCTGCTGGTTACACCACTGGCGAAGTAGTTTTTAACACCAGTATGACTGGCTATCAAGAAATTCTGACTGATCCATCTTACAGTCAACAAATCGTAACGCTCACTTACCCGCACATTGGCAATACCGGCACAAATGATGAGGATGTTGAATCGAATAACGTTTTTGCTGCAGGGTTAATTATTCGCGACTTACCGTTATTTGAAAGTAATTTTCGCAGCACGCAAACGCTGACGGATTATTTAATAGCGAATAATGTGGTAGCAATTGCCGATATTGACACGCGTAAACTCACCCGCATTTTGCGCGAAAAAGGTGCGCAAGCGGGTTGTATTATGGCGGGCCAGGCACTGAATGAAAAGCTTGATGAGGTTGTAGCGCTAAAACAAGCGCGAGCTTTTCCAGGCTTGGCCGGCATAGATTTAGCCAAAGTGGTTAGCTGCAAAACCGCTTACGAGTTTGACGACGGTGAATGGGCGCTTGGCAATGGTTATACAAACGCGCCAGCTGCAAAATTTCATGTTGTAGCATTTGACTACGGCGTCAAACGTAACATACTGCGTATGCTTGTTTCACGTGGCTGCAAAGTAACGGTTTTGCCCGCACAAGCAACGGCAGCAGAAGCATTGGCTTATAAGCCCGACGGCATCTTTTTAAGCAATGGCCCGGGCGACCCAGAGCCATGCGATTACGCTGTTAGCGCGATAAAAACGCTGATAGAAACTGGCATTCCCACTTTCGGTATTTGCTTAGGCCATCAATTGTTAGCATTAGCCAGCGGCGCCAAAACCATGAAAATGAAATTTGGCCATCACGGCGCTAACCACCCCGTGCAAGATGTTGAAACCAAACGCGTGTATATCACCAGCCAAAATCACGGCTTTGCGGCAGACCCTGCCACATTGCCAAAAAATCTAAAAATCACACACATTTCGTTGTTTGACGGCAGCCTGCAAGGCATTGCGCGCACCGACAAACCTGCGTTCAGCTTTCAAGGCCATCCAGAAGCGAGCCCAGGACCAACTGAAATGAGTTATTTGTTTGATCAATTTATTGAAATGATGAAAAAATGATCATGCATAAAAAGGAAGTAGCGTAATGGCTAAGCGTACTGACATTAAATCTATCCTCATTATTGGCGCAGGCCCAATCGTCATCGGACAGGCCTGTGAGTTTGACTACTCGGGCGCACAGGCTTGTAAAGCCTTGCGTGAAGAAGGTTACCGTGTAATTTTGGTGAATTCAAACCCCGCCACCATTATGACCGACCCAGAAATGGCTGATGCAACTTAT